>JBPRGE010000070.1:0-7634 GCA_051418035.1 Candidatus Longimicrobiales bacterium M2_2A_002
GGAGCGGCTCTGGCCGGAGGTCCTGGCGCTGGCGACCGACGAGGCGACCCGTCGCCGGATGAGCGACCGGGCACGGGAGCGTGCGCGGCCGGACGCCGCCCGCCGGATCGCCGACGACCTGCTGCGGATCGTGGAGGCGTCGTGAGCGACCGGTTCGTGACGGCCGGCGACGCCGCGGCGCTGGAGCTGCTGGAGCGGGCCCGGACGGGGCCGGTCCACTTCGTGGGCGTCTGCGGCGCCGGGATGTCCGCGCTGGCCGAGTACGTGGCCCGCTCCGGCGGCAGGGCCACCGGCTGCGATGCCCGGCCCGCGGACGCGCCGCCGGCGCTGGAGGCGCTGGGCATCCCCGTCGCCGAGGGCCACGACCCGTCGCACCTGGACGGGGTCCAGGCCGTGGTGGTGACCGCCGCGGTGCCCGCGGACCACCCCGAGCTCCAGGCCGCGCGGGCCCGGGGGATCCCGGTGCTCAAGCGGGCGGCCGCGCTGGGCGCGCTGGTGAACCCCGGCCGGGTCGTGGCCGTGGCCGGGACCCACGGGAAGACCACCACGACGGCGCTCATCGCCACGGCGCTCGAAGCGGCCGGGCTCGACCCCACGGCGTTCGTGGGTGGACGTGTCCCGGCGTGGAGCGGCGGGCTGCGGGCCGGCGGCGACCTCTTCGTCGTGGAGGCCGACGAGTACGACCGCTCCTTCCTCGCGCTGCGCCCGGAGATCGCCGTGGTCACGACGCTGGAGCCGGACCACATGGAGGTCTACGGCGATATCGACGCCCTGAAGACCGCGTTCGCCGAGTTCCTGACGCCGGTCCCGGCCGGCGGCCGCATCGTCGTCTGCATCGACGACCCGGGCGCCGAGTCGCTGCTGGCGTCGCTCCCGACCGACCGGGTCCTGACGTACGGGACCGGCACCCGGGCCATGCTCCGGGCCGAGGGCCTCGTGCAGGACGGCGCCGAGACCCGGTTCCGCGTCGTCGGGGTGGACGCCGTGGCCGGGGAGTACCGGATCCCGGTCCCCGGCCGGCACAACGTCCGGAACGCGCTCGCGGCCATCGCCGTGGCCGACCATCTGGGCGCGGACCCCGATGCGATCCGCAGGGGCGTGGCCGCGTTCCACGGTGTGGAGCGCCGGTTCCAGGTGCTGGGCAGCCCGAACGGGATCACCGTCATCGATGATTACGCCCACCACCCGACGGAGGTCGAGGTCACGCTGGAGGCGGCGCGGGACCGGTTCGGCGGCCGGCGGCTCGTCGCCGTCTTCCAGCCGCACCTCTACAGCCGGACCCGGGACCAGTGGCGCGCGTTCGGCCGCACGCTCTCGGCCGCCGACATCGTCTGGGTCACCGACGTCTACCCCGCCCGTGAAGCGCCCATCGAGGGTGTGACCGGCGAGCTGGTCGCGAGCGCCGCGCGGCAGGCCGGGGCCCGGGTCGTCTACCGGCCGGAGCTCGAGGGGCTGGAGACGGCGCTGGCGGACGCGCTGGAGCCGGGCGACGTCTGCCTCCTCATGGGCGCCGGCGACATCCACGGCACCGCGCACGCGCTGCTGGAGCACCTCGACGGGGAGGCATCATGAGGCACGCCATCCGTCGCTGGACCCGTCGCACCGGGATCGTCGCCATTGCGGCGGCCGCGATCGCGGTCGTGGTGCTGGCGCCCCGCGGCCTCCGCCAGCTCGACACGTTCCGGGTGGAGACCGTGGAGGTAACCGGCACGCGGTTCATGGAGCCGTACGCCGTGGTCCGGGCCGCGGGCCTCGACCGGGACGCCACCATCTTCGACGACGCCGACGCGTGGCGTGCGGGCATCCTGACGCTCCCGCTGGTGGACGACGTCCGGATCCGCCGCCGGATCCCGTCCACGGTGGTGCTGGAGGTCCGGGAGGTCCAGCCGGTGGCGCTGGTCGGCGATGATCGGCTCCGCCCGGTGGACGCGGCCGGCCGGCTCCTCCCGCTGGAGCCCGCCGGGATCGTGCTCGACCTGCCGGTGGTCGTGGGTGCGTCGCTCGAGGCCGGACGCGTGGCGACGCCGGCGGGCGCGTCGGCGGTCGCCACGCTGACGGCGCTGACCGTCCGGGCCCCGGAGCTGGCCGACCGCATCTCGCAGGTCCAGGTCCGGCCCGGGGAGATCCGGATCGCGTTCCGGGGCGAGCGGCTGGAAGCCGTGCTGCCCACGCACCCCACGGAGATCCAGCTGCTCCAGCTCCGGGTCGCCCACGCGGACCTGCGGGCCCGGGGCGAGCTGGACCAGGTGCGCAGCATCGATGTCCGCTTCCGCGACCAGGTCGTGGTTTCATTCCTCGAGACACCCGTGAGCTAGAAGATGAGCACGTTCGTCGTAGCCGGTCTCGACATCGGATCGACCAAGACCTGCGCGGTCCTGCTGGAGGTCACCGTGGAGGAGGGGCGGAGCCCCGCGTACCGCGTGCTCGGCGTGGGCCAGTCCCGGACGGGCGGGATCCGTCGCGACGTCGTGACCGACCTGGAGGAGACCACGGAGTCGGTGCGGGGCGCCATGAAGGAGGCCGAGCTCATGGCCGGCGTCCGGGCCGACCGCGTGTTCACCGGGATCGCCGGCAACCACATCGACGCCAACGTCTCCACCGGCGTTGTGGCGGTGGGCGGTGGCGAGATCGGGCCGGGCGACGTGGAGCGGGTCCACGAGGTCGCCCGGGCCGTCGTCGTGCCCAGCGACCGCGAGGTGCTGCACGTGCTGCCGCAGGAGTACCGGGTCGACGGCCAGGCGGACATCCGCGACCCCGTGGGGATGGCCGGGACCCGGCTCGAGGCCGAGGTCTACATCATCACCTGTGGCGCGGCGGCCGCGGCGAACCTCCGCAAGGCCGTGGGCCGCGCCGGCTACAAGGTCGAGGCGTTCGTCCACGAGCCCGTGGCCACGGCCCGCGCGATCCTGACCGACGACGAGCGGGAGGTGGGCGTCGGGCTCATCGACCTGGGCGCCGGGACCACCGAGCTGGCGGTCTTCCGGGAGTCGAAGACACAGCACCTGGCCACGATCCCGTGGGGCGGCGCGGCCATCACGAACGACCTCGTGAAGGGGCTGAGCATCCCGTTCGCCGAGGCGGAGCGGGCAAAGGATCAGCACGGCGTCGCGTCCGCCCAGCTGGTCGACCCCCGGGAGACGGTGGACCTGCCGGGGCCGAGCCCGGGCACGCGACGGGAAGTCGCCCGGGAGCTCATCGCCCACATCATCGAGCAGCGGCTGGACGAGATCCTCGAGCTGGCCGCCACCGAGATCGAGCGGGCGGGCGAGGACGAGGGGCTCGGCGCGGGCGTCGTGCTCACCGGCGGCGGCTCCGAGCTCACCGGCGCCGTGGACGTCGCGCACCACGTGTTCGGCGTTCCGGCCCGGGTCGGGACGCCCGGCACCGAGCTGGGCGGGCTGGCCGACGCCGTCCGGAAGCCCCGGTTCGCCACGGCCACGGGGCTGGCGCTGTTCGGCGCCGAGACCCGGCTGGCCGGCGGCGGTGGGAGGCCCGGCGCGCTCGGCCAGCTGATCCAGTGGCTGAAGGAGTTTTTCTAGAAGCGGAGTCAGGAGTAGGAGTAGGAGTAGGAGTAGGAGTAGGACGCCTGTGAGAGCGGGTGACAGCGACAGTGGGACGATGTGTACCGGGGGGTCGGTCAGAGCCGGCACTCCAGCAACCGAGGGAGGGTGGTCATGATGATCTTCGAATTCGAGGAAGCGGCCGCACAGAACGCCCGGATGAAGGTGGTGGGCGTCGGCGGTGGTGGCGGGAACGCGGTGAACCGGATGATTGACGAGGACCTGGATGGCGTGGAGTTCATCAGCGTGAACACCGACGCCCAGGCGCTGAAGCAGTCCAAGTCGCAGCTCAAGATCCAGATCGGGAAGAAGCTGACCCGCGGTCTGGGCGCCGGCGCGCGTCCGGAGATCGGGCGGCAGGCGATCGAGGAGAGCCGCGACGAGGTCCGGAAGGCCATGAAGGGCGCGGACCTGGTCTTTGTCACCGCCGGGATGGGCGGTGGCACGGGCACGGGCTCCGCGCCGATCATCGCCGAGATGGCGCGCGAGCAGGGAGCGCTCACCATCGGCGTCGTCACGCGGCCGTTCCTCTTCGAGGGCCGCAAGCGGATGCGGCAGGCCGAGCAGGGGCTCGCCGAGCTGCGCCGCACGGCGGACACGGTCATCGTGGTCCCGAACGAGCGGCTGCTGAGCGTGGTCGGGAAGGGAACGTCCTTCCGGGACGCGCTGAAGAAGGCCGATGAGGTGCTGCTGCACGCCACCCGCGGGATCAGCGACCTGATCCACGTGACGGGCGAGGTGAACGTCGACTTCGCCGACGTCCGCACGGTCATGGCCAGCCGCGGTCCCGCCCTCATGGGCACGGGCCACGGCGAGGGCGAGAACCGGGCCGTGGACGCGGCGCAGGAGGCCATCTCCAGCCCGCTGCTGGACAACGTGTCGATCCAGGGCGCCCAGGGCGTGCTGATCAACATCACCGGCGGGATGGACCTGACCATTGACGAGGTCACGACCATCGCGTCGATCATCCAGGAGGCGAGCGGCGAGGAGGCCGAGATCATCTTCGGCGCGGTGCACGCGCCCGAGAGCGAGGGTGAGGTCCGGGTCACGGTCATCGCCACCGGGCTCGTCGAGGAGGAGGAGCAGGCCGGCAGCGGCGTGCTCCGCGGCAGCTTCGGCCGGGACCGGGCCATGGCGGCCTCCGGCGGCCGGAACGGACACAGCGGCCCCGCCGCCCCCGGCGCCCAGGGCGCCGGCCACACGGGCCGGCCCCACGGCGGCCAGAACGGCGCCGCTGCGGGCGGCGGGAACGGCGTCGGCTACGGCCGGGAGGCCGTGGGCGTGCAGGCGTCCGCGTCCGGGTCGTCCGCGCCCGGCGGATACGCGGAGAACATCCCGTTCCCGCGCCCGCCGGAGCGTCCGATGCCGCGCCAGCAGTTGACAGACCTCGACATACCCACCTTCATCAGGAGGCAGATGGACTGACGTGACCATGCACAGGAACCCGATGAAGACGCGTATCCGGGCCGTCGTGCTCGGCGCCCTGGGACTGCTGTTCGCAGGGATCGCCGCGCTGGCGTATCCGGAGACCCCGGACCCGGTCGAGACCGCGCCCACACTGGCGCCGGTGTACGCCCCGCCCGCCGAGCTCGTGACCACCCAGCTCGTGCGGCACGGGGAGACGCTCTCGGAGGCCTTCGCCCGCGCCGAGCTGCCGTTCGCGGAAGTGAACGAGCTGGTCCTGGCGCTGAGGGAGCAGGTCGATCCCAGACGCGTCCGGCCGGAAACGCCGGTCCGGGTCCGCCGGTGGGCCGAGGACGGCACGCCGAGGGCCGTTGAGGTGGCTCTGAACGCCGACAATACGGTCGTCCTGCATCGGAGCTCCGTGGGCTGGCGGAGCGAGCTGATCCTCACGCCCACCCACATGGACACGCTGAGCATTGCGGGCCGTCTGCCCAACGGGGGCAGTCTCTGGGCCCACATGATGAACCACCGGGCGCTGGCCCGGCTCCCCTACGCCGACCGGCAGAAGCTGGTCATGGCGCTCGCCAGCGATGTGTACGGCTGGCAGCTCGACTTCACCCACGACATGCGGCCGGGGGACACCTACCGCGCCGTATTCGAGCGCGAGGCCCGCCCCGATGGGAGCGCCCGGAGCACGCGGGTGCTGGTGGCGGAGGTGGTCAACCGGGGCGACACGATCCCGGCCACCCACTTCGACGCCCTCGGCGGCGGCGGGGACTACTACGACGACGGGGGCGAGTCGCTGCGCCTCACGTTCCGTCGGTATCCCGTCGATATCGTCCGGGTCACGTCCAACTTCAGCTGGCGGCGCTACCACCCGGTCCTGAAGCGGAGTCGCCCGCACCTGGGCACCGACTTCGGGACCGGCGTCGGTGCGCCGATCCTGGCCACCGCCGACGGGGTGATCCGCTCCGCCGGCTGGAACGGCGGGTACGGGAACCTGGTCAAGATCAACCACGGCAACGGGTACGAGACCCGGTACGCCCACCTGAGCCGGTTCGCGCCGGGGATCCGGCGCGGCGTGCGGGTCGAGCAGGGGCAGGTCATCGGCTACTCCGGCGCCACCGGGGTCGTGACCGCGCCGCACCTGCACTACGAGCTCCGCCGCCACGGCCAGGCGCTGAACCCCCGGAACGTGCGGCTCCCGGCACAGCCACCCGTGCCGCAGGCGCAGAGGGAGGCGTTCGAGCGGGTGGTAGCGGAGCGGGCGGCGCTGCTGCCGCCGGTCCCGCCCGAGGAGACGGGGACGGTCGCCTCGAACTGACGCACGGCCGCGCGACGACGGGACGGCCGCCGTGGCCCCCGTCCGCGCCTCACCCTCCAGCCGCCGGGTCCTTTCCCGATCCACCATGGACCTGCCGGCGCGGGGGGTGTATTGGTTGGGACGGCAGGAGTGCAAGAGTGCAAGAGTGCAAGAATGCAAGAATGCACGATGCAGGATGCAGGATGCAGGATGCAGGATGCAGGGTTCTGGAGGCAGGGCGTCAACGACGAATCATTGAGGCGATAGGGGAACGTGGCGGAGAGACTGTTCAGGACGGGGGACGAGAAGAAGAGTCTGTGGGAGCGGGTGAAGGAGGTCGCTTTCACGGACGTGAACGTGGTCATGGAGGGCGGGCTGGACCACGACGCCCTGGAGCGGCTGGAGGAGCTGCTGCTGGCCAACGACTTCGGGGTGAAGGCGACGCTCCGTCTGGTGGACCATGTCGAGGACCTGACCCGGACGGGTAAAGTCAAGTCGGAATTGGAGTTCCGCAGGGCGGTTGAGGACGAGATCCACCGCATCCTGACGGAGGGCGAGACGGGGTCGGCGGCGCTGGAGCTGCCGCCTGCGGGCGAGTTGGCGGCGATCCTCGTCGTCGGCGTGAACGGGGTCGGGAAGACCACGACCATCGGGAAGCTGTCACACCGGCTCGCACGGGAGCGGGAGAAGGTGCTCCTGGCCGCCGGGGACACGTTCCGGGCGGGCGCCATCGATCAGCTCCGGATCTGGGCCGAGCGGGTCGACGCGGAGTTCGTGGGCGGCGATCCCGGCGCCGATCCGGGGTCGGTGGTATTCGACGCCATGGACGCGGCGGTGGCCCGGGGGTGCGACACGGTGGTGGTGGATACGGCGGGTCGCCTTCACACGCAGGGCAGCCTGATGGAGGAGCTGTCGAAGATCGGCCGGGTGATGGGCCGGAAGGTGGAGGGTGCTCCCCACGAGACGCTCCTGGTCCTGGACGCGACGGTGGGGCAGAACGCGGTCCGCCAGGCGGAGGAGTTCAATGCTGCGCTCCCGCTCACGGGGCTGGTCCTGGCCAAGCTCGACAGCACGGCCAAGGGCGGGGTGGTGGTGGCGCTGAAGGAGGCGTTCGACCTGCCGGTGAAGCTTGTCGGGACGGGCGAGGGGCTGGAAGACCTGGAGGCCTTCGATGCCAGACAGTTCAGTCGGGATGTTCTGGAAGGGTAGGGGCGCCCGTCCCTCCTCACGGGAGGAGGGTGCTTCGGGAACAGAAGGGGACTCGGTGGCCGGGGATGGATCTGCCGGGCGGGCCGGGGAACGGGACGCCGGCCACCAGCCGCGGCCGGGCGGCTCTACCAGGCGTAAACCGCAATAGTCGCGGGAGT
>JBPRGE010000071.1:0-7166 GCA_051418035.1 Candidatus Longimicrobiales bacterium M2_2A_002
CGGTCCATGGTGGTCTTCACCGCCTCCCGGGCCCGGTCGGGCGACACCTCGCCCCGCTCCATCATGTCCTCGAACGTCTCCTCGATGGCGTCCTTCAGCGCGCTCAGGATCCCGAGCCCCGCCCGGATCCCCTCCCGCACATCGTCGCCCACGTTCCCCCGCCTGTCCTTCCGCTCGTCAGTCACAATGCGCTCCCTGGTTCAGCCCGTTGGATCGTGGATCGTGGATCGTGGATCGTGGATCGTGGATCGTGCACTCTTGCACTCTTGCACTCTTGCACTCTTGCACTCTTCACTCTTCACTCCTCCCTCTCGATCCTCGCCCCCAGCCCCCTCAGCCGTTCGTCCATCCGTTCGTATCCCCGCTCGATCTGCTGGATGTTGTGGATCTGGCTCTCGCCCTCGGCGCCGAGTGCGGCGATCAGGAGCGCCATCCCGGCCCGGATGTCCGGGCTCTCCACCGTCCCGCCGTACAGGCGGGACGGCCCCACGACCACGGCCCTGTGGGGGTCACAGAGCACGATCCGTGCGCCCATCCCGATCATCTTGTCGGCGAAGTACATCCGGGACTCGAACATCTTCTCGTGGATGAGCACGGTCCCGGTGCACTGGGTGGCGGTGACCAGGGCGATGGAGGTGAGGTCCGCCGGGAACGCGGGCCACGGCCCGTCGTCGACCTTGGGGATGTGCCCGCCCAGGTCGGTCTGGATCACCATCTCCTGGTCGCCGGGCACGTGGAGGTCGTCGTCCCGGATCTCGCACTGGACGCCGAGTCGGCGGAAGGCGAGCAGGATGGAGTCGAGGTGCTCGGTCGCGGCGTCCTCGATGAGGAGGTCGCCCCGGGTCACGGCCGCGAGCCCGATGAAGGAGCCGACCTCGATATGGTCGCTCCCGATCCGGAAGGTTCCGCCGCCGAGGCGGTCGACGCCCTCGATCTCCAGGATATGGGTCCCGATCCCCGCGACCTTCCCGCCGAGCGCGCTGATCATGTGGCAGAGGTCCTGGACGTGGGGCTCGGACGCGGCGTTCCGGATCCGGGTCGTCCCGTCGGCCAGCGCGGCGGCCATGATCGCGTTCTCCGTGGCCGTCACACTCGGCTCGTCGAGGAAGACGTCGGCGCCGTGCAGCCCCTCGGCCTCCAGGTGATAGCCACCCCGGGTCTCCACGCGCGCGCCCATCCGCTGGAGCGCCAGGAAGTGGGTATCCACGCGCCGACGGCCGATCACATCGCCGCCGGGAGGTGGGAGGATCATCCGTCCCAGCCGCGCGAGCATCGGCCCGGCCAGCAGGATCGACGCCCGGATCCGGGCGGCCAGCTCCCGGTCCACGCCCGGCTCGTCGACGTCCGCGGCGTGGAGCCGGACGGTGTGCGCCGCCGTCCACTCCACACTGCACCCCAGCTGCTGCATCAGCTCGAGGAGCGTGTGCACGTCCCGGATGTCCGGCACGTTCTCCAGCGTGACCGGCTCGTCGGTCAGGAGCGCGGCGCAGATGATGGGGAGCGCGGCGTTCTTGTTCCCGGCCGGGCGGATCCGCCCCTCCAGCGGGACGCCGCCTTCCACGACGAATTTAGGCATGCTCTGCGGGCTCGGTGCGCGAGGAACGGGCCGGAGCCACCGTCCGTGGCCGCGGTCCGGGGCAACATACCCGGCGCCCGGAAGGAGCGTCAAACGGCGTCGGTCCGCTTGACGCGCGGACCCGGCGGCGTCTAGCTTCGCGACCGGAATACCCGCCCCACGGAACTGCCATGCGTCTCAGCGAATACCTGGAGCCGGACCTGGTCCTGACCGACCTTGAGGCCGGTGGCGTCGAGGATGCCGTCGACGCCATGGTCGACCGCCTCCACGAGGCTGGCCGCATCGACGACCCCGACCAGGTCCGGACGGCGGTGCTGGAGCGGGAAGCGAGTCACACCACCGCCCTCGGCAACGGCGTCGCCCTGCCCCACGCCACCGTGGCCGGGCTCGACCGGGCCCGGGTCCTGGTGGCCGTCGCACCCGACGGCGTGCCGTTCGGCCCCGACGACCGGGACGGCCAGCCGGAGCGGCTCTTCTTCATGCTCCTCTCCCCCCTCGAGGAGGCCGGCACCCACATCAAGCTCCTCGCCCGGATCGTCCGGCTCGTCCGGCGCAGGGACTTCGTGGAAGCGCTGATCGGTGCGGGCTCCGCGGACGCGATCATCGACGAGATCCAGCGCGAAGACGCGCTCCACGTCTAGGCCGGTCCCATGGAGCTCCTCATCGCCGTCATCAACCAGGAGGACCGCCTCGACGACATCCTGTCGGGGTTCCTCGAGCTGGGCATCACGGGTGCGACCGTCATCGACAGCGAGGGGATGGGCCACGTCCTGAGCCACGACATCCCCATCTTCGCCGGGCTCCAGACGCTGATCTCCCGGGCCCGGCCCCAGAACCAGACGATCTTCAGCGTGATCGATGACGACGCAAAGGTCGAGGGCGCCATCGCGCTGCTCCAGGAGATCTGCGGCGACATGGACAACCCGGCCACCGGGATCGTCTTCACCATCCCGGTGACCCGGGTCACGGGGCTGGCTCCGGAGCTCGGCAGCGGGGACCTCTAGCCAGCCATGGGCGACGGCCTGAGCCCGCTCGTCGGCGTCCTCATCCTCGTCCTGCTGGGACTGCTCGGCTCCCGGTTCGCGTTCGACCCCGAGCGCGCACCACTCGGACCGCGGCTGCTCCTGGCCACCGGCTCGCACTTCCTCCTCCTGGGGCTCCTGCTCGGGCCGATCCTGGGGCTGCTCACCCTCGACGCCATCGCCCAGCTCGAGGCGCTCTTCGCCCTCGGACTCGGCTGGATCGGGTTCCTCTTCGGGATCCAGCTCGACCGCCAGAGCGTCGGCCAGTTCCCTGTCGGGTGGCTCGTCTTCACCATCGTCCAGGCCGTCCTCACGTTCGTTCTCTTCGCCGCCCTCGGGTTCCTCGCCTTCGAGCTGGCCGGCGCACTCCGCCCCGACCTCCACGTCATCCTCTTCGGCACCGCCGCCACCGCCGCCGTCTCCACCCCCGCGGGCGTCGCGCTGATCAGCCGGACGTTCAAGCGGCAGGGTCGGGTCACGCGGCTTCTGATGTTCGTCTCCAGCCTGGATGCGGCGGTGGGCATCATCGCCCTCCAGCTCGTCTACGCCGCCTACCACCCCGATACCGCGGTGGTCGGTGGCGGCGACGCCTGGCTCTGGCTGGCCATCGCCGTGGCCACCGGGATCGTGTTCGGCGTCATCTTCCTCTGGCTGACCCGGCCGAAGCCGGAGCGCGACGAGCTGACTCTCTTCCTGCTCGGCCTGGCGGTCTTCGAGGCCGGTACGGCCCTCTACCTGGGCGTCTCGCCCCTCTTCGTGTGCATGGTGACCGGCGCGGTGATCGCCAACCTGTCGCCGTCCAGCAAGCGCGTCTACTCGATCCTGCAGGCGTGGGAGAAGCCGATCTACGTGGTGGTCCTCATCCTGGCCGGCGCCATGCTGGGCGCCGGGAGCTGGATCGCCCTCCCGCTGGCCGCCGGCTACGTGGTGCTCCGGGGCCTCGGCAAGTATGGCGGCGGACTCGTGGGCCGGAGCGTCGTCCCCGCACAGCTCGCCGCCCCGGCCACCGTCGGGTTCGGGCTCATCCCCCAGGGCGGGATCAGTCTGGCCATGGCGCTCAGCGCGGCGTTAACTTACGGGGCCATCTCGGGAGCGGACGGCACCGCCGGGCGCACGGCCTTCGCCACCATCGTCGTGGCCGTGGCCGTGAGCGAGCTGGTCGGACCGTTCCTGACCCGGAACCTGCTGCGGCGTGCCGGCGAGATCACGCCCACCGACGAGGCCGTACTCGCGGAGGACGCCCGGTAGGACCCACGGCGACGCTGCGCGCAACGCACGTCGGAGCTGTCGATCCGGCAGCTGCCCACGGCGTGACCGTTGCAGCGATGGCTGAGGCGGGTCCCGTCGCCGGGGCCCCCGATGGATGGTTGAGGACGCGCCCGTCGCATACGGGCGGTTTGACAGCGACTCGCGAAGGAAGAGAGTCATGGATACCGATCAGACGACCGAATACGCTTCCGCCTTCACGGTGGGACTCCTGGTGGGCGCCGGCGTGGCGCTCCTGCTGGCGCCGAAGCCGAAGACCCGGCGCGAGAAAATCATGAAGCAGATGAAGCCGTACCGGAAGAAGCTCGAGAAGCGGACGGCCTCGGCGAAGAAGCAGATGGGCAGCAAGGCGTCCGCCGCCGCCGACTGGCGCGACGAGATGATCGATGCCAGCCGCGCCGTGATCGCCGACATGCGCGAGGAGGTGGCGAAGATGGTCGCCGACGCGCGGACGGAGATCGCCGACGCCGTTGCCGACCAGCTCGACGGCGCACAGAAGTCGCTCAAGAAGAGCGCGAAGAAGATCCGCAGCTAGCGAAGCGCCCGTTGAAGCCCCTGGCCGCGCTGCTGGGCGCCCTCGCGCTCCTGCTGTTCACGCCCGACCGTCTCTTCGCGTTCGGGCCCGCCACCCACGTGTTCCTGGGTGAGCAGCTGCTGGGCTCGCTGTACCTGCTCCCGGCGGCGATCGCGGACCTGCTCCGCGCCTACCCGCTGAGCTTCCTCTACGGGTCGGTGGCCGCGGACATCTCCTTCGCGAAGAAATACGTGCCCGCGGGGCGACACTCCCACTACTGGCACGTGGGCGAGGAGATCCTCGGCGCCGCCCGCAACGACCGGCTCCGGGCCGCCGGCTACGGCTACCTCTGCCACCTGGCCGCCGACACCGTGGCCCACAACTTCTTCGTCCCGCGCCAGCTCATGCTGACCCGCTCCACGAAGTCGCTGGGCCACTCGTACTGGGAGCACCGCCTCGACGTGGAGCTCGGCGAGGGGTTCACGGGCCGGGCCCGGGAGGTGGTCATGGAGTACGACCACGGCGAGGTCGACAACCTCTTCGACACCGTGCTCAGCGGGACGATCTTCAGCTTCGAGACCAACCGCCGGATCTTCCGGGGCATGGTCCGGATCCAGGACAACGACCGGTGGCAGAACGTCTTCGGACGGATGCTCGACCGCTCCCGATGGGACCTCGACAACGACGACGCCGAGGACTACCTCGCCCGCTCCTTCGACTCCATGGTCGACTACCTGCTCCGCCGCCGCGCTTCCCACGCCGCCGCACGCGACCCCATCGGCGACTTCAACCTCCACCTCTCGAAGAAGGTCCGACGCCGGGCCCTCCGCGAGGGCGAGGCCGAGTCGTACACTCGGATGCGCGAGCTGGCCGACGACTACTTCCCGCTCCCCGACGAGCAGCTCGGCCACTGGGACGACCGCAGCGGCACGGGCTCGCTGATCATCACCGGATAGCCGGCCCGCGCCGGGCGTCGCCCCTCGATCCGGTCCTACCGCCGCAGCAGCTTCTTGACCCGGCTCTTCCGGGTCGAATACGCCTTGGTCAGCAGCGTGTGGCACGCCACGCGGCCGGTCACCTGCTCGGCGATGCTGCCGTACGGTCGGTCACCCGCCACTCCCCCCGGCCCCGGCCACGAGCCGCCGGATCCGCTCCGCGATCTCGCCGGGCGCGTCCTCCTGGGGGAAGTGCTTCCCCCGGACCCGATGGATCCTCGCCAGCCCCAGCACCTCTCGCGCCTCCTCCCCCTCCGCGTCGAGCCGGAGCTCGGTGTCGAACGCGCCCCAGACGACCTGGGCCGGGAACGAGCGGTCGCGGAGCGCCGGCAGCGTGCGGCGCTGGAACTCGGCGTTGTTCTCGAAGCTCTCCATGATCCGGCGGAAGGCGCGCCCGCCGTCGCCGCGCCGGAGCAGCGTGCCGTAGGCGCGGAGCTCGCGATAGCCCGGGCCGCCGAACGACCCTTTCCAGCGGAAGAGCGGCCAGATCATGGGCGAGTCCATCAGCCGGATCCAGATGGGGCTCAGCAGCGGCATCCGCGCCGGGCGCATGAGCCATGGCTGGGTGAACTCCGCGACCCGGACCATGGTGTTCAGCAGCGTGAGCGACCGGCACCGCCCCGGCGACCGGCGGATCAGGTCGAATCCGATGGGCCCGCCGACGTCGTGGACGACGAGGTGGTAGTCCCGGACTCCCGCCGCGACCAGCGCCCGCTCCAGCCACGCCGCCAGCCCCGTCCACGAGTAGTCGAACGCGCCGGGGTGCGGCCGGTCGGCGAACCCGAGCCCGGGCAGATCGAGGGCGATGCCTTCGAGACCCCGGGCCGCCAGCGCCGGGAGCACCTTCCGGTACAGGAACGCCGAGGCCGGGACGCCGTGGAGGCAGACGACGGGCGCCTCGCCGACGCCGGGCCGCGTCGGCCCGCCCGGATCGCTCGAGGCGGCCGCTCCGCTCGGCGCGCCCGGCCCAGCCGACCCGGCCGGCTCAGCCGGCACCGACCGCCAGATCCGGGTGCCCGCGGTGCCGGGGACGTCGAGCCGCTCACCCCGAGCGTGCCAGGCCCGGATCACGGCCGCCTCCCCGGTGTGGAGCAGCTCGGTCATCGTGGGGCCTCCCGGATAAGCGTTCGGATGGGACGCCCGCCGTCCGGGGGACGCGGCCGCCCCCGCAACGATCCCCACTTGCCACCGCCGCCGCAAGGGCTACCTTATCAATAGGAATTCCGGATAGCGGCGCGCCGGGCCCGGCCCGGTTCCTGCGCCGGCATGGAACTGCGGCACTCACCTCACACAACCGAGAGACACATGGACGGACATAGCAGCAGTGGCAACGGCGGCGGCTGCCCGGTCGCCCACGGCAGCGAGCCCATGACGCACGCCCGGGCCGGCGGCACGTCGAACCGGGACTGGTGGCCGAACCAGCTGAACCTGGACATTCTGCGGCAGCACTCGCCGCTGACCGACCCGTACGGCGACGACTTCGACTACGCCGAAGCGTTCCAGTCGCTGGACCTGGAGGCCGTGAAGAAGGACCTCGGCGACCTGATGACGGACTCGCAGGACTGGTGGCCGGCGGACTGGGGCCACTACGGCCCGTTCTTCATCCGCATGGCGTGGCACAGCGCCGGGACCTACCGGATCGCGGACGGCCGGGGCGGCGGGTCGTCGGGGACGCAGCGGTTCGCCCCGCTGAACAGCTGGCCCGACAACGCGAACCTGGACAAGGCCCGTCGCCTGCTCTGGCCGGTGAAGAAGAAGTACGGCCGGAAGATCTCCTGGGCCGACCTGATGAT
>JBPRGE010000072.1:0-8314 GCA_051418035.1 Candidatus Longimicrobiales bacterium M2_2A_002
TCAGCCCGTCAGTGGGCGCGCAGCCACTCCTTCACGATGTCGTCGAACGCCTCGGGCCGCTCGATCATGCTGAGGTGCCCCGCGTCGGGGATCGCCACGAGCGTGCTGTTCGGGATCCGCTGGTGGCCCTCCTCGAACACGTCCCGGGCGAACCCGGGGTGCAGGTACGGGTTCGGGATCAGCCCGTCGTACTCGCCGTAGACGATGAGCGTGGGCTGCTCGATCTGCTCGAGGTACGGCGCGGTGGACTCGTCGAGCATGGCGCCGACGCTCTTCTTCACGGCGAACGCGAATTCGTCGAACTCGTCGGTCTTCGCGAGCCGCGCCCGCTCCTCGACCATCCACTCCCACTCATCGTCCCACTCGTAGAAGTTGAGGGTCAGGTTGCGGCGGATGGCGTCCTCGGGCGTGAGCCGGATCCCGGCCACCGTGTAGACGTTCCGCAGCCACGCGGCCTCGCCGGGGTTGAACGTCTCGATCCCGGCGGGGTCGACCAGGACGAGCCGGTCGACGAGCTCCGGGTACGTGAGCGCCGCGACCATGGCGATCTGGCCGCCCATGGACTGGCCGACCAGTGTGACCTCGTCGAGCTCCAGGTGCTCGGCCAGCCGCTGGATCGTCTCGGCGAAGTAGCTGAGCGTGTACGGGAAGATGGCGCTCTTCTCCGAGTGCCCGTACCCCGGCAGGTCGATGGCGATGACCCGGTACTCCTCGGCCAGGTCGGCGATGTTGTAGCGCCAGAACCCGAGGTTCGAGGCGAGTCCGTGGATCAGGACCAGCGTCTCGGGGCCGGAGCCCACGTCGACGTACGCGACCTCGGGGACCTCGAGAGCGGTCTGCACGGGGTGGCCGTAGTCGATCTCGTCGAAGGGGAGCGGCTCGGCGTCCCGGTAGCGGAACCCGCCGAGGCATGCGGAGAGCCCGACGGCGAGCGCGGCAATGGCAATCAGTTGGTATTTCATCAGAACATCAGCCAGCTGAGGGTCAGGAAGACCGTCCACGGGTCGTCGGGCCGGCCGTCGTAGTCGGGCACGGTGACGTTCGGCGCGTCGTAGAAGTCGCCGAGCTTGAGGTAGGCGGCGTTCAGTCCCACGGTGAGGAACACCTTGAGGTCGTACTCCGCCTTGAAGTTGACCTCGGTGCCCATCCAGTTCCCACCGCCCTCGGGCGCCGTGTTGGAGTAGGCGCCGGCCACACCGACCTTGGTATTGAACCGGTTCGGGATCCAGTCCTTCGCCACGTTGAGCGACCCGCCGGTCACGCCGAAGCCCATGTTCCCGATGTCGTGGACGGCCGAGTAGTAGCGGCTGACCACCTGCGGGTCCGGGAACAGGAGGAACGCGCTGTGGGCGCTGTAGATGCCCACGGGCGAGCCCCAGGCGTTCCCGGTGATGACGCTGTTGAAGGTGCCGTCCCGTGCGCCATCGCCGTCGCCGGTGGTGGCGATGAGCTCGAGCCACGCCTGGTCGCCGCGGGTCATCCCGTGCTTCCAGTGGACCGACGCGTTGGCGGCCACGCCCAGGACATCAGCGCCCTTCTCGAAGCTCCCGGCCGCGAGCGTGTCGATCACGCCCACATTCGCGATGGCGAAGGCGTCGGCCCACCACCGGCCGGCCAGGAAGTCGCGGTTGTACGCCACCCGTCCGCCGAACCAGGCGATGTCGGCGTGGTAGCGGCTGCTGATCTCCAGGTCCGACGCGCCGTTGTACTCGGCCAGCGGGCTGGTCAGCCCCTGTCCGAGGATGGAGATCCCGCCGGCGCCCTCGGCCCGGTCCCGGAGGTACCAGACGTCGGCGCCGAGCTCCCAGCGCGCGCCGAGCCGGGAGGTGACGTCGCCCATGACGAGGACCACGTCGTCGTCCTGGGCCACCAGGTTCTCCCACAGCTGGTAGACGCCGACCCGACCGGTCACCCCCGGCCGGATCTGGCCGAACAGGTTCACGCCGAGCGCGTTGGTCCCCCAGAACGCGAGCTTGTACCCGCTGGTCAGCGCGTTGTCCAGCGTGATGTCGTGGGGGTCCTGCCAGTTGTCGTAGAGGCGCTGGAGCCCGATGGTCAGGTTCCAGTTCTGGCCGGGGTCCGTGATGTCCACGTTCGCCATCAGCGTCTGCAGGTTGACCTGCCCGGCGTTGATGGCGCCGCCCCGGTTCCCGCCGACCCCGTACGCCTGGTCGCCCCAGGTGTAGTCGATCTTGAACATCGTCCTGAACATGGCCCACCCGTCCAGGATCTTCGGCCGGTAAATGAAGTACGGGACGTAGCGCTGCTCGACGTAGCTGGTGGTGAAGCTGCCGGTCTCGGTGGAGTTGCGGCCGAAGAGCCGACCGATGACCTGCCCCTGCAGGATCTCGTTGGTCGGCGCCACGTTGGCCATGGTCGAGCGGGTGAAGGAGTAGCCGATGAACGTCCACTCCGGCGGCACCGAGTCGGTGGCCACGATACTGTCCATCCGGGCGTGCAGCCCGCCGATCTGGGCCGTGACCGGCCCGGCGAGCACCGCCGCGGCCGCCACCGCCATCACTAGCTTCCTCATTGCGCCTCTCTGGTTCGATACGACGAGGTGGAGACGGGGCGCTCCGGCCCCGCCCCCCTCACCGTTCCGCACGTTCGGGTCGCGCGCCTACTGCGTGACGACCCGGTCGTAGTTCTGGATCCAGACGTCGGTGGTCGCACCCGCGACCACGGTGCTGCCGAAGCCGCCGGAGACGGTGGGCGCCGTGGCGCCGATGTCCGGCTGCGTCTGGATGACCTCGTACCGCATGGTGCTGCCGTTGACCTGGAAGATCCCCTCGGCCGTCAGGCTCGACGGCGTGTTCTGCGTGAGGGTGATCGCCCGGATCTGGCCCTCGGGCTGGTTCCCGATCACGTACGTGCCCGTGAGGATCACCGGCTGCGTGCTGCCGTTGGCGTACTGCTCCACCTCGTACGTCTGATCGTCCTCGAACGTGGCGTAGATGCTGTCCACGTTGAACGCCGCGAAGCCCGGGGCCAGGTCGGCGCCCTTCGAGACCCACGTGCCGACCAGCTCCTCGGTGTCGTCCTCGACGCCCGTCGAGTCCTCGTCGCACGCGGCCAGGCCGAAGATGGCCAGCACCGTCAGTGCCAGTAGTGCATGCTTCCTCATGTCGTTCCTCCTGTTGGGTTGAACAGATTCCCGCGCCGGCCATCCCGCCGTCGCGTTCCTGATACGACGGTCGCTCACGCCTTCCGCGGCATGACCAGCGACTCGCCTTCCGCCACCACGTCGCCATCCTGGTTCAGGCACGCCGTGGCCAGCGTGATCCGGTTCTTCTCGATGTTGATGTCCTTCACCTCGGCCCGGGCCGTGATCGTGTCGCCGAACCGGACGGGTGCGTTGAAGCGCAGGCTCTGGCTCATGTAGATGCAGCCCGGGCCCGGCAGCTTCATCCCGATGACCGTGGAGATCAGCGCCGCCGTCAGCATCCCGTGGGCGATCCGCCCGCCGAACCGACTGGCCTCCGCGGCCACCTGGTCCACGTGGACGGGGTTGAAGTCGCCGGTAATCCCCGCGAAGCCGTAGACATCGGCCTCGCTGATGGTCTTCGTGAACTCCGCGGCCCGGCCCACCTCCAGGTCCCGGATCGTGAGCCCTTCCAGTCGCTCCATGTCAGCCTTCCTCCCGCGCCCGCAGCGCCTTCTTCTGGATCTTCCCGCTGTCGCCCTTCGGCAGCTCGTCGATGAGCTCGATGTGCTTCGGGGTCTTGAACTTCGCCAGCTGGCCGGCGCAGAACTCCCGGAGCTCGCCGGCCGTCAGCGTCTCACCCTCCTCCACTACCACGAACGCCTTCCCGACCTCGCCCCACTTCTCGTCCGGCACGCCGATGACCGCCACGTCCCGGACCGCGGGGTGCGTCCGAAGGAAGTGCTCGACCTCCACCGGGTACACGTTCTCGCCGCCGCTCTTGTACATGTCCTTCTTCCGGTCGACGACGTAGTAGAAGCCGTCCTCGTCCCGCTTCACCAGGTCGCCGGTGTGGAACCACCCGCCGGCCAGCGCCTGCTCCGTGGCCTCCGGGTTGCGCCAGTAGCCGGGCGTGCAGACGGGGCCCCGCAGCACCAGCTCGCCCACCTCGTCCGGGCCCAGCGGTCGGTCGTCGTCGTCCACGACCCGGGCGTCGATGTAGAAGTTCGGGAACCCGATGGACCCGATCTTCGCGACCGCGTGCTCCTCGTTCAGGCTGAACACGTTCGGCCCGAACTCCGTGAGCCCGTACCCCTGCCGGATCGGGACGCCCCGGTCGTGCCAGACATCGATCAGCTCCAGCGGCATCGGCTCCCCTCCCACGATGGCGTACCGGACCTCGGAGAAGCTGGTCCCGTCGAATCGGTCGCTGCGACGCAGCATCTCCATGATCGTGGGCAGCCCGAACAGGATCGTGAGCCCCTCGTCCTCCACCAGCTCCAGGATCCGGTCCGCGTCGAACTTCTGCATCACGATCAGCTTCCCGCCCCGGTGCAGGAACGGCGTGGTCAGCACGTTCCAGCCGCCGGTATGGAAGAACGGCGTGTACGTGAGTGTGACGTCGCTCTGCACCAGATTCAGCCGGAGCGACGTGTTCACGCTGTTCCAGAAGAGCATCCCGTTCGTGATCAGCGCGCCCTTCGGCCGCCCCGTGGTCCCCGACGTGTACAGGATCATGCACGGCGTGTCGAAGTCGCCGTCCACCGCCACGGGCTCCGACGCCAGCGACGAGTCCAGCAGCCGCGCCACGTACGTAGCGTCGCCGCGAACGTCGCCGTTTGCCGCGTGCCCCGTGCCCCGTGCCGTGTCCCCTGTACCGTGTGCCCGTGCACGTGCCTGCCCCTGTGCTTCCGCCGCGGACCCGAAATGCACCCGGCGCTCCGGGAGCACACCCGGGTCGATCCCCGCCACCACGTCGTCGTACTGCGCCTGGTGGATCAGCAGCTTCGGCTCGGCGTTCGACAGGATCCACTCGAGCTCCCGGGGCGCGAGCCGGTAGTTCAGCGGGAGCAGCATCGCGCCGAGCTTCTGGCACGCGAAGAGGAGGAAGACGTACTCCGTCTCGTTCATGGACAGGACCGCCACCCGGTCGCCCTTCCCGATCCCGAACTCGTCGGCCAGGAAGCGGGCTGCCCGGTTGATCAGCCGGTAGCTCTCGACGTACGTGTACCGCCGGCCGGTGGCGTCGTCCTGGAGCGCCACGGAGTCCGGGGCGTACTCGGCCCACTTCTCGAACCAGTCGATGCGCGGCTCGACGTCCATCCTAGCCTCCCTGCCCCGACCCGGCGGCCCCGGCGGCCCCGGCGGCGGGCTCGACGATGACGGCCTCGCTGGCCGCCCGTCGGCTCCCGGCCCGCCGGCCCACCGCGAGCCCGATCAGCCCCACCAGCGTGCTGGCGAGGATGGCGAAGGTGGCGGGGACGGCCGGGTTGTTGTGGTAGATCGTGATCTCGCCGTAGTACATCCCGAAGTGGACGACGATGGCGGTCAGGCTCGCGGCGAAGATCCAGCCTTTCGCGGTGCTCCGGGTGAAGACCCCGAGCAGGATCGGGACGAAGGTGGCGGCGAACAGCCCGTAGACGCCGTTCTGGGCGAAGATGGCCACGCTCAGGCTCGGGTCCACGATCTGCTTCCAGGAGAGCGCCACCGTGACCGGGGCCAGCGCGATGAGGAACCAGCGGGCGTAGACCAGCGAGCGGGCCTGCCACGCCGGGTCGTCGCGCTTCCCGCCGCCCACGACGTTGCGGAGGAAGTCGTTGCTGAAGATGGAGCTCAGCGCCACCAGGATCCCCTCCATGGTGCTGAACCCGGCCGCCAGGAGCCCGAGCACCACCACGGCCCGCAGGAACGACGAGAACTCGTTCACCATGTACGTGGCCATGACCACGTCCGGCGCCAGCGGTTCGCCCTCCAGCGACAGCCGGGCGAAGAGGCCGGTCATCAGGACGGCGAAGAAGAGACCGGCCACGACGGCGGCGGTGCCCAGGTACCTGTTGACGTCCTTCTCGCTCCGCAGGTAGAGCGACTTCGAGATGATGTGGGGCTGGAGGATGATGGCGATCCCGACCACGAAGTTGGCGATGAACGTCTCGAACCAGTCCCGGAAGAGGAGGCTGGCGGGGTTCGTCGCCTCGTCGTAGTGGGGGCCGACGTCGGCCAGCCGGTCAAAGAAGCCGCCGATCCCGTCGGCGAAGTGCTCCGCGCCGCTGGCCAGGAACATGAACGCCACCACGATCATGATGGACGCCTGCATGGTGTTGGTCAGGACGTGGGTGCCCGCGCCGCCCAGCAGGATGTAGGCGAAGGTGAAGACCACCACGATCCCGAGCGCCACCCAGAGCGGGATCTCCAGCGCCGGCCCGAGCACCTGCGTCAGCCCCACCACGATCAGGACCAGGAACGTGATCTGGAGGAGGGAGAGGATGCTGAACCAGACGGAGAGCCGGCGGTCGCCGAACCGGTCGCCGATCCACTGGGGCACGGTCAGGACCCGGGTCTGGTCGCCGATCCGCCGGAAGCTCTTGGAGAAGACGATCAGGCCGAGGAAGATCCCGAGCGGCGCCGCGATGGCGTAGCCGACCACGCCGCTCCAGCCGTAGAGGTAGATCAGCCCGGGGTTGATGATGAACGTGGCCGCGCTGGTCAGGCTCGCCGCCAGGCTCATCCCCACCGCGATGGGGCTGACCTGACGCGTGCCCACCGAGTAGCTCTCCATGGACTCGGTCTTCCGCTGGCTCCGCCACGCGATGAAGCTGACGAAGGCCACGTAGAGCCCGAAGAGCGCCCAGGACCAGCCCGAGTCGGCCGTCATGTGTCGTAGCCCCACTCCAGCGCCAGCGCCGCCATGGCCATCCCGCCGCCGGAGCCCATGAGCACCACCAGGTCGCCGGCGTGCAGGAGCCCCCGGTCCACGGCGTCCGCCATGGCCATGGGGATGCACGCGCTGCCCGTGTACGCGAACCGGTCCATCACGTTGTGCGCCCGGTCATGAGGCACGCCCAGCAGGTCCAGCGTCTCGTTGATGCTCCTGATGTTGATCTGGGTGAAGAAGTACCGGTCCACGTCGGTCGGCTCCGCGTCGATCCGGTCGAGCACGGTCCGGATCAGGCGCGGCCAGTGCGTGGGGTTGGTCTCCGCCGGGAACTTCTTCACGAACTGGAGCCGGTGGTGCTTCCCCTCCAGCGCCTCCGGGCTCGCCGGCATGTGGGTCCCGCCGGCGTAGATCCCCATGTAGTCATGGTAGCTGCCCTCGGCGTACAGCTCGCTGGCCAGGACCCCCCTGCCTTCGGCTGACGCGCCCGGCGCCCTGATGTCCGCCCAGGACCGGATCCCGTCGCCCCGGGCGCTGACCACCGCCGCGCCCGCGCCGTCCGCGAAGAGCGTCGCCAGCTTGTAGTCGTCCATGTCCAGGTACTTGCTCATCCCGTACGCGCCCGCGATCAGGATGTGGCGGTACCGTGGGTCCGCGGCGATGTACTTCCACGCCAGGTCGGCGATCGTCACGAACCCCGCGCACGCCGTGTTCACGTCGAACGTGCCCGCGTTCACCGCGCCGAGCTTGTGCTGCACCACGCTCGCCGTGCTCGGCGAGATGTAGTCCGGCGTGTCCGTGGCGATCACGATCAGGTCGAGGTCCTCGACCTCCAGACCGGCCTCCGCCAGCGCCGCCTCCGCCGCCGGGACCACCAGGTCGCTCGTGGCCTGGTCCGCCGCCATGAAGTACCGCTGCTCGATGTTCCGGTTCTCCCGGAGGAACGTGTCCACGTCCTCGTCGTACCGCTCGTTGAACACGGCGTTCGGGATCGGGTCGCCCGGGGCGTGCAGCCCCGTGCCCGTGATCACCGCCCGCCTCATGCTGCCCGCCTCATGCGCGCTCTCGCTCCCCGGCCGGCCCGGCTTCCGATCCCTTCGCCGGCGCGAGCCCGTCGTGTATGAACCGCCGCGCCGCCTCCAGCACCCGCTCCGGCGGCTCCTCCCCCTCCCACAGCACCCACCGCATCCCCATGAAATGCGCCAGCCCCATCAGCGCGTACGCCACCGTCTCCGGGTCCAGGCGACGAACCTCGCCCGCCTCCATCGCGCTCTCCAGACCCCGGGCATAGCCCTCCGCCATCCGCTCGTAGTACCACCGGAACAGGTCCGGGTCGATGTACTGGCTCTCGAACACGATCCGGTACAGGTCACGGTGCGCCGCCGCGAACCGCAGGAAGCTCCGCAGCCCCGCCTCCTCGATCGCCAGACGACCCTCCACCCCCGCCACGTCCTCCGCGATCGCACGACGCAGGCTCCGGCTCAGGTGCCGGACCAGCTCCGTGAAGACCTGCTCCTTGC
>JBPRGE010000073.1:0-66871 GCA_051418035.1 Candidatus Longimicrobiales bacterium M2_2A_002
CACGACGCCGGGCAGCGATGCGCCGAGCAGCAGGGGGACGAGCGCGAGGTGGGCAGATCGCATACAGCACTCCAGATCAGGGGGTCCGACGTGGGATCGCGGGCACCCGCTCCCGGGACGCTTCCGGCCGACGAAGCGCACGATCCCGTCCGCCACATTCGCCATGCTAGGCTCCGTCCGCAAGCGCCGGGCACCCCCGGATCACCCGGCGGCCGGCCGGGTAGCACCGCGTGGCTCCAACCATCGAGGCCCGTGGACGTCTTCTCGCCCGCAACGCGACACTGGTTCGACACCGCCTTCGCCGCGCCCACCAGGGTGCAGCGCGACGGCTGGCCGCGCATCGCCGCCGGCGAGCACACGCTCCTGATCGCGCCCACCGGCTCCGGCAAGACGCTGGCGGCGTTCCTCTACGCCCTCGACCGGGTCGGCCGGCTCGGGGCGCCGGATGCGCCGGGCAGCGGGTCGGGAGAGTCCGGCCCTGCGTCGGACGCGCCGGCCAGCGAGTCGGCAGGGGGCGGCCCGGAGCCCGGGACACCGCGGGTCGAGCCCGGCGTCCGGGTCCTCTACGTCTCGCCCCTGAAGGCGCTGGTCTACGACATCGAGCGAAACCTCCGCACGCCGCTGGCGGGGATCGAGCGGGCGGCGGCGCAGCTGGGTGCCCACTACCGCCACCCCCGCGTCGATGTCCGGACGGGCGACACGCCGCAGTCCGACCGCCGTCGGCAGATCCGGGACCCGGGCGAGATCATGGTCACCACCCCGGAGTCGCTGTACCTGCTGCTCGGCGGGCAGGCCCGGGAGACGTTCCGTACGGTGCAGTGGGTGATCGTCGACGAGATCCACGCCATGGCCGGGACCAAGCGGGGGGCGCACCTGTCGCTCTCGCTCGAGCGACTGAGCCGCGTGGCCGACGTCGACCCCCAGCGGATCGGGCTCAGCGCCACCGCCCGGCCCACCGGGGAGGTGGCCCGGTTCCTCGGCGGCGACCGCCCCGTGACGGTGGTCGACGCCCACGTCCCGCCGCTCCTCGACCTGGAGGTCATCGTTCCGGTGGAGGACATGACGCGGCCGGTGGTGGAGACGGAGGACGGCGACTACGCCGTCATCGACGGGGACGAGCCGGCGCCGGGCAGCCTCCTGATGGACGCCGAGGAGGTCGAGACGACCCGGCAGTACGGGATCTGGCCGGCGGTCTATCCCCGCATCATCGAGCTGATCCGGGCCCACAACACCACGCTGATCTTCGTGAACAGCCGGGGTCTCGCCGAGCGGCTGGCCCAGCGGCTGAACGAGCACGCGGGCGAGGAGCTGGTCCGGAGCCACCACGGGAGCCTGGCCCACGAGCAGCGCCGGCAGGTCGAGGAGGCGCTGAAGGCCGGCGAGCTCCCCGCCATCGTCGCCACCAGCTCGCTCGAGCTGGGAATCGACATGGGCGCGCTCGACCTGGTGATCCTGGTGGAGAGCCCGGGCTCGGTGTCCAGCGGGCTCCAGCGCGTCGGCCGGGCCGGCCACCAGGTCGGCGAGCCGAGCATCGGCCGCGTCTTCCCGAAGCACCGGGGCGATCTCCTCGAGGCCGCCATCGTCGCCCAGCGGATGCGCGACGGCGCCATCGAGGCGCTCCGCGTCCCGTCGAACCCCCTCGACGTCCTGGCCCAGCACGTCGTGGCCATGACCGCCGTGCAGGACTGGAAGGTCGACGAGCTCGGGAAGCTGGTCCGTCGCTCCGCCAACTTCACCGACCTCCCGGACTCCGCGTACACCGGCGTCCTCGACATGCTCTCCGGGCTCTACCCGTCCACCGAGTTCAGCGAGCTCCGGCCCCGCATCAACTGGGACCGGGAGCGGAACGTCCTCTCCGGTCGACGGGGCGCCCGCATGCTCGCCGCCGTCAATGCCGGCACCATCCCCGACCGGGGGCTGTTCGGCGTCTACCTCGGTGAGGGCGGGCCCCGGGTCGGTGAGCTGGACGAGGAGATGGTCCACGAGTCACAGCCCGGCAACACCTTCACCCTCGGCGCCACTACCTGGCGGATCCAGGACATCGATCGGGACCGGGTCATCGTGGAGCCGGCCCCGGGCGAGCCGGGGCGGCTGCCGTTCTGGAAGGGCGAGGGCCCCGGGCGTCCACTGGAGCTGGGGCGGGCGCTGGGTGCGTTCACCCGGGCGATCGGCGAGCTGGCGCGGGAAGGGGACGGAGCGGGCGGCCGGACGGGGGCCGTCGCCGGAGTCGCGGCCGACGCCGAGGATGCCGGCCCTGCCGCTGACGCAGCCGGCCCTGCCGTCGCCCGCCTCACCGGCGAGTTCGGGCTCGATGCGAAGGCGGCCGGCAACCTCGTCGCCTACCTGAGGGAGCAGGAGGAGGCCACGGGCACGCTGCCCACGGACCGGGACATCACCATCGAGCGGTTCCGCGACGAGCTCGGCGACTGGCGGATCTGCCTCCTCACGCCGTTCGGGAGCCGGGTCCACGCGCCGTGGGCCATGGCGATCCGGGCGGCCGTGAGCGAGCGGGTGGGCTACGAGGTCCAGGTGGTCTGGTCCGACGACGGTATCGTCCTCACCCTCGCCGCCGGCGACGAGCCGCCGGACCTCGACGTCCTCATCCCGGACCCCGAAGAGCTGGATGACCGGGTCGTCGAGCAGCTGACCCGGAGCCCGCTGTTCGCCAGCCAGTTCCGGGAGAACGCCGCCCGGGCGCTGCTCCTGCCGCGACGCCGTCCCGGGAAGCGGATGCCGCTCTTCGCCCAGCGGCTCCGGGCCCGGAAGCTCATGGGCGTGGCCATGCAGTACCCCGGCTTCCCCATGGTCATGGAGACGTACCGGAGCTGCCTCCAGGATGTCTTCGACGTACCGGCGCTGAAGGACGTCCTCCGGAAGGTCGGAAGCCGCGAGATCCGGCTCCACGACGTCGAGACCATGAGCGCGTCGCCGTTCGCCCGCTCACTGGTCTTCGCCTACGTCGCCCAGTTCATGTACGAGGGCGACAGCCCCGCCGCCGAGCGCCGGGCGCAGGCGCTGTCCGTGGACATGGACATGCTCCGGGAGCTGCTCGGAGAGGCCGACCTCCGGGAGCTGCTGGACGCCGACGTCATCGGGGAGGTGGAGCGGCAGCTGCAGCGGCTGTCGCCGACCCGCCGGGCACGGCACGCGGACGCGGTCCACGACCTGCTCCGGGAGGTCGGCGAGCTGTCCCGCGACGAGCTGGCGCTGCGGGCGGAGCCCGGGCCCGACGCCGGGTCCGACGCCGAGGCCCGCGCCGTCGTTGACGTCTGGCTCCGGCAGCTCGAGGGCGACCGGCGGATTGCCGAAGTCCGGGTCGCCGGTCGGGAGGTGTGGATCGCCATCGAGGACGTCGGGCTCTACCGCGACGCGCTGGGCGTGGCGCCGCCGGCGGGCGTGGCCTCCGCCTTCCTCGAGCCCACCGACGACCCGGTGGAGCAGCTCCTGATGCGGTACGCCCGGACCCACGGGCCGTTCACCGCCGGCGACGTGGCCGACCGCTACGGGCTCGTCCCCGCCCAGGCCACGGCGCTCCTCGGCGGGCTCGCCGCCGACGACCGGCTCCTCCGGGGCGAGTTCCGACCCGACGGGAGCGGCGTCGAGGAGTGGGTGGAGCCCGACGTCCTCCGGCGGATCAAGCGCCGGACCATCGCGAAGCTCCGGGGGCAGGTGGCGCCCGTGGACCCGGAGGTCCTGGCCCGGTTCCTCCCGGCGTGGCACCGGGTCGGCGCGGACCGACGCGACAGCATCGAGGAGGCGCTCATCCAGCTCGAGGGGATCCCGCTGGCGTACAGCGAGCTCGTACGGACGATCCTGCCGTCACGGGTGCGGGACTTCGACCCGTCCATGCTCGATGAGCTCGGGGCCCTCGGCTGGCTCGTCTGGGTCGGCCACTCGCCGCTCCGGTCCGACGACGGTCGGGTCCTCCTCTACCGCCGCGACCGGGTCGACCGGCTCCTCGACCCGCCGGCGCCCGACCAGGCCGAAGGACGGATCGAGGAATACGACGACCGGCACGCCCGGATCGTGGAGCACCTCGATGCCCGCGGCGCGTGCTTCCACGCCGAGCTGGCCGCGGCGCTCCCCGACGTGCCGCCCGGGAGGCTGATGGCGGCCGTCTGGGACCTGGTCTGGGCCGGCATGATCACGAACGACACGTTCGCCGCACTCCGCCACCTGGGCACGCCCATCCGCCGGGGCGGCCGGCGGGGCGGAAACAGTGGCCCGGGCGGCCGGAGCGCTGCCCGGTCGGCTCGGCGCCGCGCCCTCAACCCGCCACACTCCTCCCTGCGCGGCGGGCCGGGTGGCGGCTCGGGGCCCGGCGGCCGCTGGTCGCTGGTCCGGGACCTCGTGCGGGAGCCGGCCAGCTCCACCGAGCGCGCCGCCGCGTGGGCCTCGACGCTCCTGGAGCGCCACGGCGTGGTGGCCCGGGAGACGCTCTCCGTGGAGGCGCTCGAGGGCGGCTTCTCGAGCGTCTATCCGGTCCTCAGGACGCTGGAGGAGCAGGGGAAGGTCCGCCGCGGCTACTTCGTCGAGGGACTCGGCGGCGCGCAGTTCGCCTACCCGGGGATCGTCGACCGGCTCCGACGCGTCCGGGACGGAGACGCTGAAGGCGAGGTCATCGCCCTGGCCGCCACCGACCCGGCCAACCCCTTCGGCTGGCTCGTCCCCTGGCCGGAGCTCGTGGACGTCGCCGGCCGGGAGCCGACCCGGTCCGTGGGCTCGGTCGTGGTCCTCGTCGATGGCGACCCCGTCCTCTTCCTCGACCGCGGCGGGCGACGGCTCCGGGCCTTCGCCGACGCCGACGATGAGGCCATCCGCACGGCGCTCCCCGCCCTCCGGTCCGTGGCCGCCACCCACCCCCGCCGCGCCCTGTCGCTCGAAGAGGTGAACGGCGACCCCGCCTTCAAGTCCGATCTCCTGGATGCCATGAGGGACGCCGGCTTCACCCCCGACTACCGCTACGTCCGCGTCCCCTCCCCCTGACCTCGGGTTTGAGACCCGAGATCTGTGTCCCACGATCCCCGATCCCCGATCCACGATCCCCGATCCACGATCCACGATCCACGATCCCCGATCCGCAATCCCCAAATCTCACGGCTCAATGTTCTGGTTCCGCCGGAACACGTTCTCCGGGTCGTAGCGCCGCTTGATTGCCAGAACCCGCTCGTACTTCGATCCGTACGTCCGCCGCATCGTGTCCGCACCCCCCTCGTGGAGGCCCGGGAAGTTGAGGTACATGCGGTCATCCGCGTGCTCGGAGACCGCCGCCAGAAGCTCCCGCGCCCACCGGATGTTGACCTCGTCATCGGCCGGGTCGCGCCAGTTCGCCTCCGGGTTCAGTAGGAAGGCGATGTCTCGTCCCGCGTACGCCGCCGACTCATCGGCTGTCCGCGCCACCGCGCCGCCCACGTGCCAGAGATCGGTGGTGCTCAGCGGCGAGGGCTGGCGCCGGGCGTGCTCGACGATGATGTCGATCAGCCCATCATCCAGCGCCGGCAGGTTCGTCGATTTCCAGTAGTACCGGAGCTCCCGGGCCGGATAGTCGTCGTCGAAGACCTGCTGCGCCTCCACGTACGGCATCCGGCCGCTGAAGTCCGCCAGCGGCTCGGCGAACGTCCGGAGCGGCGACAGCGCCTCCTCACCCGCCTCCGCCGGGCCCGCGTACATCGCCCCGATCAGCGCGAACGGCGTCCCCTCCAGCTCGGCGGGCAGAGCGTCCGCGCCCGGCGGGACCCGCCCCAGCGCCAGCAGCGGCGAGATCTCGTCGGGCGTGCTCGCGCAGAAGTCGCGGAACCGACGCACCGCGTCCCGCATCCCGTCGCCGCGGCCGTCGTGGAACACGAAGGCGAAGGCCACCTCCGGCCCCAGAGCGTACGCCCGGAAGCGGAGCCGGGTGACCACGCCGAAGTTGCCACCACCACCCCGGAGCGCCCACAGCAGCTCCGGTCGCTCGCTCTCGTCGGTCCACACGACACGACCGTCCGCCAGGACCACCTCGGCGCCGATCAGGTTGTCGCACGTCAGCCCCCACTTCCCCCGCAGCCAACCCATTCCGCCCCCGAGCGTCAACCCCGCCACGCCCGTGTCCGACACCACGCCCGAGGGCACCACCAGCCCGTGGGCCTGCGTCGCCGCGTCGAGATCCGCCAGCCGCGCGCCGCCGTCCGCCGTCACCGTGCCCGACCCGGGGTCCACCTCCACGCCGGCCATCGGGCCCAGATCGATGACCATACCGTCGTCCACGGTGCCGAAGCCCGCCACGTTGTGCCCGCCGCCCCGCACCGCGAGCGGCAGCCCTCGACTCCGCGCCGACCGGATCGCCGCCGCCACATCCGCCGGTGTCCCGCACCGGACCACCTCCGCCGGCCGCCGGTCGATCATCCCGTTCCATATGCCGCGCGCCTCGTCGTACCCGTCGTCCCCCGGCCGGATCACCGTCGGCCCCGTCTCCACTGTCGTCCTCATATCACGCCTCCCCTGTGTGCATACCAACTGGTTGGTATTTTTAACCGGCGGTGCGCACGCTGTCAATGGTCGTGGGGTGCCAGGGTCGTTCGGAAGGGAGTGCTCCGGGATGACGCCGTGTCGACCCGCACGGATCGGCGGCCGGCCATTCCATTGTCAGATACCGTTCGGTCTGTTATCCTGCGACATGCCGAGAGACGGGACGGAGACACGGGCGCGGATCATGGATGTGGCGGAGTCACTGATCCTGGCGCAGGGGTTCGCGGCCACGTCGGTGGACTCGATCGTGGCGGGTGCGGGGGTCACGAAGGGCGCGTTCTTCCACCATTTCGACACGAAAACCGAGCTGGCCCACGCGCTCGTGGAGCGTTGGGCGGACCGTGACGAGGCGCACCTGGAGGAGAACATGGAGCGTGCGGAGCGGCTGAGCCGGGACCCGCTCCAGCAGCTGCTCCTCTTCGTCGGGCTCTTCGAGGAGTCCATGGCGGCGCTGACGGAGCCGTACCCCGGGTGCCTCCTGGCCAGCACCGTGCACGAGGCCGAGCTGTTCGACGGCGCGACGCGCGCTCGGATCCGTCGCTCCGTCCACGCGTGGCGAGGCCGGATCCGGGCGAAGCTGGACGAGGTGGCCGTGGAGCACCCGGCCAGGCTTGACGTGGACCTGGACGCGGTCGCCGACCAGATGTGGAGCACGTTCGAGGGCGCGTTCATCCTCTCGAAGACGCTGCAGGAGGCCGGCCCGGTCGCGGCCCAGCTCCGGCAGTATCGGAACTACCTTGAGCTGCTGTTCGAGGATGCCTGAGGGCGACACGGTCCACCGGATCGCGGCGGTCCTGGGCCGTGAGGTCGCCGGTCGCACCGTGGACCGGCTGGAGCTCCGGGACCGCGGCGAGGTGGCGGAGCTGGCCGGCGCCGTGGTCGAGGCCGTGGAGGCTGTGGGCAAGCACATGCTGATCCGCCTGTCGGGCGGCTGGACGGTCCGGGTCCATCTCGGGATGAAGGGGAAGTGGCGCCGCCAGCACGTCCGTCAGAAGCGGCCGGGTCGGCCGACGGTGGTCCTCGAGATCGGCGAGACCGCGTACATCTGTCATCGGGCGTACACGGCCGAGACGGTGCGGACGGCGCACCTCCGCCGGCACCCGAAGCTGGCCCGGCTCGGTCCCGACCTGCTGACCGAGCCGCCCGATCTGGAGTGCGCCGTCCGCCGCGCCCGTCAGCCGGCGTACCGCGGCCGCGAGGTCGGCGATCTGCTCATGGACCAGCGCGTGGCCGCCGGGGTCGGCAACGTCTACAAGAGCGAGGTCCTCTTCGAGTGCCGGGTCCATCCCCGGGCCCCGGTCGGCGACCTCTCCCCGGCCACGCTCCGGGGTCTGTACGAGACGGCGAGCCGGCTCATGCGACGCAACCTGGGCCAGCGTCGTCGCACGCACGTTCCGCTGGAGCGTCGGCCGACCCCGTCGAGCGAGCGACTCTGGGTGTACGGCCGGAAGGGTGAGCCGTGCCTCGAGTGCGCGACCCCCGTCGAGCGGTTCCTCCAGGGGGACATGGGTCGCAGCACGTACTGGTGCCCCGGCTGCCAGGGATCGTCGGCCGTCCCCTGACGTCGCCGCGTACCGGCTCGCCCGGAATCCTCCTTTTCCCCACAGCGGAACGCCTTCCAACCCGCTATCCATCGGGTGGGCGTGTCATCGACCGGAGGGAGCCATGGAGAAGGGACTGAGAGAGGCAGCCGGGGAGTTCCTGGCCCAGGAGCGCATCGCGGTGGCCGGGGTCTCCCGCGATTCCAGGCAGGCGGCCAACGCCATCTACCGCAGGCTGCGGGACAGCGGGTATACCGTGGTCCCGGTGAGCCCCGCTGCCGACGAGCTGGAAGGCGACCGGGCCTACCCGTCGGTGTCGGCGGTCCCCGAGCGGCCCGATGCGGTACTCATTGCCACCCACCCGGACGTGGCGCCGGCCGTCGCCCGGGACTGCGTCGAGACGGGGGTGCCCCGGGTCTGGATGCACCGTTCCTTCGGCACCGGCAGTGTGTCGGACGAGGCCACCGCGATCTGTCGTGACGCGGGGATCGCCGTCCTGGACGGCGGCTGCCCCATGATGTTCCTGGAGCCCGTGGATGTCGCCCACAGGTGCTTCCGATGGATCCTCGGCGCCACGGGGAAGCTCCCCGACGGACGGGACTACGCGATCGACACGTAGCCCGTCCGCCGGGCGTGTCCGTTCGTCGGGCGCGTCCCCGGCTGGTGCTCCCCCCGGGCTACGCGGAGCTCACCGCTGGCGGATGACCCCGCACGCCACCTTCGGGCCCCCGCCACCGGCAGGCTGGCTCTCGTAGTCGTCGGCGTTGGCGTGGATGACGAGGGCGGAGCCGTCGTCATCGAAGAGGGAGCCTTCGGCGTCAGCCATGAGCGTGACGCCCGGCGCGAGCCGCTCGGTGTCCACGGTGCCGCTCTCCGGCACGACCAGGTTCAGCAGGTCGCCCGCGTGCTTCCCATCGGGGTGGAGGACGCCGTGGGCGTGGCCCCGGGGTGCGTAGTGACCGCCGGCGGAGGAGAAGTCCGGCGCGGTGCACTCGCCGGTCTCGTGGATGTGGAAGCCGTGTGCGCCGGGCGCGAGCCCTTCGACCTGGACCTTGATGAGAACGCCTTCGTTCGGCGTCTCGATCAGCTCGGCCTGGCCGATCTCGTCGCCTTCCGGGTTGATGAGCGTCGCCGTGGCCGTCATCTCCTGGGCCGCGACACCGCCGGCACCCACGAGGAGCGCCAGTACCGCCGTCGTGATCACACTGCGCATCGATCGCCTCCGTTCGCTGCTGTTGCGTCTGTCCACCCGGCATTTCGCAAACATCACGCCCACCGGTGTCATGCGACGGCCGTCACTCTGCCTCCCACGCGCCGAGACAGCCGTCCGGCGCGAGGCTGGCCGCCAGCATGACGGTGTTGATGTCCTCGTGATCGGCCCAGGTGGGCGCGCCCCGGTTCTCCGGCTGGCGCCAGAACTCCTGGATCGCCGAGCGCAGGTGCCCGGCGCCGGCCATGGACTCGGCCCATTGCGCTGCGGCCGAGACCACGCCGGTGCTCCCCGGCCCGGAGCCGACCTGTGCGGCGAGCCGGGTGACGGCCTCGATCCCGAGGGCGAGCCCCAGCTCCCGGAACGCCAGCCGCTGCGTGGCCGGGAGATCCAGGAGCCGGGATCGCCGGACCGCCCCCAGGCTGGCCTCGCCGGCCTCGAGCACCCGCTCCAGGATCCGCGCCCGCTCCGGCTGCTCGGGCTCGGTGACCCGGGCCAGCAGCCAGCCATCCGTCAGGAGCGACCCGACGCCCAGAGGGTCGTCGGTCCCCAGCTCCGTGGCGTCCGTGATCCGGGCGAGCCCATCGATGGCGCCGTCGAGTGCCGCCGCGAGACGGGGCTCCAGCGCCTCCCCTCTCCCGCCGGGGCCGTCCCGGATCCCGCTCAGCGCCACGTACCCATCCAGCGGGTCGTGCTGGCCCATGCTCGGGACCACCGGGCGGTTCAGGTCGATGCTCATCTTCCAGTAGAGACGGGTCGGTGTGCCCGTCGGCCCGTGGCCGAACCGCTCGTACGCCACCGTGGCCAGCTCGGCCGCCCACCGGTGGTACCGTGCCGCGCCCGTCACCGCGGCCGCCCGCTCCAGCGCGTGCATCCACTTCGTCAGGTAGTGGAAGTACTGCCCGTCCCGCTCCCATTCGAGCTGACGGTCGTACGGGTCGTCCGGGCCCCGTTCCGGGAGCGGCTTCCCGATCCGCAGGCCGCCCGCCGTGGGGTGCTCGCGGCCGTCCTCCTCCGACAGCCCGCTGATCCAGCCGTCCCGTTCGTCGTCCGGCCGGTGTCGGCCGAGCACGCGGTGCACCTGGTCGATCAGCGCGAGCGCCTTCTCCGTCTCGCCGAGGCCCAGCCAGGTGCAGACCGCGAACGCGTCGGTCCACAGGTAGCGACGCGGCTCCACGCCGCCCGTGACCCCGGTGGTGGCGGCGAACCCATCCAGCAGCGACCGGGCCTCGTCTTCCCTCGCCTCCGATTCCGGGGGCCTTTCCTCCCCGCCGTTCATGCGTGCCTCCTCGGGCTGCGCGGCGACTCCAGCGTCCACATCCATTTTGCGGCAAGATCGGTGCGCGCGGACCGTGTGCACGGGGACCTTGGCTCTGCGCCCGTTCCTGTTAGGTTGTCGGCATGACGCGCGATCGCGATATCGACCTCGTCCTCGTCGACTTCGACGACACTCTGGTGGACACGGCACCCCGTTTCGAGCGGGCCCGGCGTCTCCTGTTCGACCGGATGGCCGAGCTCGGCCACGACCGGGAGTGGGTCGAGCAGGTCCACCATCACGAGGTGGACCCCGGGCTCCGGGAGGAGCTCGGGCTGGGACCGCAGCGGATGCCCAGGGCGTTCACGGAAACCTACCGCGCGCTGTGTCGGCACGCCGGTGTCCAGGCGGATCCGGGAGTCCTGGAAGCGGTCCGTCGCTTCGGGGTGGACGTGGCGGGCACGCCGCCGGTCATCGACGGGGCGATCGCCGCGCTGGAGCGGCTGGCGATGGTGCTCCCGACGGCCGTCTACACCCAGGCCAGCGACACGGACTACCAGCTGGCGTGCGTACGCGACGCCGGCGCCCTGGCCGCCGTGGGTCCCGACCGGGTGAGGGTGGTCCCGCTCAAGACGGCGGAGGTGCTCGAGGCGACGCTCGCCGAGTTCGGCGTGACGGACCCGGCGCGGGCGTGGATGGTGGGCAACAGCATCCGAAGCGACATCAACCCGGCGCTCGAGGTCGGTGCGCGCGCGCTCCTCGTGGAGGTCGACGAGCCGTGGCAGCACGACGTCGTGGAGCCGCTCCACAACGGCTTCCCCCGGGTCGACACCTTCCGGGATGCCGTTTCCTTCCTGGTCAACGGTGCGGGGTCGTCGTGAGCCGCCAGGGCCTGGTCCCCAATATCGGCACGCTGCAGCGACGGCACCGGCTGATCCTCGGACTGGTCGCCTGGGCCGCGGCCGGGGCCGGCCTCGCGGCGCTCCTGGTAATCGACGCCAACCGACTCTGGCGACTGGCACTCTTCATCCCGCTCTGGGCCGGCGCCGTCGGCTTCTTCCAGCACCGGGAGAAGACGTGACTGCGGCTCGCGTCGCGCGGTCTGCGCGACATGGATGACGGCCCCGAGGCCATCGACGACCCGGAGGAGCTGGCCCGGATCCGGACGCAGGTCCGGCTCGTCCACGCCAATTCCGCGCTCCTGGCCGCGGGCCTCACCGTCCTGACGCTGCTCATCCCGACCTGACCGGCCGGGGCCCGGCGTCACGCGTCCAGGGCGTCCGCCGCCTGCTCGAAGTCCTCCGGCCGGATGTAGAGGATGTAGCCGTAGCTGTCGCCGCCCGTCACCCCGGTCGAGGCGTAGACGTTGATCCCCGCCTGGTACAGCTTCTCGTGGATCCCGACCAGCGCGCCGGGCACGTCCCGGCCCTGCACCAGCAGCGCGTGGTGTGGACCATCCAGCGGGAACCCGCTCCTGCGCCCCTGCTCCTTCAGCTGGGCCGAGTCCGCGGGGAAGATGGTCAGCTGCGTCTGCATCAGCCCCACGGGGATCGCCGTGAAGGCCAGCATGTTGATACCGAGGTCGTCGAGCGACGACAGGAAGCGGAACGCCTCGCCGGGCCGGTCCTCGACAGTGGTATAGAAGTACTGGACGCGCTGAATCTCGTGCATGTCGCCTCCGTCGTCCGATGAGAATCGGCCGGAGAGCGTGGGGCAGGGTCCGACATCTGCAATATAGGGCCTCCGCGGCCGAATCGACCACGAGGCAGCGTGCAGCGACGCCTCGCCGGGGTGTCGGGAGAATGCCCGGGTGTCGGGAGAATGTCCCGGGCGTCGGGAGAACGCCCCAGGGATCGCGCGCTCGCTGGGATCCTTGGGGGATTGTGCACACATCTTGTCTGCGATCCCCCAACGATCGGTTCTGACCACGACGCCTGGGGGATCATCGACGTTCCTTGTTCACGATCCCCCACCCGTCCGTCAGCCGGCGGATCGGTGGGGACCTGTCCCGATATCCGACGACTCCCCGCCCGCCCCGCCCGCTCCGCCCGCCCCGCCCACCCCGCCGCGCCTGCGTCCTGGCTGGGTCCGGGCGCCGGCTGACCCCCGCCCGCCGTCAGTCGTCGTCGAGCATCCGAACGAGCCCCTCCTGCGCCACGGATGCCACGAGGGTGCCCTCGCGGGTGAAGAAAGTGCCCCGGCTGAAGCCCCGTGCCCCCCCGGCGGTGGGGCTCTCCATGGTGAAGAGGAGCCAGTCGTTCACATCCGGGTCCCGGTGGTACCAGATGGCGTGGTCGAGGGAGGCGACCATGACGTCATCCCGCCGCCAGGTGATGCCGTGGGGCTGGAGCGCCGCGCCCAGGAGCCCGTAATCCGATGCGTACGCCAGGATCGCCCGGTGGTGGAGCGCGGATCGGACGTCGCCGAGGGCCCGGACCCAGATGTGGCGGATGGGGTCCCGGACCTCGGGCTCGAAGGGGTCGACGGGGTCCACGGGCCGGATGTCCAGCGGCCGGTCCTGGGTCAGCACGGACCGCGCCCCTTCGGGGATCCGGTCCTCCATCCGGCGGATCAGATCCAGCTCCGAGGGCAGCCCGTCCGGCCCCGGCACGTCGGGCATGTTGGTCTGGTGCTCCGGCCCCTCCTCGGTCCGGTGGAAGGACGCGGACATCGTGAAGATGGCCCGGCCGTGCTGGATGCCCGTCACGCGACGGGTGGTGAAGCTGCCGCCGTCGCGGAGCCGGTCGACGAAGTAGACGACGGGCGCCTCGAGGTCGCCGGGAAGGATGAAGTACCCGTGCATGCTGTGGACGGGCCGGTCGTCGTCGACAGTCCGGCTCGCAGCCACGACGGACTGGGCGAGCACCTGCCCGCCGTAGATGTGGCGGGTCCCGATGTCCCGGTTCCGGCCGCGGTAGATGTTGTGCTCCAGCGATTCCAGCTCGAGGGTCCCGATCAGGTCCTCGGCACTGTATTCGGTCACGTCGATCCGTCCTTCGCCCGGGTCATTCGTCCGGGATGAACGAGCTGTCGAGCAGCTCGGAGGCCAGGGGCATGAAGTCCCGCTCACTGAGGATACCCACCAGCTGGTCGTCCTGCACCACGGGGAGGCACGAGACCTCGTGCTCCCGCATCAGGCGGATCGCCTCGAGGACCGGGGTGTCCGGCGGGATCGTGACCGGATCGCGGGTCATCACCTCGCTCACCGGCACCGGCTCGCCGAGCTCCTGGATCCGGCCGGACGCCAGCAGCCGGAGCAGCGACCTGTAGGAGATCAGTCCCACGAGCTGGAACTCCCGGTCCTCCACCAGGATCTGCCGGGTCTTCTCCCGGTCCATGATGAACGCGGCCAGGTCGACCAGCTCGTCCTCGTGCACGGTGAACAGCTGCGTCGTCATGTACTGGTCGACGGTCGGGCCCGTGGTGCCGATCCCCTCCTCGATCCGGGCCAGCCGCCACGCGTGGACCGCCAGGCCGGACTGCTGCCGGGCGATCATGGCCGACGTCAGCGCCGCACATCGCTCCGGCCGGCTCGCCACGCCCTGCATCGCGTGGGCCGACTTCTCCAGCCACCGGGTGCCCGTCATGTCCTCGGCGACCCGGCGGTCGATGAGCGTCAGGTACCGGTCGGCCTCGTCGGCGTCGATCCCGAGCTGCGCGAGCCCGTCGGCGGCCAGCGGGAGGAGGCGGTCCCGGATCAGCTCGGGCGCCGGGACCGTCTCGTCATCGATCCACGTGAACCCGGTGTTGAGGCCCCGGCGCGCGGCCGCGAAGAAATTGGCCTTCACGTCGGCGAAGTCCAGGCGGTCGGAGAGGTCCGGGTAGGCCTCGGCCGCGCCGAGCACGAGTCCGAGCCAGAACGCCGAGTTCGCCACCTCGTCGGCGATGGTCGGCCCCGACGGCAACGCCCGGCACTCGATCCGAAGGTGCGGCTTCCCGTCCGTGACGCCGTAGCACGGCCGGTTCCACCGGTAGATGGTGCTGTTGTGGAGCTGGAGGCAGCCGAGCTCCGGCACGCCGCCGGCGTCCAGCACCTCCAGCGGATCCTCATCGGGCTCCTGGGTCACCATGGTCCGGAACCGGACGATGTCTTCCTCGAACAGCTCGACCACACCCTGCTCGATCCACGTGTCCCCGAACCGGACTCGGGGCGTCAGCTCCCGCAGCGACGGCGACGCCGCGCGGGTGTCGATGGACTGCCGGAAGACGGCGATCCGGGTCTCCGCCCACAGCCGCTTGCCGAACAGGAACGGCGAGTTGGCCGAGACGGCGAGCAGCGGTGCAGTGATGAGCTGGGCGGCGTTGTACAGCCGCCCGAACTCACCGGGCTCCACCTGGAGGTGCACCTGGTAGCTCGTGTTGCACGCCTCGAGCATCACCGAGTCGTGCTCCACCCGCAGCTCGTCGGTGCCGCTGATGTGGAGGAGCATCCGGCCCTCCGCCAGCGCCATGGTCGCCTCGTTCAGCCGCCGGTACCGGTCGCGCGGCGTCATGTTCTCCAGTGAAAGGTCCCGCTGGTTCAGGCACGGCAGGATCCCGGTGAGCACCACGTCGGCGTTGTGCTTTCGCGCCACGGCCTGCACACGACTCACCAGGTCGTCGAGCGTCGACTCCAGCCCCGACAGGAGCGTGGGTGTCACCTCCGCGGGTGGCACGTTGACCTCGACATTGAACCGGGCCAGCTCCGTGGTGAACCGCGGGTCGTCCAGCTCCTCCAGTACCTCCATGGCCACCGGCGCCACGCGGCGACGGGGATCCACGAGGATCAGCTCCTGCTCCGCGCCGACCCGGCGTACAGCGGCCTCGATCCCGCCCGCCTCAAGGATGCGCTGAAGCGCGCGCACGTCGCGCAGGAGGGCGCGAGTGAAGCGGGCATCCGGCTGGCTCGTGTCTGGCATCGAGGAGCGGCTCCGGGGGCGAGTTCCACCGAAATGATGCGTGCCGGGGAGACTGCGGGCAAACGTCGGTCGCCGCGCACCGGGCCGGGGGAGACCGCTCGCAGCCCACCCGGCAGTTGATCGGGCCTCGTATCCGGCGTTACCATCCAACGGCTCTGGACACGGCCATCCGCAACACGACCCGGAACCCGCCAGGCATGGCTCACATCCCCGACGGCCTGCTCACCCCGCCCGTCATCGCGGGCGCCGCCGCGCTGAGCGCGACGGCCCTGGCCGTGGCCGCCCGCCGGTCACGCGATCAGCTGAAGGACCGGCAGGCTCCGCTGCTCGGCGCGGCCACCGCGTTCGTGTTCGCCGCCCAGATGTTCAATTTCCCGCTGGGGGCCGGGACCAGCGCGCACCTCCTGGGTGGCGTGCTCGTAGCGGTGGTCGTGGGGCCGTGGGCGGCCATGCTCGCCCTCTTCTCCGTCCTCCTCGTTCAGGCGCTCCTCTTCCAGGACGGCGGGATCGCCGCGCTCGGGGCGAATACCCTGAACCTGGCCGTGCTGGGTGCCGGCGGCGGCTACCTGGTCTACCGGTGGCAGCTGGCGCTCATCGGCTCCGGCGAGCGGCGCCGGCTCGTCGCGGCCGGCGTAGCGGCGTTCGTCTCTTCGGTGGCCATCGGGTTGGCCGTGGGGCTCGAGCTCGGGCTGTCGGGGCTCGTGCCGACGGACACCGCGCTGCTGGCCGTGGGCGGCGCGCACGTCCTGGTGGGGCTGGCCGAGGCCGCGCTCACCGTGGGGATCCTCGCCATGGTGCTGCGCGCCCGGCCCGACCTGGTCGAGAGCCCCGACGTTACCCCGCGAGTGCGGCTCACCGCCGGGGTCGTGGGGGTATCCGCAGTCGTCGCCCTGGCCGCCGGCGCCTGGGCGTCGGCGCTCCCCGACGCCCTCGAAGCGTCGCTCGAGGCCGTGGGGGTCCACGGTGGACGACCGCTCCTGCCGGCCCCGATGTCGGGCTACGACGTGGCGGGCAGCCCGTGGGTGGCCGGCGCCGTGGGCGTCGTCCTGGTCTTCGTCGTGGGGTGGCTCGTTTTCCGGCTCGCCGCCCGGAGCGCGCGGACCACGTGAGCTTCCACCACCTGGACCAGTACGCCCATATCGACTCGCCCGTTTCCCGTCGGTCCCCGACCGTCCGGGTCCTGGGGACGGTGGTGATCGCACTCGGGGCCGCGCTCCTCCCGCTGGGGGCGTGGGCCCAGATGGCCGCCCTCGGCGCGCTCGTCCTCGGGCTCGCCGCCGCCGCCCGGATCCCGCCGGGCGGATTCGTCGTGCGCCTCGCCCCGCCGCTGGGCTTCGTCCTCCTCGTCTCCGTGGCCGTCCTCTTCCTCGCGCCCGGCGAGGCGCTGGTCCGGCTCGGACCGCTGACCGTGACCGATGCCGGCGCGCTCCGGTTCGGGTCCGTCCTCGGGCGCGCCGCGGTGGCGCTGGGCGCGGCGGTGGTCCTGGTCTCCACCACCCCGTTCGATGAGCTGGTCCGCGCGCTCCGGACACTCCGGCTGCCCGAAGCCGTCACCACGTCGCTCGGCCTGGCCTACCGGTTCCTCTACATCCTGAATGACGAAGTCGACCGCATGCGACGGGCGGCCCGGAGCCGCAACGCCTCCGAGGGCGCCGCGCCCCGCCGCCGGCTGCTGACGGGGATCGCCGGCGCCGCGCTCCGTCGCAGCTTCGACCGGAGCGAGCGCCTGCACCGGGCCATGCTCGCGCGGGGCTTCACCGGCGAGCTCCCGACGCTGGCCCGGCCGACCGGTGACGGCCATCCCGTCCTGGAGGTGCTGCTCCTGGTCGCGGTCGTCGCGGTCATCAGCGGGAGCGCACTGCTGTGACCGGCGCCCGGCTCGTCATCGACGGGATCCGCTTCGCCTACCCCGGCGGCCAGCCGATCCTCGACGGCGTCTCCCTGGCCGCGGACCCCGGTGAGCGGGTCGCCATCCTCGGTGCCAACGGGGCCGGGAAGAGCACGCTGCTCCTGCACCTGAACGGGCTGCTCGCGCCGGACGAGGGCCGCGTGACCGTCGACGGGATCCGCGTCAGCGACGAGACCGCCCGGGAGGTGCGACGACGCGTGGGTCTCGTGTTCCAGGATCCCGACGACCAGCTCTTCCTTCCCACGCTCCTCGAGGACGTGGCCTTCGGACCGCTCAACCAGGGCGAGGACGCGGTGGCCGCCGAGGAGGCGGCTCGAAACCAGCTCCGGGAGTTCGGGCTCCTCCACGCGGCGGACCGGGCCGCGCACCACCTGTCCGGCGGCGAGAAGCGGCTGGCCTCCCTCGCCACCGTCCTCGTGCTGCAGCCCGACATCCTCGCCCTCGACGAGCCCACGGCGTCCCTCGATGCCCGGGCCCGCCGCGGCGTGATCGACGCACTGCAGCGACGACCGGAGTCGCTCCTCGTCGCCACCCACGACCTCCCCCTCGCCCGCGAGCTGTGCAACCGGGCCGTCGTGCTCGACGGCGGCGTCGTCGCGGCCGAGGGGCCCGCGCCCCGGATCCTGGACGACCGGCCGCTCCTCCGGGCCCACGGCCTCCTCGATCCCGCCGGCTGAGCGCCACGGTCGGCGCCTCCGACCCCCTCCGCGGACCCTGCACGGCGGAATCGTGTATATTTCATGCTATCCCTGTATGAGGAGGACGCCGTGATACCCGCCACCCGCCGCGCGCTGATCCTGGGGTCACTGCTGCTGTTCGTGCTGCCTGCCGCGCCGCTGGCCGCTCAGACCGCCGACTTCCTGTTCGACCGGCCCGGCGCCACCATCAGCGTGATGACGGGGCTGGCCCGTCCCGACGAGTCCAGCGACCTGTTCCAGTTCACCCGGGAGCAGCTGACCGTCGGGCGCGGCGACTTCACCTCGGCGATGCTCGGGGTCGAGGTGGGGATCACCGCGCTCGACCACCTGGACCTGACCGTCGGGCTCGAGTACGCCGGTCAGTCCGTCGGCTCGGAGATGCGCGACTGGGTCACACTGGACGATCGGCCGATCCGTCAGACCACCGAGTACAGGCGCTGGAGGGTCACGGCCGGGGCGAAGGCGTATCTGCTCGACCGGGGGCGGAGGGTGAGCCAGTACGCATGGATCCCGGCGGGCTGGTCGCCGTACGTCGGTGGCGGGGTGGGCGTGACGTGGTACAGCTTCACGCAGCACGGCGACTTCGTGGACTTCGAGACGCTGGACATCTTCTCCGACCGACTGACCACCGGCGATCGCGGATTCACGCCGTGGCTCGCCGCGGGGCTGGACGTTTCCCTCACGACCCTGTTCGTCCTCCGGATGGACCTGCGGCACTACTGGGGATCCGCCCGCGTGGACCGCGACGACTTCGTGGACTTCAACGACATCGACCTCTCCGGGTACCAGGCCACGATAGGGCTGGCGTTCCGGACGGGAGGAGCGCTATGAGACGACGCATGATGACCCCGTGGATCGCAGCCGTCCTGCTGGCTCTGTTCGGGGCGGCCACGCCGGCCCACGCGCAGGAGTCCGGCACGGCCGCGCTGGAGGACGGGCGCTGGCTGCCGTACGTCGGCTGCTGGGTCGATGTCGACGCGCCCCTCGGCCCCATGCTGTGCGTCGTGCCGGAAGGCGCCGGTGTCGCGTTCCTGACCGTCTCCGCCGGCGAGGTGGCCGACCGCCGTGTGCTCGAGGCCGGTGCCGATCGGCCTCTGGAGGCCGCCGGCTGCGCGGGTGCGGAGACCGCGACGTTCTCCCGCGACGGCCACCGCGTCTTCACGCGGACGCGCCTCACATGCGGCGGGACCGACCGGGCCACCCGCGGGCTGATCGCCATGGTCGAGCCCGACCGGTGGATCGAGGTGCGCGCCCCGGCGGATCGGGCGGACGGCGCCGTGTGGGTCAAGCGGTACCGTCCCGCGCCGGTCACACGGGTCGAGATGGACGGGCTCGCCGGGCAGGTCGCTGCGGGCCCACCGCGGGCGCTGGCCTCGGCCCGTGCCGCCGCCGCCCGGTCGATCCGCGTGGAAGACCTGATCGAGGCCCACGCGGCCACCCACCCCGAGGCCGTCCGCGCCTGGCTGATGGAGGACGGCGAGCCCCTGCGGATCGACGCCGATGCGTTGGTCCGGCTGGCGGACGCCGGTGTGGAGCCGGCGGTCATCGATGTGGCGATCGCCGTAAGCTTCCCCGATCGGTTCGCCGTCGCCCGGGGCCCCGGGGAGCGGTCCGGGCGGGCGATCGACAGCCAGGGGGTTTTCGGTGATTACGCGCCTCTGGACCGCTACCGGTACGACGGACTCGGCTGGTGGAGCGGGTGGAGCCCGTTCGGGCCGGGCTACTACGACCCGTTCTACTACCGGTATGGCGGGTACTACGGGTACGGTGGTCTGTATGGCCCGGGCTGGACCGTGTACCGGCCGACCCGGATCGTGGTCGTGCCGACCGCGCCCGGAGACCAGGGCGGCCGGGCCGTGAGGGGCCGGGGTTACACCCGCGGCAGTGGTGGAGGCACGGCGACCCGCCCGAGCGTGCGATCCACCGGTACGGTCGATACCCGGGGGGGAGCGGCCACCCGTGGCGAATCGTCCAGCGGCTCGAAGGGGAAGGCCAAGCCCCGGGGCGGCGGCTGAGCCTGCCAGGACCAGTCCTGTGAGCGACGGGGGCGCCGCGACCTGCGGCGCCCCCGTTCGTTTGTCGGCCCGGACCAACCCGCCCCCTCTGCAGCCGGTCAGTCCTCCTCGACCGTCACCGACTCCATTCGCACATCGTCGAGCGGTCGGTCATTGGCGTCGGTCGCCACCGATCCGATGGCCTCGACCACATCCATCCCATCGACCACCTGGCCGAACACGGCGTGCCGGTCATCAAGCCACGGCGTCGCGGCCAGCGTGATGAAGAATTGGGAGCCGCCGGTATTCGGCCCGGCGTTGGCCATGGAGAGGATGCCCGCCTCATCGTGCCGGAGCTCCGGGTGGAACTCGTCGTCGATGGTGTAGCCGGGTCCGCCCGTACCGGTGCCCTCCGGGTCACCACCCTGGATCATGAAGTCCTCGATGACCCGGTGGAAGCTGAGGCCGTCGTAGAACCCGTCCCTGGCCAGCTTCATGAAGTTCGCCACCGTCTCGGGCGCACGGTCCCCGAAGAGCTCCACGGTGAAGGTGCCCTCGGTGGTCTCGAACGTCGCGGTCGGATTGGCCATCGTCGCCTGGGGTTTCGTGAGTGGTCTCGACGCACGAAGAGGTTGCAGGGTCCATGCCGCGGCCGGATCGGAGACTGCACGGCGCTCCATGTCGGGGCGGAGCCCCTCAATCTCTTCTCCGACTGACCTGGCGCTCCCGGATCTCAGGATCCAGCGTTACCAGCGGCAGGGCCGCCGCTTCGCCTCGGAGGCGACAGCCGGCAGAGGCAATCACGTAACGGAGCGACAACCATGACGCATGCGACCCGGCGCGCCCTCGCGCCCGTTCCTCTCCTCCTCATCTTCTGCGGCCTCGGGGCACTTCCGGCCACGGCCCAGGTGCGGCCGGCGGAGTCGGTGGTCCAGACGCTGGCGGCCCTCGACGGCCCCGAGAGCGAGCTGGCCGCCATCGTGGAGCGGTTCGCCGAGGACCGGGCGGCGCTCCACCGCCGCTACGATGCGCCCTGGTCGCCGGACCGCAGGCGGCGGCTCGGCGACTTCTACCGGGGGTGGCGGGACAGCCTCCGGGCGATGGACTACGAAGCACTCGGCGCCGAGGGTCGGATCGACTGGATCCTCCTCGACCGCGAGATCGAGTACCAGCTCCACCTCCTCGACCAGCAGGCACGGCGCTTCGCCGAGATGGAGCCGCTTCTCCCTTTCGCCGACCCGATCTTCGCTCTCCACACCGCACGCCGCTCCCTCGAGCCCGTGGATCCGCGGGCCGTTGCCGAGGAGCTGACGGAGCTGGCCGCCGGGGTGGAGGCGCTGCAGGCGGAGGTCGCGTCGTCGCTTCAGGAGGGGACCGGGCCGACCCCGATCGTCGGGCTCCGGGCCGCCGACGCCCTCGGCTCGGTCCGCCAGACGCTCGACCGGTGGTACGGGTACTACGCCGGGTACGACCCCCTCTTCACCTGGTGGGTCGAGGAGCCGTACGGGGCGCTGGCGGCCGGGCTGGAGGGCTACGAGAGCTTCCTCCGGCGCAGCGTCGTGGGCTACGAGGAAGGGGAGGCCCAGCCCATCGTCGGCGACCCGATCGGCAGCGAGGGGCTCGAGGCCGACCTCCGCCACGAGATGATCCCGTACCCGGCGGCCGAGCTGATCGAGATCGCCGAGGAGGAGTACGCCTGGTGCGAGGAGCGGATGATCGAGGCGTCCCGTGAGCTCGGGTTCGGCGACGACTGGCTCCGGGCCGTCGAGCACGTGAAGACACTGCACGTGGCCCCCGGCGAGCAGCCGGCGCTCATCGAGGATCTCTACGAGCAGTCCGTCTCCTTCCTGAAGGCCCGCGACCTCGTGACCATCCCGCCGCTGGCCGAGGAGGTCTGGCGGATGGAGATGATGAGCCCGGAGCGGCAGAAGGTGGCGCCGTTCTTCCTGGGCGGCGAGGTGATCCTGGTCAGCTACCCGACGGCGGGGATGGGACACGGCGACAAGCTCATGAGCATGCGGGGCAACAACGAGCACTTCTCCCGCGCCGTCGTCCACCACGAGCTGATCCCCGGCCACCACCTCCAGGGGTTCATGAACGATCGGTACAACCCCCACCGCCGGATCTTCCGGACGCCGTTCTGGCACGAAGGGAACGCCCTGTACTGGGAGTTCCGGCTCTGGGACCTCGGTTTCCCGCGGGGGCCCGAGGACGCGGTGGGGATGCTCTTCTGGCGTATGCACCGCGCGGCCCGGATCATCTTCAGCCTGTCGTTCCACCTCGAGCGGATGACGCCCGAGGAAGCCATCGACTTCCTGGTGGAGCGGGTCGGGCACGAGCGGGCGAACGCGGAGGCCGAGGTCCGACGGTCCTTCAACGGCAGCTACCCGCCCCTCTACCAGGCCGGCTACATGCTGGGCGGGCTCCAGTTCCAGGCGCTCCAGCGCGAGCTGGTCGAGAACGGCCCGATGACCGAGCGCGAGTACCACGACGCGATCCTGCGGGGCGGACCCATGCCCGTGGAGCTGGTCCGGGCGCGGCTGATGGGCACCGAGCTGCCCGCGGACCACGAGGCGGAGTGGCGGTTCTACGACGAGTAAGAGTGCAGGAGTGCAGGAGTGCAAGAGTGCAAGAGTGCACGATGCAAGAGTGCACGATGCACGGGTGCACGGGTGCGTGTGAGGGGGGGACGGGTCAGGGATCGGGGGTCGGGCGGGTGCGGCTGAGGGGGTGACGGGCTGCCTCGTAGGGTCCGAAGTGCCAGTCGCTGATGGCGAAGAGGCCGCGGGCCGGGATCGCGAGATCGCCCAGGGCGACTGGATGGGCGAGGTCGCGCATCCGCCCGACGTCGCGGCCGGCCACCGTAGCTGCTGACGCGGAGATGCGCCAGATCCGGCGGGGCCGGAATGCGAACTCCTGGCCGTTCGGCGTCCTGCCGCCGAGGTGGAGCGGGCCGCCCAGCAGCGATGCGGCCATCGTGTGAGCGGTCCGGGGGCGGTCGGGTGCGGGGATCCGTGCCGGTGCGATGCGCAGCAGCGCCGCGGCCAGGCGGAAGGCGGGCCCGTTCTCGATCCGAACGGCCCATTCGATCCCGTGCCGGGGCACGGCGAGGGCCAGCGCGCGGCCGCCGGCCCAGTCCAGGTCGATCTCGGTCTCCACGACGCGAGCAAAGCGAGCGCCGAAGTAGCGCGCGCACGTCCACTCGGGCGGCGCATCCGCGTAGAGTGTCCAGCCCCGGGAGGGGGCCCGGTGCCACACCGACGTGTACGGGGGGCCAACGGACGAGACCGGGAACCGCCGGAACGCGAGGATGTCACCGCTCTCGAAGGCGAGTCCGAGGATCCCGTGGCCGGAAAACCGGTCGACGGCCCCGTTCGGCTGACGGTCGCGGCTGTCGATCAGGCCGGCCAACACGGCGGGTGTGGTGCGAGGCATTCCGTGCTCCGTTGGAGGTCCCCCTGCCAGGGATGCGAGAACCCCGTCGTATGCCGGACACCGGAGCCCACCCTGTTCCCGCCGCTCCGCTTCGACGGCGTTCGACACGAAGCCCGGAGCGTAGGCTAGAAGACCGGCCCGGCGGTGGACGGCCCCTCGATCTCCGCCAGCTCCAGCTCCGTGAGTCCGCGGTCCACGTCGCGCACCTGTGGGTGATCGGGGGCCAGGTGCTCCAGAAGGATCGCCCGCGCTTCCTCGTACGCGGCCCGGGCGCGTTCCGTCCGGTCGTTCTTCCGGAGCACATCGCCGAGCTGCGTACGCGTCAGCCCGGCCATCAGGCTCCTCGGGCCGTGCGCCGCCTCCCAGATCTCCAGTGCGTCCCGGACCTCGCGCTCGGCCTCGTCGAGACGTCCGATCTGCTCGAGCTCGCGCGCGAGTGCCCCGCGGGCAACCGCCACCGAAGGGTGGCCCGGACCCCGTGTCCGCTCCCACGCGTCGACCACCGAGCGGTAGAGCCCCTCCGCCTCCCGGTGCCGGCCCTGCCGGGACAGCTCTGCGGCGAGGTTCAGCCGACTGCCCACGGTCCGGGGGTGCTCGGGGCCGAGTGCGCGGCTCAGGATATCGATGGCGCGGCGCAGCGTGGTCTCCGACTCCCGGTGTCGACCCTGAATGCCCAGGAGCTCGCCCAGACTGTGGAGGCCGTGGATCAGGATCAGGTCGTGGGGACCGAGCGCCGCCTCCTGGATCGCCAGCGCTTCGCGGAACAGCTGCTCCGCCTCCTCGGAGCGACCCAGGTGCTCCCGGAAGATGTCGCCCATGTGCAGGAGCGGAGTCGCCGCCCGGGGGTCGTCCGGGCCAAGGTCCGTCCGCCCGATCTCGAGCGCCTCCCGGAGCAGCGCCACCGCGTCGTCGTAGTGGCCGAGTCCCCGCTCGGTGTTGGCCCGCGCCATCAGGTCGCCGACGATCCGGGCGGCGTCCCGGTCCGGCGAGGACAGCCGGATGCGGAGCATCTCCTCCTGCAGCGCGGCCCGCCGGGCCAGGTCGGCCTCGATATATGCGAGGAATCCCAGCGTGGTCGCGATCGCCGTGTCGGTGGGGGTCAGCCGGCTCCGCTGGATCCGGAGTGCCTCGCGGTGGAGTGATCGCGCCTCTTCGTACCCGGCCACGTTGCGGAGTGCCACCCCGAGGGCGTTCATGGAGCGGGCCACCTCCGGGTCTTCCGGACCCAGCTCGCCGGCCAGTGTGGCCAGCGCCCGGCGGTAGAGCTCCACGGCCCGCTCGTATTGACCGAGCTGCAGATGGACGTCCGCGATGACCCGGAGCATCCGGCCCTGGATGAGCGGCTGGGAGCTCAGTCCTTCGACGCGCAGCAGACCCCGTCGCATGAGGTCCGCGGCGGTCACCTGGTCGAGCCGGGTGTCCGCCGGGTCGCCCACCGTGAACAGGCTCATGAGGAAACCGGTCACCGCCTCGGACTGTCGCAGCGCCTCGGCCGCCCGGTCCCGCTCGTGGCTCGCCACCCGGGCCTGCCACAGCGCGGCCCCGGCGCCGGCCAGCAGCGAGACGAGCATCACGGCTGCCGCCCCGAGCGCGACCCGATGCCGCCGTACGAAGGTCCTCACCCGGTAGCCCCTGGCCCCCCGCCGGGCTTCCACCGGCTCACCCTCGAGGTGACGCCTGAGGTCGTGCGCCAGCAGCTCCGCGGAGCCGTACCGCTGCGACGGCTCCTTGCGGAGCGTCCGCAGCACGATGGCGTCCAGGTCGCCCTGGAGCCGCCGGACGAGCCGCTCCGGCGCCGCACCCCGGGCCTCGGCGACGTCCCACGCGTCGTCCGGATCCGCACCCCGGACCGCCTCGCTGGGACGGCGCGGCTCACGCCTCGAGATTACGTCCACGATCGCCGCCATGGAGTCCGCGTCGAAGCCGTACGGCGCCTGACCGGAGAGGAGCCGGTACAGCACGATGCCCAGCGAATAGACATCGGTGGCAGTGCTCAACGGTGCGCCCGTGACCTGCTCGGGGCTCGCGTACTCGGGCGTCAGCGCACGATGTTCCTCGAGTGTGATCGGTGCCCCGGCGGGCGCCAGCGCGGGGTTGAGCAGCTTGGCGATCCCGAAGTCGAGGAGCTTCACGGCGCCGCGGGCGGTGACCAGGATGTTCGACGGCTTCAGGTCCCGGTGGACGACCAGGTTCCGATGGGCGTGCTGCACGGCCTCGGCGACGGTGATGAAGAGCTCCAGCCGCTCGTCGACGCTGAGCCGCATCCGGTCGGCGTACACGTCGATGGGGAGGCCGTCCACGTGCTCCATGACCAGGAAGGGGCGGCCATCGGGAGTGACTCCGCCGTCGAAGAGCCGGGCGATGCTGGGGTGGTCGAGCGAGGCGAGGATCTGCCGCTCCGCCACCACTCGCGACGCCAGGGCCGGGTCGGCGTCGCCGCGCAGGACCTTGATGGCGACCCGCCGCCGAAATGTGCCATCGTCCCGCTCCGCCGCGTACACCACGCCCATCCCGCCACGTCCCAGCTCGCCGACGATCCGGTACGGCCCGATCCGGTCGCCCGGCGGGCGGGCCGGCGGGGGCGGCGGGGGCGGCCTGCGTTCCAGGAGCCCATCGTCCCGCTCGTGGCCCCGGAGCAGCGCCATCACCTCATCGGTGAGCCGAACATCATCGCCCGCAGCGTCAGCGACGAACGCAGAGCGCTGCGTGGCGGGAAGCGCCAGCGCCGCCTCGAACAGCTGCTCGACGCGCTCGCGGTCTTCGGGTTTCACGGGAGCATACGACTCGATCGGGACAGGGGCACGGGAGACCGGTGGGGGCCGGTGCCGCCTCCATCATGGGGCGACCCCACCCCGGGATCAAGGATCTCGTGCCGTCTCGATCACACGTCGGCCGGCGTCAGTGACCTCGAGCAGCGGTGGCCCGCCGGGCTCGGACCTGGCGAAGGCCACGAGCCCGTCGCGACTCAGGTCCAGGACCACCTTCCGGGCCAGGAACCGGGTCATGGGCCACCGCGCCGGGAGCGCCGCCATGGGCAGCGGGCCGGCCTCGGCGACGTGGTCGAGCAGGGTCCGGCGGGCGTCGGCCAGGGCCCGGGCCTGGATCGTAATTGCAGGATGTATCATGCGTGCCTCCATGGTGTTCGGTTGCGTTTCGCGCCGGCGTGCGGCGCGGCTTCAGAGCAGCGGCGTCACGAGCGCCGTGGCGATGAGCGCGACGGCCCAGAGCAGATCGATGTTGACCCACGCCGAGCGCAGGATCCGGACGCCCAGGCGGGCGTAGACCAGCCACGCCAGCGCCATGGCCACCACCAGGTACCCGACCGTGTGGACGAGCGTCACCGCGACGCCGGACGCGAGCCCCGTGGGCAGCCCGGCCGCGTGGACGGTGTGCTCCATCCCGGCGGCGGGCCCCAGCATCGGGGCGTCACCCGCCAGCACGACGGGGAGGATCATGAGCCCCGCCCCGTGGGCCGTGGCCATGAGGAACGACCAGATCGTCAGCTGCCGGGCGCCTACCCGCAGCCCGCCATAGCGCGGATGGGCGTGACGTCGGAGCCGGTAGAGTCCGAAGGCCAGGAGGATGGCGGCTACGCCCCACTTCAACGGTGCCACCGGGATCAGCTGACCGACAGCGGCGGCCACGAGCACGGCCAGCGCGATGGCCAGGCCGTGTCCGAGGGCCAGTGGCGGGAGAGCCCGCCATACGGCACGGGCCCTCCCCTCCTGCAGCCCGAGCGCGACCGCGAAGAGCCATCCCATCCCGGGGTTGACCCCGTGGAGGGCGCCGAGCCCCAGCAGCGTGAGCCAGGGCCAGAGCGCGATATCCTCCACGGTCAGGAATAGCAGAAGGAGTCTGACGACGCGTCGCCGCCCTGCAGCCGCACCTGGTGCGGCCGGAGGCCGTCCTCGAGCTGCACGAGGAAGTCCGGGTCGAGCGCCATGCCGCCCTCCGGCGCCGCGTTCACCTTCGCCATCCACCCGCGAATCCCATCCGGGTAGAACTGGTCGTCCCAGGGCGAGTACAGCGAGTTCGTGACGTACACGCGCCGGCCGTCGCGGCTGATCTCCACCATCTGGGGCCCGCCGTTCAGTGCCTGGCCCGGCGCCTGCGGATGGCCCGTGCGACGCACGATGCCGCCGATCTCGACCGCGCCGGTCTCCCGGGGGTTGAACGGGTCGCTGACGTCGTACTGCAGGAGCCGGCCGGTCCCCCAGCACGAGACGTAGAGCGTCCGGTCATCGAGGCTCAGGTTCAGGTCCGTCACCAGTGGCGGTACCGCGCCGAACCCCTTGAGCAGCTCCGGCAGCTCCTCCGGATCGGCGGGCTCGGCGGGGATCGTGATGACCTTCCGGGCCTTCCATTCGCCGTTCCCGTTGGCACCATCCAGGTGCCACATCCAGATCGAGGAGGAGAGGTCCTCCAGCGAGATCACCACACCGGCGAAGCCGTACGCCTTGCGCGGGTCGTGCGCGGGCCGGAGCTCCAGGACCATCTGGTGCTCCCGGCCCAGGTCGATCCGCTTCAGGTGTTTCCGGGTCTTGAGGTCCCAGACATGGAGCGCGTGGCCGTACTCCCCGTTCATCAGCAGCTCGGGGTTCAGCCCCTTCGTGACCATGTCGGGCGTTCCCCACTCGCTGGTGATCATCGTGTCGTGGCCCAGGTGCCACCAGAAGTCGTACGCCAGGTACTGGTCGCCCCGGTCGGCCTCCCACCTGCTCTTCACATCGAACGTTTCGTGGTCCATGGTGAAGATGCCGCCAGGGCCTTTGCCGTCCACGCCGCCGAGAGCATTGATGTAGAGCCCGTCCGGCCCGCAGTGGGTGGTGTGCGGGGCCGAGTACCCGGTCTTCATCCCGATCTCGTAGCCGTCGATCACCTTCACGATCTCCGGCCGGCGCGGATCCGGCTTCGTGTCCAGGATCGTGATCCGGCTCGAGTGGATCCCGGGGACGACCAGGTAGCGTCGCTCCGTGTGCGGATGCGCCGCGTAGCCGCACAGGTGCGAGCTGCACGCGTTCCAGCCGAAGTGGTGCAGCTCGTCGCCCGGGCTGGGCATGTCGACCCGCTCCACCAGCTTCCCGTACTCCGGCGAGTCGGGGTCCAGGTCCACCACGCCCATGGCATCCGGTCGCTCCTGCCGCGGATCCAGCAGCGCGACGTAGCCGAGCTTCTCCGGCGGGGCCTCCATCGCGTGGGTGGGCGACGGGTAGAACGTCGGGTCGGGCATCAGTCGTGCCATCGGTACCTCCTCGATCATCGGGTTCGCATTGGGGGCCGGCAGGAGCCGGCTTCAGGGAGAGATGCGAAGCCCGGAGGAGGGACCGGACAGACCGCCCGACGGCGGGTACGCCGGAGGGGCGGCCGGGTCGCGCTAGCCGGTGTCCGCGTCCGACGGGCCCGTGTCCGACGGCTCCGGGTACAGGGCCCGGTACAGCCACGCCCGCGCCTTGACCCAGTCGCGGCGGACGGTCCGCTCGGAGATGCCCAGCGCCCGGGCGATCTCCGTCTCCTCCATGCCGCCGAAGAAGCGGCACTCCACCACCTGGCGCTGCCGCCCGTCGAGGGCCTCCATCGCCCGATCCAGCGCGATCAGCTCCGTCGGGTCCAGCTCCACGCTCGCCGAGCCGTCGGTCAGCGTCGTGGCGTGCCAGTCGCCGCCCCGCTTCCGGGCACCCCGGCGGCGGGCGTGGTCGACCAGGATCTGCCGCATCGCCCGGGCGGCCAGCGCCAGGAAATGGACCCGGTCGGTCGCCTCCGGAGCACCGCCGGCCATCTTCAGGTACGTTTCGTGGACCAGCGCGGTCGGGTGCAGCGTGTGGCCGGCGCGCTCCCGTCGCAGCTGGCGCTCGGCGACCGCCCGCAGCTCGTCGTACACGTGGGGATAGAGACGGTCGACGGCGTCCGTGTCGCCCTCCCGGACGGCCTTCAGGAGACGGGTCACATCACCGGACGTGGGTGGGTCGGGGTTCATCCTCCTCTAGTACGCTCGCCTCCCGACCGCTGTCAATGATGCGGCGGTCGCGTCCCACCGGGAGCGGGCCGGGAACCCGTCGCCTATCTTGAGCGACATGACGCCCGAACGATTCCGCACGCTGCGCTCGATCCTCGACCGCCGGCAGCCGGACCTGACCGTCCTCATGGACCGGGTCCACAAGCCGCACAACTTCTCGGCCGTGCTGCGGACGTGCGACGCCGTGGGCGTGCTCCGGGCCCACCTCGTGCCCACCGCCGACTTCGAGGCGGCGCACCACACCGCGGGGGGCTCGAACCGGTACGTGCGGGTGCGGCGCCACGCCAGCCTGGAGGAAGCGCTCACCGCGCTGCGGGCCGACGGGGCGATGGTGGTGGCGGCGCACCCGTCGGATGACGCCGTGGACTTCCGCGCCCTCGACTACACGGCGCCCACGGCGCTGCTTCTGGGGACCGAGCTGGACGGGCTCTCGGACGCCGCGGTGGGGGGCGCGGATCGGCGAGTCGTGGTGCCGATGGTCGGCGCCGTGGAGTCGCTCAACGTGTCGGTGGCCGCGGCCGTGATCCTGTACGAGGCCCAGCGGCAGCGGTCGGAGGCCGGGCTCTACGACGCGTCCCGCCTCGACGACGACGTCTATCGGGCCACCCTCTTCGAGTGGGCCTACCCCCGGATCGCCGACCTCTGCCGCCGCCGGGGGATGGAGTACCCACCGCTCGGAGAGGACGGGGAGATCCTCGGGGAGCTGCCGCGGTAGTCGGCTCTAGGTCGTCTCTTCCGCGGCGGTGGCGCCCAGGAGGAGCGTCAGCGCCGTGCTGGTCAGGCTGACGATGATCGCACCGAAGATCGCGGCCCAGAACCCGTCGACGTTGAAATCGATCCCGACGCTCATGGACAGCTCGCTGGTCAGCCAGAGCATGAGACCGTTCAGCACGAAGACGAACAGCCCCAGCGTGAGGACCACGAGCGGGCACGTCAGGAGCTTCAGCACCGGTCGGATGAAGGCGTTGACCAGGCCGAAGAGCACGGCCACGCCGACGAGCCCGAGCGCGCCGCCGGCGTACGTGATCCCCGGCACGATCAGGACCGACACCCACAGGGCGATGGCGGTGGCGACGAGGCGGAGCAGGAACAGCATGGCGTTTCTCCCGTTCGGGTCTCTCAGGTTGGGCTTCCGATGTCGTTGACGGCGGCGGCGTTCCCGGGGGCCGGCTCCCGGTCCTCCGGTTCCTCGACCTGGGTCCAGACCAGGGCGGCGGCAAGGAGTGCAAGGACCGCACCCGTGGCGAACGGGGTCGCATAGCTGATGCCCACCAGGAACCCGGCCATCAGCTGGCCGATGGCCAGCCCGATGCCGAACGACATGGTGAGCACGGACAACTGCAGCCCCGACTGGCCGCGGCGGGCGAGGTCGCCGGCCAGGGCCAGTGCGGGGGAGAAGACGGCGGCGCCGGCGATGCCCTGGGCCAGGCGGGCGAAGACCATGCCCCACGACGTGACGACCAGGCCCTGGGCGAGGGTGGTCGGCACGAGCCCGACGAGCCCCCAGATGATGAACAGGCGCCGTCCCCAGTAGTCGCTCAGCCGGCCGATGATCGGCTGGGTCGCCGCCAGCGAGAGGATGAAGACCGCGAACTGGACGCCGAACCAGCGGGCGTCCTGGTCGAGGCGGCGGTTGACATCGGGCTCGATGGACGCGAGGAGCGCGATGCAGGCGGCCATGATCAGCGTCGCCACTCCGAGGGTGAAGATCGGATCGAGCACATGCTCGCCGTCGCGGGCCCGGACGGCGAGCTCGACCCGGCCGGGTGAGGCCGTGGTCTCCTCCGGGTCCCGGACCAGGAGTGCCACGGTTCCGGCCCCCACCAGGGCGCCGATGGTGGCCACCATGAACGCGGCATCGTAGCCGGTGAAGGCGATGCCGAGCATGTCGTACGGTCCGCCGGAGACCACGAACCCCGCCACCAGCGGCCCGGTGCCGAACCCGACCAGACGGAGCGAGTTGTAGATCCCCATGTTCCCGCCCCGGTTCCCCCGCGTGCTCAGCTCGTTGACCAGGGCGACCGTGGCCACAATGGTGAACGCGACCGAGAGACCCTGCCCCATCCGGATCAGGACCAGCGCGAGGTAGCTGTCGGCGAAGATGTAGAGGGAGTTGAACCCGGCCAGGACGATGAGCCCGCCGAGCACGAACATCCGCCGCCGCCCCACGCGGTCGCTCAGGCGCCCCGCGAACGGCTGGGCGAAGGCGTTGAAGAAGCCGAAGATGGCCAGGATCACGCCGGTCAGCGCGGCCTCCGACAGCCCCAGCGACGAACCCGTCACCTCGCCGCTCGCGATGTAGAGCGGCAGTACGATGACGAGGAAGGAGTTGGCGACGGCATCGGCCATCCGGGCGACGCCCAGAGCGACGACCGCCCGGCTCAGCCCCGCCGGCGCGTCCTCGGCCGCCGGTCCTCCCCGACCCCTGCCGTGCTCCGGGACCACGTCCTGCTCACTCTCCGACGATCGTGACGACAACGGTCCGGCTCCGGGGTCGGGTGTCCAGGTCCACGGGCACTACCGGCTGCCAGGTGCCCAGCGGGATCGCTCCATTATCGTGGTCCACCAGCCCCGGCTCGTACTCGAGTGTGGTGAGTGCGGCCGTGGCGGGAGACGGTCATGGGTGGGTCAGCGGGTCTTCCCGGGCGAGCCGCCTCAGGGTCCGGGCGAAGCGCCACAGGATCATCACCGCCATGATTCCCAGCCCGACGCCGACGAACAGGTTGGCTCCCGGCTCCACGTCCTCGGGCGTGATCCGACCGCTGCCCGTCAGCCAGATGGCCACGGTGTTCAGTGCGATCAGGAGGATCCGCACCTCGGTCGGACCGATCCGCCCGTAATCCATCTTGAACTCGTCGAAGACCGCCGACTCCAGGTATACGTTGATGGACATCAGCAGGTACAGGATGACGATCCCGAGCCCCGCGTACAGCGACACGAAGGGGGAGAGCCCGATACCGGCGCCGATGAGCACGGTGGTGAAGGCGTCGACGGCGTGATCGAGGTAGTATCCGTACCGGGGCCGCTGCGCGTGGCGGACGCGGGCCAGGGTGCCGTCCAGGCTGTCGCCGTACCAGTTCACCACGAGCATGGCGCTGGCGAGCCAGAGCCAGTGAACGTGGAAGACCGAGAGTGCGTACCCGGCCCCCACGCCGATCGCGCCAATGACGCCGATGACGGTAAGGTGATCCGAGTTGACCCAGCCGGGCAGCCGGTCGGCGAGGGCCACCAGGACGCGCTTTTCGGCGCCGGCGGTGAGGGCGGCGCGTACTCGTCTTGATTCTCGCATGGCTGTTACTATGGCGATACGGAGGACCCGGCGCGAGCCCCGATCCGAGCGGGTTCGACACGGCCGGAACCAGGGAGGGAGACCACGTATGCGGACCGTGATGGTGATGGCGCTGGCGCTGACACTGATGGGGTGCGGCGACCGGGATCAGGTCGACTTCAGCGGCGACGAGCTGGGCGTAGAGCTCCATTCGATCCTCAGCGAGGACGGGTTCGTCGAGATGGGCCTGACCCGGGAGTGGGTGTACTTCGCCCTCTCCGATTCCGCCCGGGTGGAGGCCCAGGCGGAGATGCGGGAGGACGCCGAGGCGGACGGCGCCAGAGGGTTCTTCGGCGGCCTCATGCAGAGCGTGCTGGGGAAGGCGCTCGACTTCCGGGCCAGGTTCGCGGTCTCGGAGATCGAGGACATCCGATGGGTGGACGGCCGGATGCGGTTCGTGTTCGAGGACCCCGACCGCAGGATCGACGAGAACCTGCAGATCGGCGAGGATGGCTCCGTGACCGAGGCGTTCGCCGAGGAGCAGGTCCGGGCGTTCGCCGAGGTGTTCCGTGCGGTGAAGGAGGAGGGTGGCGGGACCGGCCAGTAGGCCGTCGGCCCGCCGGCGCGCCGCCGCTCGCCCTACGGTACCCGGACCGGCACGTAGGCCTCGGTCCGGTCCCACCGCATCCGGAGATACCCGTCCGGGTCGACCGCGATGGTGAAGTCCTCCACCGTCCGGTCCAGCGGGCGGACCTCCATCGGGACCCTGGCCAGGTCCCGGTCCGGGTCGTACGACGTGCCGTTGATGTCCGTGGCCCGACTGATGATGAGCGTCCACTCCTCGGGCCCGGGCACCGTGAACAGCGTGTACGTGCCCGCCGGCACCTCCGCTCCCCCGATCACGAGGTCCGTATCGGTGGTGAGGTGGGTCGCCCGGTTCGCGCCGGTCCGCCACACCTCGTCGAACGGGACCAGCTCGCCGAAGATCTCCCGGCCCCGCTTCCTCGGGACGCCGTAGTCCACGACGACGCTCGCACCGTCGATCTCGCCGACGGCCTCGCCGCGGCCGCTCAGGGCGCCGATCCCTGCGCCGGCCTCGTCGCGCCGGGCGAACTCCCGGGCGAGCTCGACGATGTCCAGCGCCTCGACCCGCTCGACCTTCAGCTTCCGGGTGGTGCCCGACGCGTCGAGCATCCGGATCCCGCCATCGTCTGTGACCTCGACCTCCATCGTTCCCCGGAACGGGTGCCGGATCTGCACCCGGTCGGGATCGATCGTGCCGAGGACGAACGGCATCGCCCGGCGGCCGGTGATCATGGCCACCGTGTCGCCTTCGATCCCCCCCGCACGGCGCAGCAGCGCCAGCTCGAACGGCCAGTGGATGGTCTCGAAGAAGGGGATCGTCGACGGGCCGGTCTCCACGTCGAACGAGAACTCGCCCCGGTCGTTCTGCCCCTCGACCTGCACTCCATCGGGCCCGAAGGTGAACTGGGCGCCGCCGGTCGGCTGGCCGCCCTCCGAGGGCGGGTTCAGCGGCGCGTACTCGAGGACGAGCAGCGACGTCAGGTTGCCGTGCCGGTCCAGCTCGCCCCGGTACCGGATCAGCCGGGTCCGCGGCACCCGGACCGCCGCCAGCACATCGACGCTCGTGGGCGTGAACGTGAACTCCTCGACGGCCAGCGTGTCGTCACCGAGCCGCGTCACGAACGCGCCCTCGCCCGCAGTGATCAGCCCGTCCAGCTGTGCGATCGTCGCCGTGGACGGGACCCGCTGCGACTGGAGGCGCTCCGCGACCGACTCCGCTTCGCGCCACGCCCGCAGCACGTTCTCGCCGGCCAGCTTCCGGAGCTCGGACTCCGTCCATCCCCGGCGCGACAGCTCGGCCAGGAGGGCGGGGAAGGTGGAGACGTCATCGAGCCCCGCCGGGACGGTGGCGCCGTCGTAGTCGCTCCCGATCCCCACGTGGTCGATCCCGGCCACGTCACGGACGTGCTCGATATGGTCGACCACGTCGTCGAGCGTCACCTCGGGCGCCTCGCCCGACCGCTCCTCCGGCGGCAGCCCGTACCAGTCCCGCAGCTCCTGGCTCACGAACACCGTCACGAACGTGACCATCACCACACCGCCGTTGTCCGCCATGCGACGGAGCACGTCGTCGGGCACGTTCCGCGGGTGGTCCGTCAGGGCGTAGGCCGAGGAGTGGGAGAAGATCACCGGCGCCTGGCTGATGTCCAGCACGTCGTTCATGGCCGCCGGCGAGACGTGGGAGATATCGACCAGCATCCCGAGTCGGTTCATCTCCCGGACCACCTCCTCGCCGAACTCACTCAGGCCGTCCAGCTCCGGATCTTCACAGCACGAGTCGGCCCAGTCGATGTTCGCCGAGTGGGTCAGCGTCATGTAGCGGACGCCGAGCTCGTGGAACGACCGGAGCGCGCCCAGCGAGTTCTCGACGGCGTGGCCGCCCTCCATCCCGAGCATGCTGGCGATCCGGCCCTCGGCGAAGATCCGGGCCACGTCCGCCGGCGACGTGGCCAGCTCGAACGTCTCCGGGTACGCCTCGATCAGCCGGCGCGCGATGTCGATCTGCTCGAGCTGGATCCGGGCCGCGGTCCCCTGGTCCATGGCGCCGGCCGGGACGTACACGCTCCAGAACTGACCGCCGACCATCCCGTCGCGGAGCCGCGGGATGTCGGTGTGGCCGGACGTGGTCGAGCGCAGGTCGTACTCCAGCACATCGCCGCCCGTCTCGCTCCGGATCCGCCACGGCAGGTCGTTGTGCCCGTCGATCAGCGGCGTGGCGGACAGCACCCGGTACGCCTTCGCCAGGTGCGGGTCGTCCGTGGCCGGGACCGGCCGGGGGGCGCTGGCACACCCGGCCAGGGTCAGTGAGACGAGGATCGCGAGCAGGGGGACGGACCCGCCGTGCAGGATTCGGCTTCTCATGGCAGTCGACACTGTGGATCGGGAAATGTAGGGGCCCGCAAGGTACAACCCGGTGGGCGGGCTCAACAACCGGAGGAGGGGTGCGAGAGTGCAAGAGTGCGAGAGTGCAAGAGTGCAAGAGTGCAAGAGTGCAAGAGTGCAAGAGTGCAAGAGTGCGGGAGCGGCTCGAGCGCGCGGCGACGGCTCCGCGCGGGCGTGGCTGCTGACCATCGCCCGGAACGCCGTCCGACGGCAGTATCGCCGACCCGCCAGCGCGCCCGAGACCTTCGAGCCGCTGGACGCCGTGGCCGAGCGCGCGGGCTGGGGGCAGGACCCGGACGAGGCGTGGATGGAACGGATTGTCGCCCGGCAGCTCGCGGAGCGGGCGTTCGAGGCGCTCTCGGCGGACGACCGGGAGGTGCTGGTCGTCCGGGACCTCGAGGGTTTCGGGAACGACGATGTGGCCGGGATGCCCGGCCTGTCACTGGCGGCGGTGAAGGGCCGGGTCCCTACTTCACACCAGCTCCTCCAGCAGGTCGAACCAGTCCGCCAGCTGGCTGAAGATCATGAACTGGTCATGGGCCCGACGCTGCGCCGTGCGGGCCAGCGCCGCGCGCTCGACGCGGTCGTTCAGCAGGTAGTCGAGCGCGTCGGCGATCTGGGACGGGTCCTCCGGGTCGTCCACCAGCCAGCCGTCGCACGCGTGCGTGATCTGCTGGCGGGGACCCACCGCACGCGTGTTGCTCAGAACCGGGATCCGCTTCCACATGGCCTCCGTGATGGTCAGACCGAACCCTTCACGGAGCGAGTTCTGGACCACGACTGTCGAGCTGCGCTGGAGCGCATTGACCATCAACGCGTTGTTGCTCCGGTCCTCCATCGGCAGCGCGATCATGGCGATGTCGTGCTTCATCTCGTCGTCCAGCGCCGTATAGGCCTCCCGCAGCTCCTCGATGACCTCGAGCCCTTCCGGGTCGTCCTGGATCGAGGACGGGTCGGGACCCGCCATGACGAGACGGACCTGGCTCAGCCGCCGGCGCTCGATGGCCGGCCGGTCCCGGCTCCGGTCGAAGTACCGCTCCTTCAGCTCCACGAATCCCTGCATCAGCGGGAGCCACCCCTTGAGCCGGTCCCACCGCGAGATCTGGGTGATGACGGGCCGGATCAGGAGCCCGATGTCCGCCGGGAGCACCGCGGGCGCCCACAGCCCGTCGGCCTGCAGCCGCTCCGCGATGTGGGCGAAAGGCGGCTGGACTACCGGCCCCGGCGGGACCGACAGTGCCCCGTTCGACAGGATCCCGACCACGGAGTGCAGGTGCAGATCGCGGTTCTTGTTCGAGAGCGGGTCGATGGCCGGGTAGATGATCCGCGACCGGTCCCGGAAGTAGTCCGGGATGTACTCGTCCGCCGAGAAGACGCTCTTTTCGTAGTCGCCGGCGTAGCGCTCCAGGAAGTTCCACGCTGCCCGGGTGGACTCATTCTTCTCGTCGAGTCCGATGTGACAGCGCCAGACCGTGTGCAGGTCCCGCTGCTCACGCAGCGGCCCGGCCAGCCCCATGGGCTGCGGGTCGTGGGCCACGAGGATGTCGCCGTCCTTCATGTGGCCCGCGAGCGTCGCCGCATTGTCGATGTTGACGGCCTCGTAGACATCCCGGGCGTCGCCCGCCAGGACGCCCGGCGAGCCGGCGCCGTGGATCAGGTTGTGGATCCCCTTGGTCATCCGGAAGAAGGGCTCCCGGTCCGTCTGGATCACGAACCACCGGGCCCGGATCCCGAGCTCGTTCATCAGCGTGACCATGGTCGGGAGCATCTCGGCCACGCCGCCGCCCTGGGCCGTGCTGTTGACCATCCACACGGTCCGGCCCTCCAGGTGCTCCCAGACGGAGTCGGCCCGGGCCCGGAGCCGCTCGACCGCCGGGGCCAGGTGCGCCACCCCCTCGTAGTCGGAGAGGGACGGACACTCGGGGATATCGACGATGAACCCGCTCATTCGTTCACTCCCGGATCTGTGGACCCGCGGCGAGGGCCGACGAGCGTGCGTCCGCCGCGACCTCGTTCAATGCGCTTCTGCGATGATGAACGTGTAGTTGTCGCCAAGGGTGTAATGGGCACGGTCGGTGCCGACCACCTTCTCGAGGGCACCCCCGAGCCGCTCGTCCTGCGTGACCAGCGACACGCCGAGCAGGACGTCGGTGTCCGAGTGCGTCGGGGTCCCGTCCGGCATCATCCAGTTCTCCCAGTCGAGCTGGTAGTGGTCACGCTCGAACGTGAAGTCCTCGCCCAGGTACGGGACCAGCTCCGGCGGAACCTCGCCGGGGTACCGGTCCGCCGGCCACTCGTTGGTGGCGACGTTGTACCCGTACGCGGCGTTCCGCACGGCGTTCAGGTCGCTGAGCGCCGCCGCCGCACGGGCCCGATACACGAGCTGCTGGTACGACGGGATCGCGATCCGGGCCAGGATCCCGAGGAAGAGGACCACCACGGTGATCTCGACGATCGAGAAGCCGCTCCGACGGGTCACCATCACTGGACCTCCACCGCGCCAAGGACGTCGGCGCCGCTCCCGACGAACTCCTCCAATGGGAGATCGGAGCGGTAGGTCACCGTCACCCGGCCCGTGGAGCCCGTGAGCTGGTAGAGACCCGGCTGCAGCACCGTGTACCGCACGTCCGGCAGCGGCTCACCCACCTCCTCCAGCGTCTCCGGCAGCCGGCCGTTCGCCTGACGGAAGGCCTTGATCCGCTGCGCCTGGACGTAAACGGTGAAGCGGAGCACCGCCTCCTCCTGCCCGACGGGCTGCGGTGGGGGCGGGTCCAGCCGCAGGAAGGCCGGCGGGAAGATCCAGAGCCAGGCCGTGATGGCCAGCAGCACGGCGACGGGCCAGTACGGCGTCCGTCGCCCTGCCCGCTTCTGCCGCTCCGCCGCCTCCAGCGCGCTGGACCGGGCCGCCTGCGTCTTCTCGTGCTCCAGCACTTCCAGCAGCGTCTCGTACCGGTCGCCGCCGCCCGAGATGTCGTGCCCGCTGGAAGAGCTGGATTCGGGGGTTCGTTTCGTCACCGCATCCGTTCGGTCGAAAGTCTGGAGAAACCTGGAGCCCCTGGGATCGCGGGGCAACTGGAGCACGGGGCCACGACCGTGGGCCGACCGGTCCGGGGGAACGCGCCGACCGGCGCCGAGTACCATGAGACGCACGGCGGCGGATTCCCCGTCGAAGCCATCCCGAAACCCACGAGCTCCCATGCACCTCCGAAAGGCCGGATTCGCCGCCGTCCTGATCGCCGCCTTCCTCCTCGGGGGGTACATCGTCCCCGAGCCCCAGGATCAGGCCGGCCCCGACCTGTTCCGGGACGTCCTCACGCTGGTATCCACCCGCTTCATCGACACCCTCGATGTTTCCGAGGTCTACGAGCGGGCCGCCGAAGGCCTCGTCGAGGAGCTCGAGGACCCGTACGCCGACCTCTTCAGCCCCGAGGACCTCGAGGAGTTCACCGTGGCCTACGAGGGCCACTACGCCGGCGTCGGCATGCTCATCGAGGCGCAGGACGACGGCGCCGTGGTCCGTCGCGTCTTCCCGAACACGCCCGCGGAACGGATCGGCGCCCAGGCCGGCGATCGGGTCATCGCCGTGGATGGGAGGAGTGTCCGGGGCTGGCCTCTCGAACGGATCTCCAATGCGCTCAAGGGCGAGCCCGGCACCGAGGTCGACGTGCTCTTCATGCGCTACGGCGTCCGGGAGCCCATCGACGTCTCCATCACCCGCGCCGTGGTCCGGATCCCGGCCGTCCCCTACGCCACCGTCCTCCACGACGAGGTCGGCTACATCCCGCTCCTCCAGTTCAACGAGACCGCCGCCGAGGAGGTGGCCGCGTCCGTCCGCTCGCTGATCGATGAGGGCGCCGGCGGACTCGTACTGGACCTCCGAGGCAATGGGGGCGGCATCGTGGACCAGGCGGTGAGCATCGCGGGGCTGTTCCTGCCCGAGGACACCGAGATCGCCCGGCAGTGGGAGCGCAGCAGCGAGGATCGCGTCTACACCAACCCGGCACCCCCCGTCGCCGGCGACATCCCGCTCGTCGTGCTGGTCGACGGCGCGTCCGCGTCCGCCTCCGAGATCGTGGCCGGCGCGCTCCAGGACCACGACCGGGCCGTGATCCTCGGGACCACGACCTTCGGCAAGGGGCTCGTCCAGACCGCGTATCGGGTCAACGGCGGGTACGTGCTGAAGATGACCACCGGGAAGTGGTACACCCCGGTCGGCCGGAGCATCCACCGCGAGCGGGAGCTGGTCGATGGGCGCCTGGTGGAGGTCGCCGACTCCGTGCACTTCGCGGCAGGGAAGGCCGAGCGGCCCACCTACCGGTCCGATGCCGGGCGACCGATCTACGGCGGCGGCGGGATCACGCCCGACCTGGTCGTCGAAGCCGATACCCTGTCCGGGGCCGAGCAGGAGCTGGTGCGCGCCATCCTGCCCTTCTCGCCCCAGTTCAGCACCACCGTCTTCGACTACGCGTCCGAGCTCAAGGGCCGGGTCAGCGAGACCTTGGTCATCAAGCCCGAATGGCGCGACGAGCTCTACGAGCGACTCGTCGCCCAGGACGCCGTCATCGACCGCGAGACCTGGGAGGCCGGCGCGGACTACATCGACCGTATCCTCATGGACCGCATCGGCCGCCTCGCCTTCGGCGATGCCTACGTCAAGACCCGCGACGCGGAGAACGACACCCAGCTGATGCGCGCCATCGACGTCATCCGCGAGGGCGGAAGCGTGCGCGGGCTCTTCGGCTACGTCGAGCAGGTCAAGGCCGACCCGGGCTGACGCTCGAGACCCGACCATTGACAAACCGGCCCCCGGTGTTATCTTTGGTCCAAGATAAATGTCTCGGGACGGAGACAACGGGCGCGGTGCGCCCGGTCCGACGATATGGAGGGTGGTCATGGATGAGCTGAAGACGCGGGGGTTCCACCACATCACGATGGTGGCCCGGGACGCCCGACGGACGGTGCGGTTCTACGGTGAGCTGCTGGGACTCGGGCTGGTGAAGCGGACGGTCAACTTCGATGATCCGGAGGCGTACCACCTGTACTTCGGCGATGACGCGGGCCGTCCCGGCACGCTGCTGACCTTTTTCGAGTGGCCCCGTTCGCCGAAGGGGCACTGGGGTGTGGGCGGCGTACATCACCTGGCGCTGGGGGTCGCGACGGAGGACGCGCAGCTCAAGTGGAAGCGTCGGCTGGGGGACGCGGGCGTGGACGTCACGGGTCCGTACGACCGGGGCTATTTCACGAGCATCTACTTCACGGACCCGGACGGGCAGATCCTGGAGATCGCGACGGCGGGGCCGGGCTACCTGATCGACGAGTCGGCGGACGAGCTGGGCCGGGAGCTCCAGATCCCGCCGGAGCGGATCATGCGCGGCAGCCGTGACGAGGAGTCGATTGCGGCGCTGACGTGGCCGGAGCCGGTGGATGCGATCACGCCGGACATGCGTCTCGACGGCATCCACCATATCAGCGGGATCACCGATGACCTGGAGCTGGCGCTGGACTGGTATCCTGCCACGCTGGGGCTGGACGTGATCAAGCGCACGGTGAACCGGGACGACGGTGAAACGCATCACTACTTCTGGGGTGCCCGGGACGAGAACGGCGGGGTGGCGCCGCACAGCGCGTGGACGCTCTTCGGCTGGAGGGGCTCGACCTACCGGGCCCGTGGAGGGATCGGCCAGACGCACCATGTCGCCTTCCGCGCGGACGACGGGGAGCAGCAGGAGCGGTGGCGGGAGCACCTGCAGGGGATGGGCGTGGACGTGACCCCGGTCCTGGACCGTCAGTACTTCCGGAGCATCTACTTCCGGGCGCCGGACGGCCAGCTGCTGGAGATCGCCACCGACGGCCCCGGGTTCCTGATCGACGAGCCGGAGGCGTCTCTGGGGACGTCGCTCAAGCTCCCGTCGTGGCTGGAGCCGCAGCGGGAGACCATCGAGCCGGCACTGAAGCCGCTGGGTTGAGGCGGCCGACATGACCCCGAACCGAAGCGACGCACCCGGAGCGGACCGTACCGTGCTGGAGACGAGAACCCGGATCCCCGACGACGCGAACGATGGCACGCCCGTCGTGCTCCTCATGCACGGTCGCGGCGCCGACTACGACGACCTGGTCCCACTGGCGCAGGCGTTCCCGGCCGATGTGGCGCTGGTCTTCCCGCGGGCGCCGCACGCCGGTGCGCCGTGGGGGTACGGCCCCGGCCGGGCGTGGTACCGGTACGAGGGCGGCGACCGACCGGAGGCCGGGAGCTTCCGCCGGTCCCAGCAGGCGCTGGATGCGCTGATCGATGGGCTCCCCGGGCTCCTGGGCTTCGCACCCGGCGCCGTGGTCCCCGGCGGTTTCTCCCAGGGCGGGACCATGGCGATCGGCTGGGCGCTCCGGCATCCCGGCGCCTGCCCCGGCGCACTGAACTTCAGCGGGTTCGTCCCGTCCCACCCGGACGTGGAGGTCGCCCCCGCCACCGTGGCCGGCACCGCCTTCTGGTGGGGCCACGGCAGCCACGACCCCGCCGTGGTCTACGACCCGCTGGCCGTCCGGGGCCGCGCGGCGCTGCGGGAGGCCGGCGCCGACCTCGAGGCCCGGGACTATCCCATGGGCCACGGCATCATCCCCGGGGAGCTGGAGGACGCGGTGTCATGGCTCCGGCGGGTGCTCGACGACGGGGCTTCGTAGCGCTCGCTGTCCGAGGCGGGCGTCGTCGCGGAACGGACCGGCTCGAAACCCACCGCCGAGAGCGCCGCGCGCCCGGCGGCCGCCTACCCCGTCGCCCCGTCGGTCGACGCCGCGAACGCCGCCGGCTCGACCTCGCCGCCCGGCGTGACCCGGACGGCGCAGTACTTGAACTCCGGGATCTTGCCGTCCGGGTCGAGCTCCGGGTTGGTCATCAGGTTCGCCGGCGCCTCCGTATAGCAGAACGGGAGGAAGACGGCGCCTTCGGGGAGCGCCGGGTCGTGCCGGGTCAGTGCCACGACACTGCCCCGTCGGGTCTCCAGCGTGACCGGCTGGCCGGGCTCCACGCCCCAGTGCTCCAGGTCCCGCGGGTTCACCGAGACCATGGGCACGGGCTCGATGGCGTCGAGGACCTCCGCGCGCCGGGTCATGGCGCCGGTGTGCCAGTGCTCCAGGATCCGGCCGGTGATCAGGACGTTCGGGAAGTCGTCGTCCGGGAGCTCGGCGGCCTCGGTGTAGTCCACGACCTTCAGGTGGCCGAGTCCGTTCTCCGTGGGGAAGCTCTCGTCGAAGAGCACCTCGGTGCCCGGGTCGCCGACCTCGCGGCAGGGATACGTCACGGCGTGCTCGAGCTCGAGCCGGTCCCAGGTGATCCCGGCCATGCTCGCCGTGCACTGGCGGATCTCCTCGAACACGTCGGCGGGACCATCGTAGTGCCAGTCCATCCCGATCCGGCGCCCGAGCTCCTGGGTGATCCACAGGTCCTGACGTGCGTCTCCCGGTGGGTCGAGGACCTGACGGCCCAGCTGGACCCGGCGGTCGCTGTTCGTGAACGTGCCGGTCTTCTCGGGGAACGCCGAGGCCGGGAGGATCACGTCGGCGAAGCTCGCCGTTTCCGTCAGGAAGATCTCCTGGACCACGAGCCAGTCCATGGCGGCCAGTGCCTCCCGGACGTGGCCCAGGTCGGGGTCCGACATGGCCGGGTTCTCGCCCATGATGTACATGCCCCGGATCTCGCGCTCCAGGACCGCGTTCATGATCTCCACTACGGTCAGCCCGGGCTCCGGGTCCAGCTCGGCGTCCCAGAACTCCTGGAACCACTCCCGGACCTCGGCGCTGTCGACGTTCTGGTAGTCGGGGTAGACCATGGGGATGAGCCCCATGTCGGAGGCGCCCTGCACGTTGTTCTGGCCCCGGAGCGGGTGCAGCCCCGCGCCGCGCCGCCCGATCTGGCCCGTGGTCAGCGCCAGGTTGATCAGGCAGCGGGCGTTGTCGGTCCCGTGCGTGTGCTGGGCGATGCCCATCCCCCAGAAGATCATGGCGTTGTCGGCGGTGGCATAGAGCCGGGCGGCGGCCCGGATCTCGTCGGCCGGGATCCCGCAGATCTCCTGCATCGCCTCCGGTGAGTACGCCGTCAGCGACTTCTCGTACCCGGCCCAGCCATCCGTGCGGGTGTCGATGAAGTCCCGATCGACCAGCCCCTCGGTCACGATGGTGTGGAGCATGGCGTTCAGGAGCGCGACATCGGTGCCGGGGTTGAACTGGAACGAGTGGGTCGCCAGCCGCGCCATGTCGGTGGCCCGCGGGTCGATCAGGATGAACTTCGCGCCCCGCTCGATGGCGTTCTTCATGAACGTCGCGGCCACCGGGTGGTTCACCGTCGGGTTCGCGCCGATGACGATGAACACGTCGGCGAACTGGACGTCGGCGAACGGATTCGACACGGCGCCGCTCCCGATCATCTCCAGCAGCGCGGCCACGCTCGACGCGTGGCAGAGCCGGGTGCAGTGGTCGACGTTGTTGGTCCCGAACCCGGCCCGGATCAGCTTCTGGAAGAGGTAAGCCTCCTCGTTGCTCCCCTTGGCCGAGCCGAAGCCCGCCAGGGCGCCGCCGCCGTGCTCGTCCAGGACGTTCCGGAGCCCGGCCGCCGCGGTGTTCAGCGCCTCCTCCCAGCTGGCCTCCCGGAAGACCTCCGACCAGTCCCGCGGGTCGATGATCCCGTCGGGCGCCTTCTCCACGCCGTCCTTCCGGATCAGCGGCTTCGTCAGACGCTGATCGTTGTGGACGTAGTCGAAGCCGAACCGGCCCTTTACGCACAGCCGGCCCCGGTTGGCCGGGCCGTCACGGCCGGTGGTGTGGGTGATCACACCGTCCCGCTCGTGGTACGTGACCTGGCACCCCACGCCACAGTACGGGCACAGCGACGGAACGCTATTCACCCCGCCGGCGCCGTTCCCACCGGTGCCGTTCGGGGCCGCGTCGCGGCCCACGGTCTCCGGCTCGGGTGGCGCGTACGTGTCCAGCACGGGGAAGAGCGTCGCATCGGTCTCGGCCAGCGACTTCGGCATCAGCGCGCCCGTCGGACACGCCTGGACGCACTCGCCGCACGCCACACACGTGCTCCGGCCCATGGGGTCATCGAAGTCGAAGACGATCTTCGCGTCGGCGCCGCGGTGGGCGTACCCGATCACATCGTTGACCTGGACCTCCCGGCACGCGCGGACGCACCGCGTGCACTGGATGCACGCGGCCAGCCGCACGGTCATCGCCGGGTGCGAGCGGTCGGCCTCCGGCTGCGCTCGCGCCGGGAGCCGCCCGCTCGTCACGCCGAGCCGGTCGACCCACTCGGCCAGCTCCGAGTCCGTACGGTACGCCGCCTCGGGCGTGTCCGTCTCCAGCAGCTCGAGCACCATCTTCTGCGACGCCCGGGCCCGCTCGGTCTTCGTGTGGACTACCATCCCGTCGCTCGGCGTCCGGTAGCACGACGGCGCCAGCACCCGCTCGCCCTCGATCTCCACCACGCACGCCCGGCAGTTCCCGTCCACGCGCATCCCCTCGGTGTAGCAGAGGTGCGGGATGGCGACGCCCTTCCGCTCCGCCGCCCGGAGGATCGTCTCCCCGGCCCGGGCCTCGATCTCCTCCCCGTCCAGCGTGAACCGGACGGACGGCCCTTCCGTCCCGTCGCCGTTGCCGCGCCCGTAGCCCGTCCCGTACTCGCTCATGCCTCGAACTCCTCGGGGAAATGCTCCATCGCTCTGCGCATCACATTGGGCGCCGCCTGGCCGAGACCGCAGATCGAAGCATCGGCCATGGCGCTGCCCAGCTCCTCCAGCAGGTCGGGGTCCCACGTGTCGCGCTCCATCAGCGTCACCGCCTTCGACGTCCCGACCCGGCACGGCGTGCACTTCCCGCACGACTCGTGGGCGAAGAAGCGCATCACGTTCAGCGCCGCGTCCCGGGTCCGGTCGGCGTCGCTCAGCACCACGATCGCGCCGGAGCCCACGAAGCAGCCGTGCTCGGCCAGCTCGCCGCCGAAGTCCAGCGGGAGGTCGCCCAGCGAGGCCGGGAGGACCCCGCCCGACGCGCCGCCGGGGAGGTACGCGTAGAAGGTGTGGCCGTCCTGCATCCCGCCGGCATGGTCATCGATGAGCTCCCGGACCGTCACCCCGTTCGGCGCCAGGTAGACGCCCGGGTCCTTCACCCGGCCGCTCACCGAGAAGAAGCGCTGACCGGGATGCCCCGGCCGGCCGGCCTCCGCGAACCACTCGGCGCCCTTCTCCAGGATCGCCGGGATCCAGTACAGCGTCTCGACGTTGTGGACCAGCGTCGGCATCCCGAATACACCGTTCTGCGCCGGGAACGGCGGCCGCAGCCGCGGCTCGCCCCGCTTCCCCTCCAGCGACTCGATCAGCGCCGTCTCCTCGCCGCAGATGTAAGCGCCGGCGCCACGCCGCAGCACCATCTCCGGCAGCGCGCACGGCGGGTCGGCCTGCAGGTCGTCCAGCGCCCGCTCCAGGATCGCCTGGCAGTGGGGGTACTCGTCCCGCAGGTAGATGTAGACGACGTCCGCGCCGACCGCCCACGCGGCGATCAGCATGCCCTCCAGCATCCGATGGGGGTCCGTCTCCATCACGTGCCGGTCCTTGAACGTACCCGGCTCGCCCTCGTCGGCGTTCACGACGACCGCCCGGGGACCCGGCTCGTCCCGCACGAACCCCCACTTCCTGGCCGCCGGGAACCCGGCGCCGCCCAGCCCCTTCAGCTCCGACGCGTCCAGCGTCTCGATCACCTGCTCCGGCGTCCGGTCGCCCTCCGCGCACGCCACCAGCTGGTCGTAGCCCCCCTGGCCGCGGTAGTCGGCGTAGCCGCGGTGGTCGGGTACCCCGGTGTCGGTGGTGTCCTCCAGCACCACCGACTCCACGGCCTCCGCCGTGGCCCGGCCCACGAGGTGCTGCCCCACGAACGCCGCGGGCGCGACCTCGCAGCGGCCGACGCACGGCGCGGGCACCACCCGGACCCGGCCGCCGAGCCTCGACCGGAGCGTCTCGAGGAGCTGCGCCGATCCGGCCATCTCGCAGGACACGGAGTCGCAGATCCGGATCGTGAGCTCGGCCGGCGCCCCGGCCCCGTCCTTCACGACATCGAAGTGGTGGTAGAACGTCGCCACCTCGTAGACCTCGGCGGCCGCCAGGTCCAGCTCGCTGGCCAGCGCCAGGAGGTGGCGGTCCGAGAGGTGGCCGAAGATGTCCTGCATGCGGTGCAGGTGCTCGATGAGGAGATCCCGTCGGCGTGGGGCATCGCCCAGCAGTGCCCGGACCTCGTCCAGGGCGTCGAGCTCCAGTGTCCGGCCCTTCGGGACCGGCCGCATTCGAAGGACGGGGAGCCCCGCTTCCGTACGTTTCGGCATGATCTGACCCGCGGAGGTGGATGTGGATCCCCAAAATCCGGGCTCGCGGGACGGATGTCAAAGAGCGCGGGGACGGCGCAGGGTCAGGCGGTGGCTCAGTCCTCGGGAAGGTCGACGGCGCCGCTCCGCCTGCACCCGGAGCAGAGGAGCCAGACCCGGCGTCGGACGTACGCGACCTCTTCCGGCCGCGGGACCCGCTGTCGGCTCACTTCGCCGCCGCACGCGGGGCACGCCAGCGGCGCGTCATCGGCGTGTGCCCGGGCCAGCGCCCGGGCCAGTGCCCGCCGCTCCTCGGCGGTGTACGACGCCACCGACGCGTCAGTCCCGGGCCGCGCGGCGCCGGAGCCGCTCCGCCCGTCGGGCCCAGAGCGCGGCGCCGTCCAGCGCCCGCGCCTCCAGCAGGTCGGCGAGGGTGCCGGCCAGGCGGGATGCGGCGGTCAGGTCGCCGGTCCGGCGAGCGGCCAGGTAGCCCGTTTGCAGGAGCGCGTACGCGCCCTCCGGATGCCCGGCGGCCGCGGCCTCAGCGGCCGCGGCGCGCACGGCCGCGGGACCGGGGTCCGCGTCGACCATCCGCGCCAGCAGCCGGCCCTCCCTCCAGCGGCCGGTCACGGCCAGGTAGCCCCGGGCGGTGCCCGCGGCGTGGCGGACCAGGCCGGGCTCGGCGGAGGCGGCCCGCAGCTGCCAGCAGCGGACCGTCGCGTACCGGGCCAGGATCCGGGCGATGGACTCATCGGAGGCGGTCGCCAGGTCGTGCAGGACCCGGGCGGCGGGGAACGCATCACCGTCGACTTCGTGCGGGCCGTAGGCGGCCGTCTCGTCCCGTACCCGGGGTGCGGTTGTCGTATACATGCCCTGAAGATCACGACCGGCTCGCCGTGGGGCCATGGCTGGATGGGACAACCCCGTTACCACTCCGGCGGATCCCCACGCCGGGCCGTCTTGTTCCGGTAGAGGTCCCGGTCCGCCGCCTGGATCAGCTCCGCCGGCGCTGTCATCCCGGGGTGGTAGACCGCCATCCCGGCGGTCACGCCCACCCGGTTCATCTCCGCGTCGGCCCGGACCTCGTCCACCACCCGCCCGAGCTGCATGCGGCCGCCCTCGTGGTCGGTATCGGACAGGACGAGGATGAACTCGTCGCCGCCGTAGCGGGCGGCCAGGTTCATGGCCCGGGTCTGGGTCTCCAGGATCCGGGCGAACCGCCGGAGCAGCGCGTCGCCGGCCTGGTGCCCCCGGGTGTCGTTGTAGGCCTTGAAGTCGTCGAGATCGAACAGGAGGACGGTGAGGTCCCGACCACGCTCCGCGGCCGCGAACTCCTTCTCGAGGAAGATGTCCATGTGCCGGCGGTTGGGCAGGAGCGTGAGCGGGTCGGTGAGCGAGAGGGTGCGGATCCGCTCGTGGAGGCGGGCATTGGAGACGGCCACGGCGGCGTTGAACGCGAACCGCTCCAGCAGCCGGATCTCCGACTCGGCGTAGTCGCGTCCCCGCATGTGACTCACCGAGAGCGCCCCGATGACCTCCTGATCGGCGATGAGCGGCACGCCGACGGCCGACTCGGCGTCCAGCATCTCCAGCAGGCGCGGCGGGACCTCCACATCCGAGCGGGCCTCGCGGATGATGATCGGCTCGCCCTGCAGCATCCGGCCGTGGAGCGTGTCCGGGATCTCCACGGACGTGCCCACCGGGAGCGCGAGCTCGCCGGCCGTCATGGCGATCTCCGCGCGGCCGCCGTCCCGGAGCAGCCAGACGGCGGCGCCATCGGCCTCCACGAGGTCGCGAACGGCCTGCACGATCCGCTCGAGCACCTCCCGGAGGTCGAGCGACGCCGTCAGGGCCCGGCTGATCTCCTCCATCCGCTCGGACTCCCGCCGTCGCTGCTGAATCTCGCTCACGGCCCGGGCGTTGGAGACCGCCACGGCCGCCAGCCCCGCGATCCCGCTCAGCAGCTCCAGGTCCAGCTCCGTGAACGCGTCGCGCCGGTAGCTCTGGGCGCTGATCACGCCGATCACCCGGTCGTCGATCATCAGCGGCGCGGCGATGACGGATCGGGCGATCTCCGGATCGCTCTCCGGGCCGAGGAGCATCACCGCGCCTTCCGGCCGCGTCACTTCCTCCAGGATCGGGCGGGCTTCCCGAATGGCGCGGCTCTCGGAGCCCCGGTAGGTTACGCCCGGCCGCTCGATCTCGCCCCGGTCCGCGTAGAAGACGACCGCGGCCCGGTCGGTCTCGTCGTCGTAGAGAGAGATGAAGAACCCGGTGGTCTCCAGGACCCGGCTGGCCTGTTCGTAGATGGTCCGATAGAGCACTTCCGGAGCCAGCGTGGCGGTCAGGACGCGGCCGATGTCCAGCAGGACATCGTACCGTTCCTGGAAGTCCGGAATGAGCAGGTTGCGAAGAGGCATGGGAGCGTGGGAAGCGACCGATCGAGACCCGGGTCGTCTGGGCCGGCCCGACTGGACGTCAGCCGTCCGCCGGGAATCTACGAACCGACCCGTACCCGTACAAGCAGGACGACCGACGCCCGCGATGTGTAACCGATGCTGAACAGGTCCCGGCTCGCGATCCTCTTCACCGCCGTCCTGGTGGACATGATCGGGTTCGGGATCGTGCTGCCGCTCCTCCCGTACTACGCCGAGGAGTTTGGCGCCTCGCCGCTCGACGTGACCCTGCTCATCGCGTCGTTCTCGGCCATGCAGTTCATCGCCGTGCCCATCTGGGGCAGGATCTCGGACCGGCTCGGCCGGCGCCCGTTCATCATCGCCGGCCTGTTCGCTTCCGCCGTCTCCTACCTGATCTTCGGGCTGGCGACGTCGCTGCTGATGCTCTTCATCTCCCGGATCGCCGCCGGTGCGGCCGGCGGGACGATCTCCGTGGCCCAGGCGTATGTGGCCGACACGACGGGGCCCGAGGACCGGGCCAGCGGGATGGGGATGCTCGGCGCGGCGTCCGGGCTCGGGATCCTCATCGGCCCGGCCATCGGCGGCTACTTCAGCGAGTTCGGCTACGCCGTCCCCGGCTTCATCGCCGCGGGGCTGTCGGCCGTGAACGGCATGGCCGCCATCTTTTTCCTCCCCGAGTCGCCCCGGGGCACGGAGAAGGAGCGGGGGAGGGAGGAGCCGGCGCAGGCGGCGTCGCTGTCCCGGTGGTTCGGGACGCTGACCAGCTACCCGTTCGGGCTGCTCCTGCTGGTGTACTTCCTGTCCATCATGTCGTTCACGGCCATGACGTCCGTGCTCGCCCTCTTCGCCGAGCGTGCCCACGACATGGACGCCCTGGACATGGGGATCGTCTTCTCCACGGCCGGCGCCACCACGGTGGTCGTCCGGGGGCTCATCGTCGGGTGGCTCGCCCGCCAGTTCGGCGAGCGGCGGATCGTGCAGGTCGGGACCGTGGCCCTCTCCATCAGCCTCCTGACGATCCCGCTGGTGCCCAATGAGATGGTCATGTTCGCCATCGTACCGTTCTGGGCGCTGGCCACCGGCCTCACGTTCCCCTCCCTGGCCAGCCTCGTCTCCCAGGAGACCGATGTGGAATCCCAGGGCGCCATGCTCGGCGGACAGCAGGTGGTGGGCGGGATCGGGCGCGTCCTCGGGCCTGTCTGGGCCGGCGCCGTTTTCGAGGCCCTGGGGATCCGGATCCCGTTCTACATCGCCGCCGCCCTCGTGGCCGGGGCCGTGGTGCTGGCTCTCGGGATCCCCGAGCCCGCCTACCGCTCGGGCGGGGATGGGACGACGCGGCCGGCCGATGCCGGCGTCGCATGACCCGCCGCCCGGCGGGCTTGCCTTCGCCGGCCGGTCGATTTATATCCCGGGCCTATGACCTTCATCACTGGTTTCCTGACCTGGCTGGCCCTCGGGATCGTCGCCGGTCTCGTGCTCCGGGCCGTGTACCGGGGCCCCACGACCACCGCGTTCCTGAGCGTGTTCTTCGGGGTGACGGGCGCCTTCATCGGCGGGATGCTCGGCGTCGCGCCGTACGTGACCCACGACCCGACGCCGCTCCGCACGGGGGCGCTGATCGGCGCGGTCCTCGGCGCGCTGCTCTTCCCGTTCATCTACCACCTGGTGGCGAGGAAGGCCCTCTAGCCCTTCCCGCGTGCCCCCGACCCCAGGGGGGTTGAATGAAAGCGGTCGTGATCACGGAGCCGGGCGCCCCCGAAGTGCTCCGGCTCCAGGACGTACCGGCGCCCGAGCCCGGTCCCGGCGAGATCCGGGTCCGCGTGGCCGCCACCGCCGTCAACCGCGCCGATCTGCTGCAGCGCCAGGGCCACTACCCGGCGCCGTCCGGGTGGCCGCAGGACATCCCCGGCCTCGAGTACGCCGGCGAGGTCGACGCGGTCGGCCCGCACGTGAGCGTCTGGGCGCCGGGCGACCGCGTGATGGGGCTCGTGGGCGGTGGCAGCTACGCGGAGTACGTGGTGGTCCCCGCCGACGAGCCCATCGCCCTCCCCCGCGACCTCGCCTTCCAGTACGCCGCGGCCCTCCCCGAGGCGTTCATCACCGCCGAGGACGCGCTGGACATCCGGATGGGGCTCCGGGGCCGGGAGACGCTCCTGATCCACGCCATCGGGAGCGGTGTCGGCACGGCCGCGCTCCAGCTGGCGAAGGCCCGGGGCGCGCGGGTGATCGGGACGTCCCGCAGCGCCTGGAAGCTCGACCGCGCCCGGGAGCTGGGGCTCGACGTCGCCATCGACACCTCCGGTGGCGCGTTCGCCGACGCCGTCCTCTCGGCCACCGCGGGCCGGGGCGTGAACGCGATCCTCGACCTGGTGGGCGGGCCCTACCTCGAGCAGGACATGGAATGCATCGGCTCCCGGGGCCGCATCGTGCTCGTGGGGCTGACCGGCGGGCGCACCGCGGAGCTGGACCTGGGCGCGATCCTGCGGAAGCGGATCACCCTCGTGGGCACCGTGCTCCGGAGCCGCCCGTCCACGGAGAAGGCCGCCGCGGCGCGGGCCTTCGAGGAGGAGGTCCTCCCGCTCCTGCGCCGGGGCGCGGCCACGCCGGTGATCCACGAGGTCGTCCCGATGGACGAGGTGGTCCGCGCCCACCAGCTCCTGGAGTCGAACGAGACCTTCGGGAAGGTCGTCCTCAACTGGTGACCCGCTCCCCGGCCCACGCCTTCACCGCCTTCACGCCGCCCCTGAAGGAGTACGCCTCGTAGCCGGCCTGCTGCATCTTCTCGGCGATGTGCGCCGACTGGATCCCGTGGCCGCAGTAGAGCACGTACTCCCGGTCCCGATCCAGCGTCCGGAACTTCCGCAGCAGCTCCCACTCGTCCCGCCGCTCGGCGCCCGGCGCGTGCCACCGCCGGTACTCGGACTCCGGCCGGCAGTCGAGGACCACGGCGTCGTCGCCGATCTCGGTGGTGAAGAGGTACGAGGCGACGAGCTCCGCCGATGTCAGCTCCCGCAGGCTCAGCACGCGCCGCTCGGCCACCGCCGTCTCCACCGGCGTCAGGTCGAGCTTCGCCTCCTCCGCCGCCACCGACATCACCGATGCCGACGTCACCGGCCGCCCCGGCGCGATGGCGCAGTACTCCTTCACCTGCTCCGACAGCCCCGCCGTGCCCACCGTCCGGGCCCGGTCGATGATCTCCTCCTTGTCGAAGCCGAGGAGCGGGCGGAAGACCGGGAGATCCGCCGCCGGCTCGATCGCCCGGAGGTTCGCCAGCGTCTGCGACGAGACCTGTCCCACCGCCTCGCCCGTGATGATCGCCTGCGCATCGCGCTCCCCGCCCACCAGCGACGCCGCACGGTACATCAGCCGCTTCAGCACCACCTGCCAGTACTTCTCCTTCACTTTCTCGCGGATCTCCCGGAGCGGCCCCTCGAAGTCGACGACGTGGAGCCTGGGACGCGTGCCGTAGCTCCAGTCGTCGGCCAGCACCTTTCCGACCTGGACCACCGCCCGCTCGTACGCGTCGCCGCCCAGGTTGCAGAACACGTAGTCCTGCGAGATCCCCCGCTTCAGCATCAGCCACGCCGCCACCGCCGAGTCGTAGCCGCCGCTGAGCAGCGTCACCGCCCGCCCCTCGACCCCCAGCGGGAGCCCCTTCGCACCCTCCACCTTCTCGCCGAACAGGTACGCCCGCTCGTTCCGCACCTCCACGAAGACCTCGACCTCCGGCGCGTCCAGATCCACGCCGGCGGACGCGTCGAGGAGGAGACTGCCCAGTCGGACCTGGATGTCCTGGCTCGAGAAGTCGTGTGTCCCCGCGCGACGGGCCCGGATGGCGAACGTGCGACCCCGCACCCGTTCGATGAACGCCTCGCCCGCCGCCAGGATCGCCTCCACCGACGCCGGCGTCACGGCTTCCACCTCGCTGTACGAGCTGATCCCGAAGACGCGCGAGACGACGGTGTGCACACCCGGGTCGTCGCTGTGGACGAAGAGCCGGTCCCACCCCCGCTCCACCGACGACTCGCCCGTCAGCTCCGAGAGCCCGTCCTCCAGGTTCTCGACCAGCTTCCGGACGAAGAACGAGCGCGTGCGCTTCGACTTGATGAACAGCTCGCCGCCGAGGCGGATCAGGACCAGGTGCTGCTTCTGCTTCTCTGCCATGGGCCTAGGTTAGGGATGTGTTCCGCTCCAACGCCAGGGTACACGGCGGGCGGCCGTGTGTTCTGCGGACGACGTACCAGACGCCAGTCTCGACCCATCGAGAAATCCCGAAAGCGTGGCCCTCAGTCTCCAACCCCGGGGTCGAAGCACTTTTGGGCCGCTTCTGGGTACCAATATCCTTCACAACTGGCGACTGGTACGTCGTCCGCCAGTCCCTCGTCGTCCGCCAGTCCCTCCGCCAGTCCCGCGTCGTCCGCCAGTCCTCGTCCTGGCACGCTACCCTCCCCGCCGGCTCCCGGCTGGACTAAATTTCATAAGGGACCCACAGAACCTGCCTTTTCGGGAGGTGACCATGAGCGAGCTGCAGCTGACCGCGCGGGAGCGGGAGCTGGTGGTCGAGGCCCTCGAGTCCCATCTGTCGGATCTCCGGATGGAGATTTCCGACACCGACCGCCAGGACTACCGCGACATGCTGAAGGAGAAGAAGGAAGCGCTCCGGAAGCTGCTCTTCGCGGTGCGGACGAGCTGAGGCGGAGCTGGCGGAGTGACAGCGGCGCCGATCGGTGGACGACGTCGGCCGGCCGCGGTCAGTCCACCGCCGCCGTGACGCAGAGGATCTTCGGCAGGAACCCGGCCATCGACTGCCAGGTCGTGCCCCGGTCTGCGCTCCCGAACAGGTGTCCGGTGGACGTGCCGAAATAGAGGCCGTGGGGTTCGAGCGTGTCGTGATCCATGGCGTCGCGGAGCACGGAGACGTACGCGTGCTCCTGGGGCAGCCCTTCGGTCAGCGGGGTCCAGGTGACGCCCGCATCGGCGGTCCGGTAGACCCGGAGCCGGCCGTCGACGGTGGCCCGCATGTGGCTAGACTCCTCGGGGATCACGTAGGCGACATCGGGGTCCGCCGGGTCCAGCGCGAGAGCGTAGCCGAAGTCGCTGGGCAGCCCGCCGGTGACCTCTTCCCAGTGCTCGCCCCGGTCGTCGGACCGGTAGACGCCGCAGTGATTCTGCTGGTAGAGCCGGTCGGGCCGGGCCGGGTGGAGCCGCAGCTTGTGGACACACTGGCCCGCCTCTGGGTACGTGTCGGGCTGGAAGTCGCACCGAACGCCCTCGTTCATCGGTGTCCAGCTCGAGCCGCCGTCGTCGGAGCGGTACACGCCGCCCGCGGAGAGGGAGCAGTAGATGCGGTCCGGGTCCGCGGGGTCGTGCTGGATCCCTCCCAGCGCCAGGCCGCCACCGGCCGGCTGCCACGTCTCGCGGGTGGGGTGCTCGTTCAGCGGCGACGGCTCCCAGCTTCCGCCCGCGTCCCGCGACACGAAGAGCCCGGCGGGCTCGACGCCGGCCCACAGCGTGTCCGGCTCGTCCGCCGGCCCCGGGGCCAGGTACCAGATCGCGTCGAGCCCGCGCTCGTCCGGGTGGTGTGGCGCCGCTTCGAGCACCTCCCAGATCCGGCCGTCCGGGCTCCTGTGCACGTGGGCGCCCCAGACCTTGTGGCTGGTCGCGGCCCACACCACGCCCGTCCGCGGGTCGCGGAACGCGTAGAACACCTCGCGCCCGGCCAGGTACGGTCCCTCGAGACGCCAGCTGCGCCGGTCCCCGGACGTGGCCAGGAAGAGACCCCGCCGGGTGCCCACGTGGAGGGTGACGCTCACGGCGCGCCGATCCGGTCGAGGGCCAGCCCGAGAGTGGCCGCCATGAGTCCCCGGTCCGACCGGTTCGACCGCTCGAGCATGGCGTCGACCTCCGTGGCGATGGTCGCGTCCACGGCGTCGAAGATCCGCTCCGTCTCCGGAGCCGACCCCTTCTCCATCAGGTAGCTGAAGGTCCGGGCCATCCCCAGGTTCGCCAGGAAGTCCATCAGGATGGCGAACCGGCCATCGGCGATTCGGTGGACCCGGGTCGAGCCGAGCTGCCGCTCCCGGAACGGCTGATTCGCGCCGGCGGCGATCACCTCCACGCCCGCCGCCGCCAGCTGGTCGAGCCGCGAGTCCGTGAGCGTGCCCGATACGGCCGCGCACACCAGGATCTCCGACGGCGCCTGGAAGAAGGCGTCCCGGGCGTTGCCCCGGGCGCACCGCGGATCGTCGGGGAGGAGGCGGTCCGGGCCTTCGATCATGAGGCGCTCGACCTCGTCGGCGTTCAGACCCTCCGGCTCGATCAGCGCCTTCTCGGCGTCGGAGATGGCGACCAGCCGGGCACCCTCGCGGGCCAGGCAGAGCCCGGCCGCGGCCCCCACGTTGCCGAACCCCTCGAGCGACACCTTCACGCCGTCCAGGCTCCGATCGATCCGGCCGTAGTAGTCCATGACCGAGCGGGCGACGCCGTAGCCGGTGATCATGTCCGCGACCCTGACGTCCATCCCGGCGACGCCGCGGTCGTCGCCGACCGGCGCCTTCACGCCCCGGTCCAGCGCGTCGATCACGCTCTCGAAGTCGCCGCCCTCGCGGAGCACGTGGCCCCGCACGATCCCCTCCTGGGGGTGCTCCAGTCCCAGCGACTGGATGATGGGGATGACCTCGTGGACCTCGTCCACGTTCAGGTCGCCGCCCGTGCCGTAATGGTCCCGGAGGTACGGCCGGATCGCCGTATACCACCGCTCCAGCACCTCTCGCTTGCGCGGGTCCTGCGGGTCGAAGTCGATGCCGGACTTGGCGCCGCCGATCGGCGGGCCCGCCAGCGCGAACTTGAGCTCCATGGTCTTGGCCAGGTACCCCACCTCGCGGGGCGTGGCGCCGAGACGCATCCGCGTCCCGCCACCCGCGGCACCGCCGTGAAGCGAGTTGATCACCAGCCAGCCTCGGGCTCCCGTTTCCCCGTCCTGCCACGCCACCGTCAGCTCCGGCGGCTCCAGCAGGAAGGCATTGTATCTACTCCACATCCGGTTCTACCGGCTCCACGAACACGTCCATGATCCCGCCGCACACGGCGGGGCTCCACGACTCCTCGTCGTCCGTCAGCTCCACCCGCACCCGGGCGGGGCGACCGGACGCCAGCACCTGCCGGGCGACCTCCAGCACGTCGCCCTCCCCGCACCCGCCGCCGATGGTGCCCACCAGCTCGCCATCCGCGCCGATCAGCATCTTGCTTCCCACGTCCCGGGGCGTCGACCCCCGGGCATCGATGACCGTCGCGAGCGCCACCCGGCGACCGTCCGCCGCCGCGTCCACCAGCGCACGGTACACCACCGCTTCCTCGCTCATCGAGGCACGTCTCCTTCCACCCGGCTCGCTCCCGCGGCACCCGGCGGAGCGGGCTCGCTCGTGCGCTGGATCCGAGCGGAGCTCGTCCGGGTCGAGCTCGGCATTTCGTTCGAGCCCGAACGAACCATCTCTCTTACCGAGATGTCAAGTCGTTGTGGCGCAACCATTTATCCGTTCTCCGGTCCGAATCGTTCGTTCGCGTCCGAATGATCTTCTTCAGCCGCCACCTCTTCAGCGGCCTCGGCCCCATCGACGAAGAACCGCTCGACGATCCGCTCCCGGTCCCGCAGCGACCCGCCCGCTTCCACGCCGCGCCGCACCGCGATCAGCTCCGCGGCGATGGACACGGCGATCTCCTCGGGGGTCTCGGCGCCGATGCCGACGCCGATCGGCGCGTGGATCGCCGCGAGTCGGTCGCGCTCGATCCCGTGGTCGAGCAGCTGCCGGTACGCCGCCCGGACCCTGCGCCGGCTCCCGACCATGCCGATGTAGCGGGGCGCCGCGTCGGCGTCCAGGAGCGCGATCAGGCAGTCGAAGTCGTATTTGTGCGCGCGCGTTACGAGCACCACGAAGTCGGCCGGCCCCGGCGTCGCCTCGGCGAACGGGTCGGCGAAGTCCATCCGATGGACGGCCGCGTCCGCGGGGAACCGCTCGTCGTCGGCGAACTCCTCCCGGTCGTCGAGGACGACGAGGGGGAACGCGGCGAGGTCGGCGGTCCGGGCGAGGGCGAGGCCGATGTGCCCCGCGCCGACGACGAAGAGTCGGCCGGGTCGCCGGTGGGCCTCGGCGTACAGTGTCGCCTCGCCGCCGGGCGACTGGAGCGTCCAGGCCGAGTCGCCGGAGTCGAGCAGCTTGGCCCCGATCTCCCGGGCGGCTTCGTCCAGCCCGGGCTGCCCCAGCGTGCCACGGACCTCGCCGTCGTCGAAGACCAGCAGCCGGACCCCGCCGCCGTGCTCGTCCGCGCGGCCCACCACGGCCACGGCCCGCCCGCCTTCCCTCGCCGCGAGGACGGCACGGGCGGCGGCGGTGACGGTGATCCGCTGCCCAGCGGGGCCTTTGGTCATGGTCCGCCGGCTCCCGGGGCCGTCACGCGGAGCCCCCGTGCTTCCGGTACTCGTCGGGCGTGTCGATGTCCACCAGCACGCCGGGGTCGTCCACCGGCACGTCCACCACCCGCTCGCGCTCCACGACCGACCGGGCGCCATCGGCCAGGTCGGGGTCCCGGAGCGCGGCCCACACCCGGCGTGGGAAGACGGTCGGGTGCCCGGGCCGGCCCACGTGGACGGGCCGGACCACCGCCGACGGGTCGGCGCGCCACGCGTCGATCAGCGTGCCGACCGTGGCGGGCCGGACCCGGGGGTGATCCACCGGGAGGACCACTGCGGCGGCCACGTCGTCGTCCAGGGCGTCGAGTCCGCCCCGGAGCGAGTCGATCTGCTCCCCGTCCGGGCGCCCTTCCGCGAGGTTCGCACCCGCAGAGCGTGCCGCCGACGCCGCGTCCGGTGACGCGACCACGGCCGTGACGTCCGTACAGCCGCCCTCCCGCAGCGCGGCGATCGTCGCCTCGAGGAAGGTCCGGCCCTCGATCTCCAGGAGCGGCTTCGGCTCGCCCATCCGCTCCGAGCGGCCCGCCGCCAGGACCAGCCCCGCCACCTGTCTACCTGCTCCCGCGTCCACCATTCATCCTCCGCTTCCGTATCCCCGGGCGCTCAACATGGCCGAATTGGAGAACCGCCGTCAAACATCCCCACCCGCCCCGGACTCCGATCCCGGATCTCTGGACTCTGGTCCCCTGCATCGTGCATCGTGCGTCGTGCGCTCCTGCATCGTGCATCCTGCGCTCCTGCATCGTGAATCGTCCACTCCTGACTCCTGACTCCTACTCCTGACTCCGGACTCCGGTTGTCCCCTCCTCCGGCCCGGATTAACCTATTCCCATGATCTCCTCCATCTCCCTGAACGTGAACGGCGACCGGCGTACGTTCGGCGTCCCCAGCCACTGGACGCTCCTGGAGGCGCTCCGCTACGGGCTCGGGCTGACCGGCTCGAAGCAGGGGTGCGACAAGGGCGACTGCGGTGCCTGTACGGTCCTCCTCGGCGGCACCCCCGCCCTCGCCTGCATCACGCCCGTCCTCGAGGCGGAGGGCCGGGACGTGGTGACCGTCGAGGGGCTGGCGACCGCCGAAGGGCCGCACCCGCTGCAGCAGGCGTTCGGCGAGCGGGGCGCCGCGCAGTGCGGGTTCTGCACGCCCGGCGTCCTCATGTCCGCGGCGGGGCTGCTGCGGGAGAACGACGCGCCGACGCGGCAGGAGATCAAGGAGGCGCTGGCCGGCAACCTGTGCCGGTGCACCGGCTACACCAAGATCCTGGAGGCGGTGGAGCTGGCGGCCGAGCGGATTCGTGAGGCCCGCGACGACCGGAAGGCCACGGCATGAGGGTGCGCGCATGAGGCCCGAGGAGCTGCGGCCCCGCCAGGAGCGGGCGGCGCTGTCCCGTGAAGAGCTCGACGCCCGGGTCGAGAAGCAGTTCTCGATCATCGGCGAGCGCCTCTCCCGGGTGGACGGGATGGCCAAGTCCACCGGCCGGGCCGTCTACACCGACGACATCGCGCTCCCGGGCATGCTCCACGGCAGGATCCTCCGCTCCCCGCACGCCCACGCCCGGATCCTGTCCATCGACGCGTCCGAGGCCGAGGCCATGGACGGCGTCCGTGCGGTGATCACGGGCCGGGACATGCCGGAGAAGTACTGCATCATCCCCTGGACCCGGGACGAGGAGGCGCTCTGCGTCGACAAGGTCCGCTTCATCGGCGATGCGGTGGCGGCCGTCGCGGCGGTGGACGAGGACACCGCCATCCGGGCGCTGGACGCCATCACCGTGATGTACGAGCCGCTCCCCGCCTTCTTCGACCCCCGGGACGCGCTGGAGCCGGAGCAGTCGGAGGCCCACGCCGACGCCGAGCCGGTCCACGCGCCGAAGAAGGAGGGGTGGAACGGCAACATCACGAAGATCGTGGACCTGGCGTTCGGCGAGGTCGACGAGGAGATGGACGGGAGCGATGTCGTCGTCGAGGGCGACTATTACTTCGAGGGCACGACCCACGCGCCCATCGAGCCCCACTGCGCCATCGGGATGACCGACCCGGACGGCAAGCTGACCGTCTGGTCGTCGACCCAGGTGCCCCACTACCTGCACCGTGAGCTGGCCCGGGTCCTGGACCTGGACGTGGCCCGGATCCGGGTGGTCCAGCCGGCGGTGGGTGGCGCGTTCGGCGGGAAGTCGGAGCCGTTCGACCTGGAGTTCTGCGTCGCGAAGCTCGCACAGCGGACCGGCCGGCCGGTGAAGATCCTGTACACCCGCGAGGAGGTCTTCTACTCCCACCGGGGCCGGCACCCGATGCGGATGAAATGCCGGCTCGGCGCGGACCGCGAGGGGACCATCAGGGCCGTCGACCACGACATCGTCCTCGATGGCGGTGCGTACGCGTCGTTCGGGCTGGTCACCACCTACTACTCCGGGCAGCTCCTCACCGCGCCCTACCAGTTCGGCTCGTACCGGTTCCACAGCGTGCGGGCGTACACGAACAAGCCGCCGTGCGGCCCGAAGCGGGGGCACGGCAGCGTGCAGCCCCGGTTCGCTTTCGAGGTCCAGCTCGACAAGCTGGCCCGTGAGCTGGAGATGGACCCGATGGAGCTACGGCGCCGCAATTTCCTGGGCTCGAACACCCGGACGATCAACGAGCTTCGGGTCCAGTCCAACGGCTTCCTCGAATGCCTGGACATGGTCGAGGAGGCCAGCGGCTGGATGGAGAAGTGGGGGAAGCTGCCGCGGGGGCGGGGGATCGGCGTCGCCGGATCGACGTACATCAGCGGCACCAACTATCCGATCTACCCGAACGAGATGCCCCAGTCGGCCATCCAGATGGCGGTGGAGCGGTCCGGACGGGTCACCGTCTGGACCGGAGCCAGCGAGATCGGGCAGGGGAGCGACAGCGTGGTCGCCCAGATCGCGGCCGAGGAGCTGGGCGTCCCGCTCGACTACGTCCGGGTGGTTTCCACCGACACCGACCAGGTGCCCGTGGACCTCGGCGCCTACTCCTCCCGGGAGACGTTCATGGTCGGCAACGCCGCCGTCCACGCGGCCCGGCAGCTGCGGGAGAAGGTGGTCGCTGCCGTGGCCGCCGCCTGGGACACCGAGCCGAAACGGGTCGGCCTCGCCGGCGGCTGGGCCTTCGACCTGAAGGACACCGACCGGAAGATGCCGATCTCCGAGGCGTTCAACCTGGCCGAGGAGGAGCACGGCACCCTCGGCTCCGTCGGCCACTACAACACGCCGAAGGACGTCCACGGCGACTACCGGGGCGGCACCATCGGCGCGAGTCCGGCCTACTCGTTCACCGCCCACGTGGCCGAGGTCGAGGTCGACGAGGAGACCGGGTTCGTGGCCGTGAAGAGCATCTGGGTCGCCCACGACTGCGGCCGGGCGCTGAACCCGGTGCTGGTCGAGGGCCAGATGGAGGGCTCGGCGTACATGGGCTTCGGCGAGGCGATCATGGAGGAGCAGACGCTGAAGGCCGCGAGCCAGGGGAAGGCCGGGCTGCACAACGCGCCGTCGCTCCTGGACTACCGGATGCCCACCACCCTCGACACGCCGGAGCTGCACTCGCTCATCGTCGAGAGTGTCGACCCCGAGGGGCCGTACGGCGCCAAGGAGGCGGGCGAGGGCCCGCTGCACCCGTCGATCCCGGCCATCGCCAACGCCATCTACGACGCCGTCGGGGTGCGCCTCGACTCGCTCCCCTTCTCGCCGGACCGCGTCTGGCGCGCGCTCCGGGCGGCCGAGGGCGCCCTCGACGAGGACGGCGACGGGCCGGCCGCCACGTCGCTGCCCCGGGGCCGCGGCGACTCGCCGACCAGCGCCCGACCGCTCCCGTACGCCGCCGGCTGAGCCACGCCGCGGAGCCCGGCACACGCTCTGCAGCGTGTCCCGCCGCACCCGATCACCCGAACGGACCGATCCCGGAGAGAGATCCATGCACGTCGATGAAGCCATCCGCTCGCGCGTCTCCGTCCGCGAGTACGCCGACGCCCCGGTTCCCGGCGAGACCCTCCGCGAGCTGCTCGAGCTCGCGGTTCTCGTCCCGAACCACCGCATGACCGAGCCGCTCCGGTTCCGGGTCATGAGCGACGACGCGAAGCGGGCGTACGGCGAGGCGCTGGGGCGGCGGAAAGCGAAGAACGTGGACGAGCCCGAGGTCGCCGAGCAGATCGTGGACAAGGTGGTCCGGGAGCGGCTGGCGGTCCCGGCCATGATCGGTGTGCTGGTCCACGAGCACGAGAACCCGGAGATCCGGGAGGAGGACTACGCGACGGCGTTCATGGCCATCCAGAACGTCTGCCTGGCCGCCGTGGCCCGGGGGCTCGGCACGCACATCAAGACCGGCGCGGTCATGGCCGAGCCATCGCTCCGGGAGGCGCTGGATGTGCCGGACGACCACCGGCTCGCGGCCATCGTGTTCCTGGGCGAGCCCGCCACCGTCCCGGCCCCGAAGGAGCGGACGCCGGCCGCCGAGGTGACGGAGCACGTTTGAGTTGGACGGCGCCCCGGGCCGCGCCTATCTTCGAGGACGGGCGGCGATCCTCGCTTCCCGACTGCACGACGCCATCCCCGGAGGCACCATGCGTCTACTGACTGCCCTGACCCTGACGGCGCTGCTGGCGGGCTGCGGCGGGGACGAGCCGGAGCCGGCCCCGACGCAGCAGCCGGAAGAATCGGCCCAGCCGCCGGCGGCCGTGCCGGCCGCGCCCCGGCCGGAGCCCGACACCGCGGCGGAACCGGAGTCGGAGGCGCCGGAGCCCGGATCCCGGGTCGGCGACCGGCGGATCTACACCGTGCAGGTGGCGGCCTTCGTGAACGCCGTCACCGCCCGGGAGTGGACCGAGCGGCTGCAGGACCAGGAGATCCCGGTATGGACCTCCACCGCCCGGGTCGACGGGCGGATGTTCCACCGGCTGCGGCTGGGCGCGCTGCCCGAGCTCTCCGAGGCCCGTCGTCTCGCCGACATGATCCGGGCCCGCTACCACTGGCCCGTCTGGGTCGCTCCCCTGACGCCGTCCGACCGGCTCCCGCTGAACGCGGTCCAGCGGACCCGCGAGGCGGCTCGGAGCGGCCGGTAGTGGAGGGCGCCACCGGATGCTGAGGCTTCCGCCCTTCGAGTACCACCGTCCCGGGACGGTGGAGCAGGCCGCGCGCCTCCTCGACGACCTCGGCGACGGGGCGATGCTGATCGCCGGCGGGACCGACGTGATCCCGAACATGAAACACCGGCTCCACGAGCCGGAGCACCTGGTCTCCGTCCGGAGCGTGGCGGAGCTCGGCGGGATCGACGTCGAGGGCGACGCGCTGGCCCTCGGCGCCGGCACCTCGCTGGCGGACGTGGCTGCCCACCCGCTGGTCCGGGCCCATGCGCCGGCGCTGGCCGAAGCGGCCGGGCAGGTGGCCGGGCCGCAGCTCCGGAGCATGGGCACGATCGGCGGCAACCTGTGCCTCGACACCCGGTGCACGTACTACAACCAGAGCTACTTCTGGCGTCGGTCGCTCGGGTTCTGCCTGAAGAAGGACGGCGACACCTGCCACGTCACGCGGGTGGGGAAGAAGTGCGTGGCGGCGCACTCGGCCGACACGCCCCCCGTGCTCTGGGTCCTCGGCGCCGTGGTGGAGCTGCTGTCGGCCGAGGGCGAGCGGTCGGTCCCGGTCGACGAGTTCTTCGTGGCCGATGGGATCGCCAACACGGTGGTCGAGCCGGGCGAGATCGTGACCCGGATCCGGGTGCCGCTCCCGTCCGCCGGCACCCGGATGGCGTTCCGGAAGGTCCGGCAGCGGAACTCCATCGACTTCCCCGTGCTCAACCTGGCGGTCGCGGCGCGCGTGGAGGGCGGTCGGATCCACGGGGTGCGCCTGGTCGTCTCGGGGCTGGGGTCCCGACCCCGGGAGGTCACCGGGCTGGAGGAGGTGGACGGCGCCCCGCTGGATGACGATACCGTGGACACGGTGGCGCTCCAGGCCCACAAGCAGTGCCGCCCGCTGACGAACAGCATCGTGGACCCGGAGTGGCGCCGGGCGATGGTCCCCGTCTACGTGCGACGGGCGCTCGAGGGACTCAGCGCATCCGCCAGGGTCCGGACTCCCGGCGCATGATGTGCTCCCTTCGCCGCCCCCCGCCGGCGAAGACCTGGGCGTAGTTCAGCGCGGAGACCAGCGCCACACCGCCGATCACGTTGCCGAGCAGTGTGGCCGGGGCCCAGTGGAGCAGGTAGTTCGACCACGGCAGCCCACCGTGGACCACGGCGTAGAGCACCTCCACCGACCCGGCGATGATGTGGGGGAAGCCGCCGAGCCCGATGAGGTAGGTCAGCAGCACGATGATCGTCGTCTTCCCGCCCTGCGTGGCCGGGAGCATCCAGACCATGAGCGCGATGAGCCAGCCGGCGAAGATCCCCTGGAGGATCAGCTGCCAGGTGCTCCCCTCGGCGGCGACCAGGCTGATCACGTTCAGCGACTCGTGGACCGCCGGCTCGAGCACCGTGGTCCCCGAGATCCCCCAGGCGAAGATCAACGCGCCGACCAGGTTGGCGGCGAGCACCACCCCCCACAGCCGAGCCACCTGCCCCAGCGCTTTCTTGCTCCGCCGCGACAGCAGCGGGATGATCGCCGTCAGCGTGTTCTCCGTGAAGAGCTGCTGGCTCCCGAGGATCACCATGAGGAACCCGACGCTGTAGCCCAGCTTGCTGACGAGCGGGCTCCACGCGGCTCCCGGCAGGTAGGTGTGGAGGAAGCCCTCGGCCAGGAGCGAGAACCCCATGGACAGCCCGGCGGCCAGCCCCGAGAAGAAGAGGGCCGCCAGCGGCCGTGCCAGCTCCTCCTCGCCGCGCCGCCGGATCACCTCGAACGTGATATCCGCGTTCAACGGCGTCTCCTGCCGCGCCTTCTCGATCTCCTCCTCGGTCAGGTCGGGTGAGGAAGAGGCCTCATCCGCCGTCAGGCCGGGCTCGGCTTCGGACCGCACGCCCTCGGGTGGGGGAGAGGACGCGACCTCCGTTTCGGCCGGAGTCGGGTGATCGTGCCGCTCGTCGTTCTGCTCGTCGGCGTCCTGCTGCGCATTGCTCATCGCGACCGGAAATGTTCAAGAACCGGGCCGCGCCGTACATTGGACATCCTGATGAGCCCCGTACGACCCGTGCTCCCTCAGACGGGAGAGGACGATTGAAGAAAGCCCAGCGCAGCGGCGTATGACGGACCGATCGCGGGAGCTTGAGACCGAGCTGATCCGCAAGGTCCGGGAGGGCGGCCGGGAGTTCTTCGAGCCGCTGGTCCGGGCCTACGAACCCGAAGCCCACCGCGTTGCCCTGGCCATCATGGGCGAGCGGGACGCGGCCAACGACGCGGTGCAGGAGGCATTCATCAAGGCGTACCGGGCGCTGAACACGTTCGAGCTGGACCGCAGCTTCCGGCCGTGGTTCCTCCAGATCCTCCGGAACCAGTGCCGTGACATGCACCGCCGCCGGAAGGCCGGCTTCGACACCCAGCCCATGACCCCGATCATGGCCGAGCGCCTGCCCTCGTCGTCCAACCCGGAGCGGCTGCGGCACCGGGCGGAGGCCCGCGAGCTCCTCTGGGAGGCGCTGGGTCGGATCTCGGTGGACCACCGCGAGGTGATCGTGCTCAAGGAGATCCAGGGGCTGGACTACTCCGAGATCGCCGAGACCGTGGGGATCCCCGAGGGGACGGTGGCCAGCCGCCTCTACCATGCGCGGCGCGCGCTCAGGACGGCGCTGGAGGAGATGGGGGTGGAGTACCCGTGATCAGCCACGACGACCTCATGCGCTACCTCGATGGCGAGCTCCCGCCCGACCGGGCCCGGGAGGTCGAGGAGGCCATGGAGACGAGCACCGAGCTCCGCCGGGACTACGTGATCTTCCGGCGGATGAAGACGGATCTGGAGGACATGGGGGCAGCCATGCAGCCCGAGCGAACGGTCTGGGACGCGGTGAACCGGCGGCTGACCCGCCCGGTGGGGTGGGTCCTCTTCCTGGCCGGCGCCGCGATCTGGGTCGGATACGGCGTCTACACGTACCTCACGGGCGCCGAGGCGCTCTGGGAGAAGCTGGCGACCAGCGCGGTCGTGGTCGGGCTGGCGATGCTGCTCGTGAGCGCGCTCGTCGACCGGTGGCGGGACCTGAAGACCGATCCGTACAAGGAGATCCAACGATGATCGTGACCACGACAGACGCGATCCACGGCCGTCGCGTGACGGAGACGCTGGGGCTCGTCCGGGGGAACACCATCCGTGCCCGTTTCATCGGTCGCGACATCATGGCGCTGTTCCGCGCCATGGCCGGCGGCGAGATCGGCGAGTACACGAAGATGCTGGCGGAGGCCCGGGAGCAGGCCATCGACCGCATGGTCGAGGAGGCCGAGGACCTGGGCGCCGATGCCGTCATCATGACCCGGTTCCAGACGGCCGAGATCATGTCCGGGGCCGCCGAGATCATGTGCTACGGCACGGCCGTGAAGACGGAGGACGCCGGGTCGTAGCCCGGGCTAATTCGGCGGTGTGACGTCGCCGGTGGCCCGGTCCAGCGACGGCCGGTCCTTCGGCGGGACCGGCGGGAGCCGAACGATGAACGTGCTGCCCATCCCCGGTTCGCTCTCCACGTCGATGGTCCCTCCCAGGAGGGCGACCAGCCGCTGGTTGACGCTGAGGCCGAGCCCGGTTCCGCCGGCGGTCCGCGTATTGGGCGACTCGGCCTGCCAGAACGGGTCGAAGATCCGGGGGAGGTTCGCGGCCTCGATCCCGATCCCCGTATCGTCGACGGTCAGCGTCGCGCCGCCGTCATCGGTCGGCTCCACCGTCAGTGTTACGGACCCCTCGTCGGTGTACTTCACGGCGTTGGAGAGGAGGTTGACCAGGACCTGGCGGACCTTGTCCCCGTCGGTCATGACGGCCGGTCCGGACTCCGGGATGTCCAGCGTGAGGTCCAGGTCCTTCTCGCCGGCCTGC
>JBPRGE010000074.1:0-7828 GCA_051418035.1 Candidatus Longimicrobiales bacterium M2_2A_002
GGCGTCGTGCTGATCAAGCTGTTCGAGAACCGACAGCTGGTGGACGCGAAGCGGTCGGGGAAGAAGCTGGACCGGGGGGAGATCCGGGGGGAGTGGCTTTGAGGCGGGCGGGTCTGTTGGGCCACCGCCCGGATCTTCGAAGGAGGTTGCGGCCGGGCTTGAGGGGGCGGGTCCGTAAGGCTGACATCTGGGTCTTCGAAACGGGTTGTGGCCGGGCTTGAGGGGGCGGGTCCGTAAGGCGGACATCTGGGTCTTCGAAGCGGGTTGTGGCCGGGCTTGAGGGGGCGGGTCCGTAAGGCGGACATCTGGATTCTCGAAATGGGTTGTGGCCGGGCTTGAGGGGGCGGGTCCGTAGGGCGGACATCTGGATCCTCGAAACGGGTTGTGGCTCGGGCTTGAGGGGGCGGGTCCGTAAGGCGGACATCTGGATCCTCGAAGCGGGTTGTGGCCGGGCTTGAGGGGGCAGGGGGCGGGTCCGTAAGGCGGACATCTGGGTCTTCGAAACGGGTATTGGCCGAACTTTGGGGGAGGCGGTCGGCAGGGCTGGCGCTGGTTCCCGGCCAAGGCTTGTCGCTACCCACTCCTCCGCTCGAATCCGAGCCAAAACCCCGGTCCCCGGCCCACGCCCCTGCCCTGCCACACCCCCCGCCCGAGCCTGGCGATGACCCTGCGGTCGTGCCGAACAGCGTCCCTACCACCCCGCCCCCCTCAATGTCCAACGGCCGCCGCGTCTGCGTCCCTTGGATCCGGCGCCCCATGGAGGCGGTCATCGTCGGCGACACGGATGGCGTGGACGTGCCCGAAGATGCCGTCGATGTCGAGGGTGTGGCCTCGCCGGCGCAGGCCGTCGAGGACGTCGGCCGGCCAGTCGACGGCCTCCATGTCGAGCGCGTCGGGGAGCCACTGGTGGTGGACGCGGGGCGCTTCGATGGCTTCCAGGACGCCCATATCGAAGTCGATGAGGTTGAGCGTGGTCTGGAGGACGATGTTGGGGATGCGGCGGCCGCCGGGGCTGCCGAGCACGGCGAACAGTCGGCCGTCGGGTCGCTCGAGGATGGTGGGCGACATGCTGGAGAGCATCCGCTTCTCCGGCTCGGCCAGGTTGGGCTCGGTCCCGATGAGGCCGTCCTCGGTCGTGAGCCCCGGGCCGGGATTGAAGTCGCCCATCTCGTTGTTCAGCAGGAACCCGCCGCCGGGGACAGTGATCCGGGAGCCGTAGCTGTACTCCAGCGTGTATGTCGTGGAGACGGCGAGCCCATCGTCGTCGATGATGGAGTAGTGGGTGGTCTGCGCGCTCTCGTGGGCCATGGCCGCGTCCTCGACCGACGACGGCGTCACGGTGTCCGGCCGGATGGTGGCCCGCAGCTCCGCCGCGTGCGCCTTGCTCGTGAGCCGGTCGACGGGGACGTCCTCGAAGTCGGGGTCGGCGATCCAGCGGGCCCGGTCGAGGTAGCCGCGTCGCATGGCCTCGGCAAGCCGGTGAACGTAGGCGGCCGAGTTGTGGCCCAGCGCCGCGAGGCCGGCCCCGTCCGGGTCGCCGAATCCCTCCAGGATGTTTAGCATCTCGACCACGATGATCCCGCCACTGGATGGCGGCGGCATCCCGAGGACGCCGTAGCCGCGGTACGTGCCCCGGACCGGCTCGCGCTCCACGGGCGCGTAGCGGGCCAGATCCTCCAGCGTGATGAGCCCGTCGCCGCGCTCCATCTCGGCGACGATGAGCCGGGCGGTCTCGCCGGCGTAGAACCCGTCGCGGCCCCGGTCCCGGATCCGGGCGAGGGTGGCCGCGAGGTCGGGCTGGCGGAAGAGCTCGCCGGGCTCGTACGGCTCGCCGTTGCCCTTCGAGAACGCGGCCACGCTGGCCGGGTAACGGCGGAAGTCGTCGAGGACGGAGGCGAGGGACGCGGCGACGCCGGGCGTCATGGCCCACCCGTCGCGGGCGAGCCGCACGGCGGGGTCGACCAGCTCGGCCCACGGCAGGGTGCCGTAGCGCTCGTGTACGTATGCGAGGCCGGCCACGGTGCCGGGGACGCCCACGGCCCTGTGGCTCAGGTGGTGCCGCTCCCGGTCGTAGTTGCCCGCCTCGTCGAGCCACATCTCCGGGTACGCGGCCAGGGGCGCCTTCTCCCGGAAGTCGATGGTCGTGGCCTCGCCGTCGGGGAACCGGACGACCATGAACCCGCCACCGCCGATGTTGCCCGCTCGGGGGTAGATGACGGCCAGCGCGAACCCGGTCGCCACGGCCGCGTCGATGGCATTGCCGCCCCGTCGGAGGATGGAGTCGCCGATCTCGCTGGCCAGCCGGTGCGCCGAGACCACCATCCCCTGCCCCGCCACGGCCGGCCGCTCGGCGGGGACGACGGCGATGGTGGACGGGGCCCGCCGGGCTGCGGCGACCGCGGCCCCGGCCCGGGCCGTCTGCGCTTCCGGCTGTCCGGCACCCGGCTCCGACCGGGAGCCCTGGCACGCCGCGCACCACAGGGCGACGGCGACGATCGGGGTCCACCGTCTCATTCGCATGGCCGACAAGGTATGGACACGCCGGGGACGGCGGCCAGTGGGCGCCCGGGACAGGGGAAACACCCCTCACCGCAGAAGGCGCGGAACGCGCGGAAGGGCTGGCGGAAGACGCGAGCGGCCGGCTGGAGCCGAGCCGCGGGCGTCTCGGCTTCCGCCGGATTCCGCGTGTTCTGCGTATTCAGCGGTGAGCGGTTCTCGCTGGTGCCCCGCCGCTACCCGTCCCGGTCCACCACGTAGACGTTCCGCTGCGCCGCCGGCAGGAGCACCATGCGCAGGACGTTGACGTGGGCCGGCAGGTTGGCCACGTACGCCACGGCATCGGCGACGTCGTCGCCGGTCAGCGGCTCGAAGCCCTCGTAGACACTGTCGGCGCGCTCCTCGTCGCCGTGGAACCGGACCACGCTGAACTCGGTCTCCACGAACCCCGGGTCCACGCTCGAGACCCGGATATTGTGACCGGAGACGTCCAGGTTGATGGCCTCGGTCAGGGCCGTCACGGCGAACTTGCTGGCGTTGTAGACGTTGCCCTTCGGGTAGACCTGGTGCCCGGCGGTGCTGCCGATATTGATGATGTGCCCCCGATCCGCCTCGATCATGGCGGGGAGCAGCATCCGGGTCACGTTCAGCAGCCCCTTCACGTTGGTGTCGATCATCCGGTCCCAGTCCTCGAAGCTGCCCTCCTGGATCGTGTCGAACCCGGCGGCGAGCCCCGCGTTGTTGACCAGGATATGGGGCGGGTCGGTCCGCTCCAGCAGCTCGTCCACCGCCCTGCGGACGTTCTCCCGGTCCCGGACGTCGACCCTGGCCAGGTGCACGGTCACCCCGTGCTCCCGGGCCAGCTCGTCGGCCAGCCGCTTCAGCCGGTCCACGCGCCGGGCCCACAGCGCCAGGTCCGCGCCCTCCGCCGCCAGGCGACGTGCGCACGCCTCTCCGATCCCCGCGCTCGCACCGGTGACCAGCGCGAGCTTGCCGTCGATTCTGTTCATGGTGAGAAGTTCCGGGGCCGGGTGGGCGATGTCAAATGGCAGGGTCTGGTGGGTTGCCCGGTCAGGTGTGCCCGCGATCGAGAAGGAGCCTGAAACGGCGGGTGCACGCGAAGGCTCGGAGGGGCGAGGTCAACACCACTCAAATGGCATCCGCGGTGGACCCGGCGGGCCTCCGATGCCGGGATCAAGCCACGGACCGTGCTTACTCCCTTCGCTCCTTCGCGGCTTCGCGTGAGATGCAGTTCGCCCGGGTACTCAGCTCGCGGAATACCGCTCGGCGAGGATGCCCCGATGATGCAGCTCGTGGCCCGTCACGATCCACGCGATGGCCCGGGGCGTGAACGTCGCGCCGCTTGCGGTGCCGCGCATCAGGGGATCTCGCAGTCGGTGAGGGGGAGCTGGGCGTCTGGTTCCTCGATCCGCGCCCGGACCCGGTCGATGATCTCGTCGCGCATGGCGAGGAACCGCCGGGCCAGCGCGGTGTCGGTCCCGGCCAGCGCGGCCTCGAAGGAGTCGGCGGGCAGGGTCCGGTAGCGATCCCACGGCCGGCCGAGGTCGGCGGGTCGGGCGATGGAGTCGACCTCGGTCTCCCAGCACGTGGCCGCACGGGTCGTGGGCTGGTACTCGAACGCCCGGTTGTGGTCGATGGCCACCACCCGGCCGGCCACGATCAGCCAGTTCTCGGGGTGGCGGTCGCTGTTCCCGATGACGGCGTCGAAGAACCGGAGCGCATCGGGCTTGGTGGCGCCGGACTCCGGCAGCTCGGCGCCCACCATGAAGTACTGGGCGGAACCGGACAGCGTGTCGCCGGCGGGGTTCGTGATCCGGGCGAAGACGGTCATGGGTGTCAGGTCCACGTCCAGGATGGCGTCGATCCGGTAGCTCGCCACCTCCCGGTCGACACCGCACTCGGGGCAGAAGATGTCGGACCCCTCGACCTTGAAGATCGACCGCACGCCGTCGCCGTGCCGGAGCCGCCAGGTGTAGGAGACGCCCTGGCTGTCCATGTCCGCCGGGCTCGCGTCCACCGGCCAGCTGGTCAGGATGGTCTCGAGCCGGGCCAGGACCTCCTCGGCCCGTGCGGTGTCGCCGGCCTCCCGGAGCGCCCATGCCGCTTCCTGCAGGCGACCGCGCTCGAGCAGGCTGTCCACCGTCGCCTCAGTCCGCTCCGCGCCCACGTCCTGCGCCGCGGCGGGAGCGGGGCCGAGGGGTCCGGGGCCCGGGCCGAGTGCAACGGCCACCACCGCCCCCCCGAGGGTCATCCCGCGGACGGCCCTCCCGGCTCGTGTCATCGGCTGCTGCCCTCCCGGCTCGGCGATCAGTGCTACTCCCATCCTGCGGGTAAGCTCCAACCGTTCGGCCCGATCCGCCAGGGTCGCCCGGAGCCGACCGGTGGACTTCTGCTCCGGGCGCCGGTGCGGCTCGATAGGTCCGGGGGGCGCCCGGGCCGCTAATTACGTAAGGCTTCGTAGACAAAATAGCAGGCGCTGTTTATTATCAACGAAACTCTTCGTAGATACGCGACAGGACAGGAGCCCCCGATGCGATGGCAGCAGACCGAGCCCGACGACGAGCCCCGCCACGACTTCGACGGCGGCAGTGAGGTTGAGCGAGTGGGTCCCGTGCCGGGCGGGACGCGGACTGGGGCCGGGTTCCGACGGTTGTGGCCCGGCCGGCGGTTCGGACCGTGGCTCGGGCTGATGGCGGTCCTCGCGCTGGCGGGGGGCGTGACGGCGCAGTCGCCGGTGGAGGGTGCGGAGGGTGAGGTCGGTCCGGACGCGGTGCCGTTCGAGTACACGGCGGCGGTGGCGGCGGGCGAGGTCGCAGTGGACGGGGTGCTGGACGAGGCGGTGTGGGCGGAGGCGGACCGGATCGCGCTGCCGTACGAGACGTTTCCGGGATCGAACGACCCGTCGCCGGTGGCCACGGACTGCCGGGTCGCCTACGACGGGGGGGCGCTGTACCTGGGCTGCCGGGCCTCGGACCCGGCGCCGGAGGCGATCCGGGCGTACATCACCGACCGGGACCAGCTGAGCGGGCAGGACATGGTCGTGCTGGGGCTCTCGCCGCACGACGACGGCCGGCGAGCGTTCCTCTTCAACGTGAATCCGTACGGTGTGCAGGGCGACGCCATGTACGACGAGACGCAGCAGGAGGCGGACGCGTCGTGGGACGCCATCTGGCATTCGGCGGGCCGGGTGACGGCGGACGGGTACGTCGTGGAGGTGGGGATCCCGTTCCGGTCGCTGCGGTTCCCGGACCGGCCTGGCGTCCAGTCGTGGTCGTTCTACGTGGAGCGGTTCTGGCCGCGGCAGTCGAACGTGCGGATGCAGTCGTTCTACGAGAACGAGGGCGACGCGTGCCGACTGTGTCAGGTGAACCGGCTGACGGGTCTGGAGGGGATCTCGTCCGGTGGCGCGGTGCAGCTGACGCCGACGGTGTCCGTGGCGCGGGCCGACACCCGGCCGCTGGACGGCGCCGGGTGGAGCCCGGGCGAGCTGTCGCCGGAGGCCGGGCTGGACGTGCAGTGGAGCATGACGTCGGACGTGACGCTCAACGCCACGGTGAACCCGGATTTCTCGCAGGTGGAGGCCGACGTGGCGCGGCTGGAGGCGAATCAGCGGTTCGCCCTCTTCTTCCCGGAGCGACGGTCGTTCTTCCAGGAGGGCGCCGACCTCTTCTCGACGCCTGCGACCCTGGCGTTCACGCGGACGATCGTGGACCCGGACTTCGGCGGGAAGGCCACGGGCAAGGTCGACGGCAACGCGTTCGGCGGGCTGGTTGCCCGGGACAACGTGACCAGCATCCTGGTCCCGGGCCCGTTCGGCTCGTCGTCGGCGTTCCTGGAGCGGGAGGTGTGGACGGGGATGGCCACGTACCGCCGGGACGTGACCCACACCTCCACGGTGGGCGCGCTGGTCACGGCCCGCGAGGGCGACGGCTACCACAACCGCGTCGGGTCGCTGGACGCGTTCTTCCGGCCGCTCCCCGCGCTGCGGGTCCAGCTGCAGGTGGCCCGCTCCAGCACCGACTACCCGGACGATGTCCCGGCGCTGGCCAACCAGCCGGCCGATGAGCTCGCCGGCAGCCTGATCCTCGCCAGTGCCCGGTTCGACAACCGCACGTGGCTCGTCAATGCGGGCTACCGGCGCACCGACGCCGCGTTCCGCGCGGACGCCGGGTTCCTCCCCCGGACGGGCGTGACGCAGAACTACGGCTGGGTGAGCCGCCGGTGGAACTGGTCGTCGGCCTCCCTGCTGTCGGAGATCCGGCTCGCCGGCGGCGGATGGTACGACCACACCACGGCGGAGGGCGACCTGGTCAGCCGCGGCGGGTGGGCGCAGGTCGTGCTCCGGGGCCCCTGGCAGAGCCAGCTGGTGGTGAACCCGAACCGGTGGACGGAACGGGTCGGCGACCGGGAGTTCCGGATCACCCAGTACTTCTTCGGTGCGAGCGTGAGCCCCTGGCCGTGGCTGGCCGCCGACCTCGAAGGCAGCATCGGCGACGGCATCGACTACACCAGTACCCGCCCGGCCCAGCGGCTCCGGCTGCAGCCGGCCGTCACGCTCCGCCCCGGGCGCCGCCTCGAGGCCCGGCTGTCGTACGCCTTCGAGCGACTGAGCACGGAGGCAGGCGAGCGGATCTTCGACGCCGGGATCGCCCAGGCCCGGGTCGTCTACAACTTCAGTCACCGGGCGTTCCTGCGCGCCATCGTTCAGTACCGGCAGACCGACCGCAACCCCGAGACACACACCGACCCCGTGACGCCGGTCCGCGAGAGCGCCCTCTCCCAGCTCCTCTTCTCCTACAAGGTGAACCCCAGGACGGTCCTCTTCCTGGGCTACTCCGATGACCGCCAGGGTCACACCGAGCTCGACGGTACCCGGACGTCACTGACGCCGACGGGTCGGACGTTCTTCCTGAAGATGGGCTACGCGTTCAGACCCTGAACGGGGGGGTGCATCTGTAAGGCATACGGGCGGGCGTTTTGGACAGGAGCCGGTCGGGCCTGAGGGGGCGTGTTTGCTGGGCGGACGGGCAGGCGTGCTGGACAGGGGCAGGTTCGGGCCTGAGGGGGCGCTCTCGTTCGGCAGGCGTGCAGGCGTAATGGACAGGGGCAGGTTCGGGCCTGAGGGGGCGTGTCTGCTGGGCAGACGGGCAGGCGTGCTGGACAGGGGCGGATCGGGCCTGAGGGGGCGCGTCTGCTGGGCGGACGGGCAGGCGGCCGTTTGCTCTAGCGGTAGAACCCGGACTCCTCCCCGAACCCGGCTCGCCCCGATCCAATCCCGCCCCCATTTCGAAGATCAAAACGCCCGCCCAAC
>JBPRGE010000075.1:0-21159 GCA_051418035.1 Candidatus Longimicrobiales bacterium M2_2A_002
GTAGATCTCCGTGGCGATGGTCTCGATCTTCTCCTTCAGACCCTGGTCCGCCGGGTACAGCGGCTGGAAGTCGGCCTCGCCGCTGTCGGCCACCTCGACCGCCGCATCTGCCAGGTCCAGGCAACCCTCGCCACCGCCGCCCCACGGGTCGGCCTCCACCGCGCGGACGCCCCACGACTTCGCCGCTTCCAGCACGGCCGCGACCTCCGCGTCCGTATCCGCGCTGAACCGGTTCAGCGCCACGATCGGCGGGACGCCGTGCTTCTGCACGTTCGCCACATGGGCCTCGAGGTTCTCGAGCCCCTCCTTCAGCGCCTGTACGTTCTCCGTCTGGAGATCGCTCTTCGGCACGCCGCCGTGCATCTTGAGCGCCCGGACGGTGGCGACCACCACCGCGGCGGCCGGCTTCAGCCCGCCCACCCGGCTCTTGATGTTGAAGAACTTCTCCGCGCCGAGGTCGGCACCGAAGCCGGCCTCGGTCACCGCGTAGTCGCCCAGCTGGAGCGCCGTCTTCGTGGCGACCAGCGAGTTGCAGCCGTGGGCGATGTTCCCGAACGGCCCGGCGTGGACCAGCGTGGGCGTGCCGCCCAGCGTCTGGACCAGGTTCGGGTTCATGGCGTCCTTCATCAGGAGCGTCATCGCCCCCGCGGCCTTCAGGTCCCGGGCCCGGACGGGCTCCTTGGCCCGGGTGAACGCGACGATGATGTCGCCGAACCGCTTCTCCAGGTCCTCGAGCCCCGAGGCCAGCGCGAAGATCGCCTGGATCTCCGACGCCGCCGTGATCACGAAGCTGTCCTCGCGCGTGGTGCCGCCGTTGATCCCGCCACAGCCGACGACGATGTTGCGCAGCGCCCGGTCGTTCATGTCCACCGTCCGGGGCCAGGTCACCCGCCGGACATCGATCCCCAGCGAGTTCGGCCGCCAGATGTGGTTGTCCAGCATCGCCGAGAGGAGGTTGTGCGCCGAGCTGATGGCGTGGAAATCGCCGGTGAAGTGCAGGTTCAGGTCCGCCATGGGGACGACCTGCGAGTACCCGCCGCCCGCGGCTCCGCCCTTGATCCCGAACACGGGGCCCAGGCTCGGCTCGCGGAGTGCGAGCATCGGGTTCTTCTCCCTCAGCGTCAGCGCGTCGGCCAGCCCGACGGCCATGGTCGACTTCCCCTCGCCCGCCGGCGTCGGGTTGATCCCGGCCACGAGGATCAGCTTCGCTCGCGGCGGGTCGTCCGTCCGTGAAATGTCCAGCGGGATCTTCGCCTTGTACCGGCCGTACGGGATGATCTCGTCGGCCGACAGGCCGATCTTCTCCGCGATCTCCGTGATCGGCCGGAGCTCGGCTTCCTGTGCGATCTGGATATCCGTCTTCATCGGGTGCCTCGTCCCGTTCGATTCTCGTTCACCTCACCACACGCGCGGGGCTCCGACGCGGGGCGGAAGCGTGCCCCTGCGGGCCCCGTGTGTCAAGTCAGGAAAACCTTGAATCCGGCGGGGTGCCGGACGGGAGGTGTGAGGGTCACCCGGTACCGGACGGCCCGGGGTCGGGTCAGGCCACGCTCTCGATCTGGGCGAAGTCGGTGACGTCGCCCTCCATGTGGGTGGTCACGGGCGTGGCGAGCACCGGCAGCGGCGAGCGGGTCAGGATCTCACGCGCCACGCGCCCGACGACGACCCGTTCGTTGCAGATGTAGCCGTCGCTGCCGATGGCCAGCAGGTCCGCGCCCCGGTCCTCCGCCACGGCGGTGAGCACCTCGGCCGGGACGCCGGCCCGGGTCTCCCAGGTGACCTCCCTGCCGCCCTCCGAGAGCCGGGCCGCGAGCTCGTCGAACCCGCCCTCCACGGCGCACTCGTAGCACGGGCCCCAGTCCCAGACGGACGCGGCGGGGAAGTCGAGGGACGGCTTGACGTGGACCAGGTGCAGCCGGCCGCCGGGGCGGACCAGGCGGAGCGCCAGCTCGGCCGTACGGATCGAGGACGACCGGAAGTCGATCCCCACCACGGCGTTCTCCGGAAGACGGCCCGCTCGCGCCACCAGGACCGGCTTCTCCGCCAGGTGGAGCAGCTCCAGTGCGGTGTCGTTGCCCTCGGGACCCGGTGATGCGACGCCCAGGATGACGATCCCGGCCGCCCGCTCCCGGGCCGTCATGCAGATCGATGGCGCCGGCCGGCCCAGACTCACGTGGATCGGCCAGGTGACGGGACCCACGATGTCCCGAAGGTGCCTGCGGACGGTGTCGGCCACGCCCTGGGCGTGGGCGTGCTCCAGCTCGTTCCGGTGCGGGAGCGGCATCGGCAGGTCGCTGAGCGGGGCCACCACCGACACGACTTCGACGGGTACCCCCTCCGACGCGGCGTACGCCGCCGCGAACTGAAGGGCGTGGACCGCCTCGCTGCCGCCGTCGGTCGCGACCAGCACTGGACCTTCCAAGAACAACCTCCTCTGACGCACCGGCGGGGCTCCCCGGGGGTACGTATATGATACGACACGGCGGTGACGACCTCTGTCGGGAGTTGGAGGAAATGCCTGTCGGGGATGATACCGTGAGCGAAAATGCTCACCGGAGCCGGGCCCGGGATCTTGCCGGAGCCCCCTCGGCCGCGCACCTTGCAGGTCGCCCCTGGTCCGGTGACCCCATATCGTCGAGAGCACATCCGTGACCCAAACTGATCGCGACCGCCTCCGCAGGCTGCTTCGGGATCGCTCGCTGAAGAAGGGGGACTTCGTCCTCTCCGGCGGCGGTCGGTCGAACTTCTACATCGATGCCCGGGTGACGACCATGTCCGGGCTCGGGCAGCTCCTGATCGGTCGGTGCGGGCTGGATGCCCTCGATGCGGCGGGATGGACGCCTTCGTGTGTCGGGGGTCTGACGCTCGGCGCGGACCCGGTGGCGTACGCCCTGGCGCACGCGGCGGTCCGCGAGGGTCGGGAGCTCGACGCGTTCACCGTCCGCAAGGAGGCGAAACCCCACGGCACGGGTCGGCGGATCGAGGGCGGGTTCCGCCGCGGGGCCGAGGTCGTCGTCGTGGAGGACGTGGTCACGACCGGGGACAGCGCGCTCCACGCCGTGCAGGTGGTGGAGGAGGGCGGCGGCCGCGTGGTCGGGATCCTGACGGTGGTGGACCGGGAGGAGTCGGGCCGCGATCGGCTGGAGCGGGCCGGGTACCCGCTGGTGGCGCTCTTCACGGCCTCGGAGCTGCTCGAGACCGACGGCCGTTAACCGGGCGGCTGCTGGTCAGACGACCGCTCGTCCGCCGGCCCGGCCGGGTGCTCGACGATCGGGTACAGCTGCTCGAGCTGCCCGGACACGCGGGACAGCGCCGCCCGGGCCTGGGCCGCGCTCTGGGCCTGGGCGCCCAGCGCCTGGAGCGCCTGGGCCTTCACGGACTTCCGCGACATCCCCGGCCGGAACCCCAGCGCCTCGGCCCATCGGTCGACCTGATCCTGCCACCGCTGCTGGATGGCGAGCCGCTGTGACTCGGTCGGCTCGATCCCCTCGGCGCTGGCCCGGGCGAGGAGGACGTGGGTCCGGGTGGTGCCGGCGATGAACGCGACCGCGCTGTCCAGCGGCAGGGCCCGGAGCCGGGAGATCGACTCCGGCCGGTACGTCCGGACGTAGCTCTCCAGCTCCGCCGGCACGTAGTCCGGGATCCCCAGCGAGTCGGGCCACCGGATCATGGCCGCGCTCGCCGCGCCCGACCCGGCCGCCGAATCGGCCGCCAGCCAGCGGCGGATCGCCGTCGTGTCGACCCGCATCTGGCGCTGGACCCCGGTCACCCAGTCGGATGCATGGCCGAGGGCACGCGGCAGATCGACGAACGTCTCCAGGAACTCGTCGCGTGCCTCCTCGAACGGGACCGGCCGCCGCTCTTCCAGCTTGATCACGTGGAACCCGAACTCCGTCTCCACGACGCCACTCACCTCGCCCTCCGCCAGCGATGACGCCGCGTCCCAGAACTCGGAGACCCAGCTGTCCCGCCGGCCGGGCTCCAGCAGCCCGCCTCGCTCGGCGGCGCCCGGCTCGTCCGAGTACTCGCCGGCCACGCGCTCGAAATCCTCGCCGGAACGGATCCGCTCCAGCGCCTCCGCGGCACGGGCGCGGGCCGAGTCCCGGTGTGCCGGCGGACGCCACCGCTCCGAGAGTACCACCAGATGCCGGACGACCAGCTCGTACCGCGGGTTCCGGGCGTATGCCTCCCGGAGGACATCCTCGTCGACGCCCGCGCTGTTGATGGCGATCTCCATGGCGACCCGCTGCAGCACGATCGACCGGAGGTCGGCCCGGATCTTCGGCGCGATCAGTGCCTGGACCCTGTCCTCCGCCACCGCCAGGCCGAACGCGGTGATCCACGCCAGCGTGGTCCGCTGCGACGGTCCCAGGACGCCGACGTCCTCCGCCGTGTAATCCACCGGCCCGACCTCGAGGACGGGCGGCTCGCCGCACGCGGTGAGCGACAGGGAGAAAAGGGACAGGGCCAGGAGCGCGATGGCGGCCTGGCCCTGCACCGAGCGGGCGGATCGAAGGCTCACGTCCGGCTCCCGGCTCCCGTGGCTACTCCAGCAGACGAAGCGGCATGATCAGGCAGAGGTAGTCGCCCTCCTCGGCCTCGTCGTCGCCCGGCTCGATCGTCGCCGCCCGCTCCGGCGCCTTGAACGTGAGCTTCACCTCGTCGCCCGGCATGTACCGCAGGACCTCGAGCAGGTAGTTGGCGTTGAAGCCGATCTCCAGCGGCTCGCCGTCGAACGAGACCTCCATCTCCTCGTGGGCGTCACCCAGGTCGGGCGTCTCCACCGACAGCCGCAGCGACGTCCCGTTGAACGCCAGCCGGACCCGGTGCGTCTGCTCGCTCGCGACCACCGCCATCCGGCGGAGCGCCCGGGTCAGCGTCTCCTTGTCGGCGATGGCGACCTTGTCATTGTCCTTCGGGATCACCTGCTCGTAGTTCGGATACGGACCCTCGATCAGGCGGGTGTAGACCCGGGTGCCATCGCGGCGGAATCCCAGGTGGTTCTCGCTCCGCGATACCTCGATGGCATCGCCCTCCTCGAACAGCCGCTGGACCTGGTTCAACGCCTTCGGCGGGACGATCAGGTCCGTGTGCGGCGCGCCCTCCACGTCCGACGGGATCGTCAGCTTCGCCAGGCGATGACCGTTCGTGGCCACCATCCGCATCTCGCGATCGGCCAGCTGCCAGAGGACGCCATTCAGGATCGGGCGACTCTCCTCCGTCGACACCGCGAACGAGGTCCGCTCGATCATCTCCGAGATCAGCTCGCTCGAGATGGGCCAGCTCGACTCGAAGTCCACGTCCGGGAAGTTGGGGAACTCGTCCCGCGGCATCCCGTTCAGACGGAAGGTGGCCTTCCCGCAGACCAGCTCGAACCGCTCGCCCGTGGTGGTGACCTTCGCCGGGGCTTCGGGCAGCTCCCGCGCCAGCTCCTGGAGCTTCTTCGCCGGCACCGTGATCGCACCCGTCTCCTCGACTTCCGCCGGGACCCGGAGCGTGACCGCGATGTCCAGGTCCGTTCCGCTCATCTGGACCCCGGCATCGCTCGCCTCGATCAGGATGTTCGAGAGCACGGGCAGCGTGGTCCGCGTCGGGATGCTCGCGCCCACGGCGGCCAGACCCTGCTGAAGGTTGTCCCGCGTGATCGTGAATTTCATTCAGGCCTCGCGTTCGATCCTGGTCCGGTATGGCGGATTTCCACACGCCAGAGAAGCTGTTGCTTCCTCAGATACTACATCCGTCGTAGTAACAGGCGCTGTGGATCCGTGGAAAACCGACCGACAGCATTTGTCAAATTATTACAATGCAACGATTTACCGATTGTCGATGAACTGTGGAAAGCTCGTGGACAGACTGTGCGGACTGTCCACGGTTTGCACAGCTCGTTCGCCAATGTGGATAACTTGCCCGCTTCCCACAATGCTTCAACGGGTCAATGCACGGTCGGGACCGGCCGATCCGCCGGGTCATCCGCCCAGCTCCGCGCGCAGCTTGTCGACTCGATGGCGGAACGCGTCGTCGGCCCCCATCTCCTCCTCGACCTTGTTCACGGAGTGGATGACGGTCGAGTGGTCCCGGCCGCCGAAGTAGTCGCCCACGGTGCTCAGCGGGAGGTCGAGCAGCTCCCGGATCAGGTACATGGCGATCTGTCGGGGGACGGTGACCTCCTTGGTCCGGCGGCGCGACGTGAGGGCGTCGACCGTGACGTCGTACTCCCGGGCGACACGCTCGCGGATCGCTTCCGGGGTCCGCTCCGCGTCCGGCCTCAGCACGCCGCCCAGCGCCTCGCGGGCGAGCTCGGAGGTGATGTCGCGCTGGGTCAGCGATGAGTAGGCCAGGAGCTTGATGACGGCGCCCTCGAGCTCCCGCACATTGGAGCGACAGTTCCGCGCGATGTACTCGAGGACATCGTCGTCGATGACGATGTCGCCCTCATCGGCCTTCTTCTTCAGGATGGCGACCCGGGTCTCGAGGTCCGGGCTCCGGATGTCGGTGACCAGTCCCCACTCGAAGCGCGAGACGAGCCGCTCCTCGAGGCCCGGGATCTCCTTCGGCGGGCGGTCGCTGGTCACCACGATCTGGCGCTGGGCCTCGTAGAGCGCGTTGAACGTGTGGAAGAACTCCTCCTGCGTCCGCTCCTTCTCGCCCAAGAAATGGACGTCGTCGATGAGGAGGAGGTCGATCTCGCGGTAGCGGCGGCGGAACTCGGACATCCGCCCCTCCTGGATCGACGCGATCAGGTCGTTGGTGAACCACTCGCTCGACACGTATGCCACCCGCTTTCCGGGCTGCCGCTCCCGGAGCGCGTGCCCGATCGCGTGCATGAGGTGCGTCTTCCCGAGGCCGACCCCGCCGTAGATGAAGAGAGGGTTGTACATGCGCGCGGGTTGGTCCGCGACCGCCCGGGCCGCCGCCGCCGAAAGCTGGTTGTTCCCGCCCACGACGAACCGATCGAAGACGTACCGCTCGTTCAGCGGCGCGCCGACGGTGCGGGAGGGCGGCGTGGCACCCTCGGGCTCCGCCGTCGCGGGCGCGGGCATCGGCATCGCGGAGCTCGCCCGCTGCTCCACATCGGTGTGGTGCTGGAACGAGATGGTCAGCCGACGGCCGAGGACCTCGGCGGCGACATCGGCCAGGAGACGGCCGTACTTGTCCTCGATCCACTCGGCGGCGAACTCGCTTCCCGCGCCGACGGCGAGGAGGTCCTGGGACAGAGCCAGGGGCTCGGTCTCGGCGAGCCAGATCCGATAGGTCGGTTCCGGCAGCTTCTCCCGGGCGTTGTCGAGTATCCGGGACCAGGCCTCGGAGGCGGTGAGCTCCATCGCGTCAATCAGAGGAAAACCAGGGCAGGATCCATGGCCGAACGCGCAAGCTAACGGGCCGCTCGGTGATGCGTCAACAAACGGCCGAAAGGCCTGGAACCACGGGAAATACGCCGTCCACGGGGTTGACCGCGGTCTGGGGCTGGATTACCATTCGAATCTTTGCGAATCTCGACGAATGGAAGGCACGCATGGGCAAGCCCACCTACAATCCGCGCAACCGGAAGCGCAAGAACAAGCACGGGTTCCGCAAGCGGATGAAGACGCGCGGTGGCCGGAAGACGCTGAACAGGCGCCGCAAGAAGGGGCGCAAGCAGCTGTCGGTCCGCACCGGCTCGAAGAAGTAGCCGGCGTCCGGATGGCGGGCGCGCGGGAGGCGCGCGGCCGCGGCCGTAAGTACCCGCGGGAGCGCAGGATCACCCGCGGCTCGGAGATCCGGGCACTCTTCAGACGGGGGAAACGGAGCCGAACTCCACACCTGGATGTTCTGTTCTCCGATTCCCCCGCTTCGTTTTCGCGGGTGGGACTGGTCGTGCCGCGCTACGGCAACACGGCCGTGCGGAGGAATCGAGTGAAACGGCGGCTCAGGGAAGCTCTTCGGCGCGAGGTGCTGCCGCGGCTGGATGCCGCGGCTGCCGGCGTGGACCTCATGGTCCGGGCCCGGCGCGAGGCCTACGACGTCTCGTACGCACGCCTGTCCGGGGAGCTGATCGACTGGCTGGAGGACCGATGGCCCGCATCCTCCTGAGCGTCATCCGGCTCTACCGCCGGTGGATCTCGCCGCTGACCCCGCCGTCCTGCCGGTTCACCCCTACCTGCTCGGCCTATGCGGAGCAGGCGGTGCGGCAGCACGGCGCCCTCCGCGGCGGATGGCTCGCACTCCGGCGACTCCTGCGATGCCACCCCTTCGGCGACAGCGGCTACGATCCCGTACCCGGGAGCACACCGCATCATGAGGAATTGGAGCAACCCCCAATGAACGGGTAATGGAAGGCGCCAGATTCTTAATCGCGATCGTCCTTTCGATCGCGGTCGTCATTATCGTGAACCTGATGTTCCCGACGTCCGTGCCCCGGCAGGGGCCGACGCCGGCCGACTCGATCCGCGTGGATACCGTGGTCGACACGGTCACCACCACGGTACCCGAGCCGGGGCCGGAGCCCGACATCATCGGCCAGGACACGGGTCCGGACCGGCAGCAGCCCGAACCGGCAACGGCACCGGAGCCGGTGGCCGAGGCCGGGGCCGACACCACCGGGACCACAGCCGCCCCCGCCGACACGGTCTGGGTCGAGACGGAAATCGCCCGCTACGGGTTCTCGACCCGCGGTGCCGCCCTGGTCTCCGTGGAGCTCCTCGACTACGCGTCCTACACCCGCGACGGGCCCGTCCAGCTGGCTGAGCCCACCCTGGGGAAGCTCCTGGAGCTCGGGGTCCGTGTCGGGGAGGATGAGCTGCCCCTGACCCGGCTCCGCTTCGAGCCGTCCATCCCGGCCGGTGACACGCTCCGGGTCAGCGACAGCACCACGGTCCGGTTCGCGACCAGCGTGAACGGCGCACGGGTCGAGCTCACGTACGCGATCCGGCCCGAGACCTACGTCGTCGGCGTCGAAGGCCGGGTCCAGGGCGTGGGCGACGACGCCATCCTCCTCCTCGACCTCGGGCCCCGCCTCGCCGTCAACGAGGCCGACTCCGCCGAGGACCTCCGGGCACTGGCCTACGTCGTCAACTCCCGGCAGGAAGGGATCGAGAGCACCCAGATCGAGGACGTGGAGGAGGACCAGGTCGAGGAAGGGCCACTCACCTGGGTCGCCATCAAGAACAAGTACTTCCTCGCCGCCCTCATCCACCCCGAGAACGGGGCCTTCGGCGGCGTCCTCGCCGAGGGCAGCCCCGAGGGCGCCGAACGGGTCCTGGCCACACTCCCGCTGGATACCAGCGGGGAGTTCGATCTACGGCTTTTCTTCGGGCCCCAGGAGTTCGACCGGCTCGCGAACGTGAAGGAGGGGCTCCAGGACGTCAACCCCTACGGCTGGCGGATCTTCCGGCCGATCATCCGCCCGCTGGCGGAGATCATCACCTGGCTGCTGACCGCGCTCCACAACGTGCTCGGCCTCGGCTACGGGTGGGTACTGATCCTCTTCGGGTTCGCGATGCGGGGGATCCTCTGGCCGCTGAACGCGAAGGCGCAGCGCTCGCAGCTGAAGACCATGGAGCTGCAGCCGCGGATCAAGGAGATCCAGGAGAAGTACAAGGAGCGCCCCGAGCAGCTGCAGAAGGAGATGATGCGGCTGTACAAGGAGGAGGGCTTCAACCCGCTGGGCGGCTGTCTCCCGATGCTGATCCCCTGGCCGGTCCTGATCACGCTCTTCTTCGTCTTCCAGAACACCATCGAGTTCCGGGGCGTGGAGTTCCTCTGGCTGCCGGACCTGTCGCGGCCGGACCCGTACTACATCCTCCCGGTGGTGCTGGGGCTCTCGCTCTTCGCGCTCCAGTTCATGAACGTGCGCGCCACGGGGTCCGACAACCCGCAGCAGAAGATGCTGATGTGGTTCATGCCGATCATGATGATGGTGATCTTCCTCAACTTCGCGTCGGGTCTGAACCTCTACTACGCCGCGTCGAACGTCGCCTCGCTCCCGCAGCAGATCCAGATCATCGGCGAGCGGAAGAGGGCGAAGGCCAAGATCGAGGCCAAGAAGGGGGACGACGCCAACGGTGACGGGAAGGGCGGCAAGGGCGGCAAGGGCAAGAAGAAGAAGGGTAGATAGGCGACGACGGGCTCAGCCTCTGCCAGGACGTTGACCAGCGCCTGTCGCCTACCGGATGATCTCGAAGCCGGAGGGCAGGGACTCGGAGGAGGGGTCGGCACGCTCCAACTCGCGCACGCGTGCGGACGACGGGCCGTGCTGCAGCCGCTCTTCGAAGTCGGCGAGCGCGTCTTCCGGGCCCTCGACCTCGACCTCGACACTGCCGTCCCCGGCATTGCGGACGGTGCCCCGTAAGTCCAAGGCAGCAGCGGTCTTACGGGTCCACCATCGGAAGCCGACGCCCTGCACGTTCCCGGTGATCCTGTAGGCTCTTCGCTCCATTGTGGCCGTCTCGCTCATTCTGTCGGCTCCGTTTCCAGAGTGCGCAGTCGGTTCAGGAACGCCGCGAGCTCGAAGCGGCGGAACTCGGCCAGCTCGCCGATCCCGTACGGATGGACGGCGGCGAGGCCGTGCGAATCGATGTCCTCCATGAGCTTCTCCAATGCATCCGCCATACCGCGGTGACCGTCCAGGGCGTTGCCGCGTCCCCAGATGAGAGCATTGGCGATGGCCCGGGTCTGGGCGGTCTCCACGAGCTGCTCCACGGCGCCCAGCTCCACGGTCCGGGTCCCGAAGGAGACCCGGTCGCGGCCGCGCACCTTGATCGACACGCTCCGGCGGCCTCGCCGGGCATCGATGGAGGAGGGAAGGGGCCGGCGCGACCGGAGCGGTGACCACGGCCCGCCTTCGGATCGCCGCTCGGTGGGCACCGATGCGGCCACCTCCCGGGCCTCGGCCGTCACCTCCGCGGGGACGTACTCGCGCATGGCGATGACGGTGTCGGCCACGTCGAAGTAGTCGCCCGACCCGCCGATCACCGCGATGGTGGACACCATCAGCTCCTCGGAGAGCTGGCGGGCCCGGTCGATGAAGGGAGTGATCGGCTCGTGCTCGGAGGCGATCAGGCGCTGCATCCGTCCGTCCCGGATCATGAAGTTCGTGGCCGACGTGTCCTCATCGAGGAGGAGCGCGCGGGCCCCGACCTCCAGCGCCTCGGAGATGGCCGCCGCCTGGGAGGTGGAGCCGCTGGCGTTCTCCGTACGGAAACGGTGCGTGTCCCCACCGTCGGGGAGTCGCCCGATGAAGTTGGAGATGTCCGTCCCGGCGACGCTCCGTCCGTCCTCCGCCCGGATCTTCACCGCCTCGGGGACGGTGACCACACGCTCGCGGCCGTCCCCCGGAACATGGTCGTAGATCCCCCGCTCCAGGGCGCGCAGCAGCGTGGACTTCCCGTGGTAGCCGCCTCCCACGATGAGCGTCATTCCCTCCGGCACCCCCATCCCGGCGACCTCGCCGGCGTTCGGCGCCTCGAGGACCACCCGGAGGGAGTCGGGGGACTCGAACGGAACCACAGCGTCGCCTTCCATGGGCCGGTCGTCCACGCCCGAGCGACGGGGGAGCCTGGCGCCATCCGCCACGAACGCGACCAGGCCGTGCTCCCGGAGCTGCCCCCTGAGGTGCGCGGCGTCCTCCACGACCTCCACATGCCGCCGCAGCGCTTCGCCGTCCACGGCCTCGAAGAGGAGCGCGGACTCCAGGGCGCGGAGGAGGGCATCGCCCACCAGCTCCGCGGCCGCCCGACCCAGGATCCGGCGCCCCCTGGCCGGCAGCCCCACGCGGAAGCGGACCTCGATCCGTCCGCCCTCATGGACGGCTGCGCTCGTACGCCGGAGGATCTGCTGCCCGGGGCGCAGCACGCGCAGCTGTCCCGATTTCCCCGAGCCCGGGCCGCCGGAGGCGCGCTCGAAGGTTCCGTCGAGCCGCCGATTCAGGAAGTCCGCGGTGGCGCGGCGGCGGTCGGGCGTGCGGAGCGCCCAGTCGGGCAGACCGGCCTCCTCCGGGGGCACGACGACCCGGAACCGGCTCGGGGTCGCGTACGGGTCCCCCTGGACGTGGTCGATGTGGAGGTCGAAGCGGTCCGCACGGCAGCCGCCGCGTACGGCCTTGTACGCGCCGTACCCCTTGCCGTCGAGGCGCCGGAAGTGGTCGAGGAGCTCCTGCAGCGTCTGTTCGGGACGTTGTTTCACGTGAAACAGGGTCGAGAGGGTCGCCTGACGGTCCGCACGGAAGCCAGTGCGAAAATCGTGCAAGGCGCGGCGCACGGCCGGGATGTTCCACGTGAAACAGTCGAGGCTCCGTCTTCACAATCGACCCGGGAGAGGGCCGCCGCCGGCGACCCGCCCCTCCCAACGGACACCGATTCCGCTGCGCGGGGCCGCACCGCCCCGGACGGGTCGATACCGGGTTTCCCGTCCATCGCCTCGCGCGTATATTCACGGGCGCGGGGCGTGACTGCCTGCCTTACCCACTCGAACCCCAGCTCGAATGTCACGGGTCATCGCGATCGCGAACCAGAAGGGCGGCGTCGGGAAGACGACGACGGCCATCAACCTCGGCGCCTGCCTGGCGGTCGCCGAGAAGCGGACACTGATCATCGACATCGATCCCCAGGGGAACGCCACGAGCGGCGTGGGGCTCGAGCGCGGCGAGCTGGAGCAGTCCGTCTACGATGTCCTGGTCGAGGGGGCGGACGTCTCCGAGGTCGCCCGGAGAGAGGTCCATTTCCCGTACCTGGACATGGTCCCGTCGACCCGGGACCTGGTGGGGGCGGAAGTGGAGCTGGTCAACACGGAGGACCGCGAGCTGGTCCTCCGCCGGCAGCTCCAGGGGATCCGGGAGGAGTACGACTACGTGCTCGTGGACTGTCCCCCGTCGCTGGGGCTGTTGACGCTGAACACCATGGCGGCGGCGGACTCGGTCCTGATCCCGATCCAGTGCGAGTTCTACGCGCTGGAGGGGCTCTCACAGCTCCTGAACACGGTCCGGCTGGTTCAGCGTAACCTCAACCAGCGCCTGGAGATAGACGGTGTCCTGCTGACCATGTTCGACCAGCGGCTGAACCTCTCCAAACAGGTGGCCGAGGAGGCGAAGGAGTATTTCGGCGATCGGGTCTTCCAGACGGTGATCCCCCGCAACGTGCGGCTGGCGGAGGCGCCGAGCTTCGGCAAGCCGATCGTCCTGTACGACATCCTGTCGGCGGGCGCCCAGGCCTACCTGGCGCTCGCCCGGGAGATCATCAAGCGGGACGAGCGACGCCAGAGCGGGGCGCCCAGGCCGCCGGCGACCGCGGGATCCTGACGAGCGCGATGGCGAAGAAGGAACGACTCGGCAAGGGTCTCGGAGCGCTCCTGGGCGAGTACCTCGGGGAGGAGGACGGGGGGACGGAGGCGCGGAGCGTCCCCGTTTCGGCGGTCCATCCCAACCCCTTCCAGCCGCGTCGGGACTTCAAGGAGGAGGAGCTGGCCGAGCTGGCCGCCTCGATCAGGGAGAACGGCCTCCTGCAGCCGATCGTCGTTCGGCCGGCCGGGAACCGGCGGGGTACCGACCGGTGGGAGCTGGTGGCGGGCGAGCGTCGATGGCGGGCCGTCACCCGGCTCGGATGGACGGACGTCCCGGCGCTGGTCCGGGACGTGGACGACCGCACGCTCCTGGTGCTGGCGCTGGTGGAGAACCTCCAGCGGTCGGGGCTGGGGGCCATGGAGGAGGCCCAGGGCTTTCAGCAGCTGGTCGACGAGTTCGGGCTGTCGCAGAAGGAGGTGGCCGAGGCGGTCGGCCGGGATCGTTCGACCGTCGCTAACACGTTGCGGCTCTTACAGTTACCGGTAAGTGTCCGGCGGCTGGTCGAGGACGGATCGCTGACGGCCGGCCACGCGCGAGCGCTGCTGGGCGCGCCGTCGAACCGGCGCATGGCGGAGCTGGCGCGCCAGGCCGTGGACAGGGACTGGTCGGTCCGGGAGACCGAGGCCCGGGTCCGGAAGGCGAAGCCCGACAGGAAGCGGTCGCGGAAGAAGCAGAAGGAGGAGGACCCGGCGGTGAAGGCGCTCGAGACGGAGCTGGAGCGCGTGCTGGGCACGCAGGTCCGGATCAAGCAGATCCGCGGCGGCAGCAAGGGTCGGATCGAGGTCTCCTTCTACGACTCCGAGGACTTCGAGCGCGTGTTCGAGCTGCTGGCGGGCAGGCCGGCCGTGGATGTAGTCTCCTGATCATGTCGGACAAACGACGGCTCTCGCTGATCATCGTCCCGCACGGGGACCTGGAGACCCGGACGTACGAGATCTCCTACGGCCGGCTGAAGCTCCTCATCGGGGCAGCGGTCCTCCTCCTGGTGGTCTTCGTGGTCATGGTGTCCTCGTGGTGGTTCGTCGCCGCCCAGGCCGCCCGGGTCACGGGGCTCGAGGCCGAGGTGGCGCAGCTGGAGGCGGAGCGGGCCCAGGTCGCCGAGCTCGCCGAGAAGCTGGCCCGGGCCGAGGAGCAGTACGCGCAGGTCCGGCAGCTGCTGGGCGTCGAGAGCGCCGGCACTCCCCGGGGCGTGGCGCTCCCGCCGCTGCGGGGCGAGGGTTCCGGGACGCCGGTGGCGACGACGGAGACCGGTCGTCTCGGTGCCTGGCCCCTGACGCTCCCCGGCTTCATCACGCAGGGCCGGGAAGGCGTCGCGGGGTCGAGCCATCCGGGCCTGGACATAGCGGTGCCCGCCGACAGCTACATCCGGGCGGCCGGCGCCGGCGTGGTACGGGACGCGGGAGTCGATGACGTCTACGGTCGTTATATTCTCATCGACCATGGCGACGGACTCGAATCGATGTACGGGCACGCCTCCCGGATCTTCGTGGGGCCCGGCGACCCGGTAGAGCAGAACCAGGTGATCGCGCTGAGCGGCTCGACGGGCCGCTCCACGGCGCCGCACCTCCACTTCGAGGTGCGGAGCGACGGCGAGGCGGTCGACCCGTTGACGTACGTCCGCCAGCCGTCCTGACGAAACAATGAGCCTACGGTGGTATTGATGGCGAAGACTGACGAGAGCGGAACACAGCCCGGCCGAGAGGGAGTCATCTCGATCATCGGGCCCGGGATGAAAGTGACCGGGGACTGCGAGAGCGAGGGCACCCTCCGGATCGAGGGAACGGTGGAAGGCACGGTGCGCGCCGGGAAGGCCGTGGTGGTCGGGAAGGATGGCGTCGTCGACGGCGACATCACCACCCAGGACGCCGTGGTGGGCGGCCGCGTCACCGGCTCGATCATCGCCGAGTCCCGGCTCGAACTCCAGGCCACCTGCGTGGTGGAGGGCGAGATCGAGGCCAAGCGGATCAAGCTCGAGGAGGGCGGCACCGTCAACGGGACCGTGCAGATCGGCCAGGTGAGCGCGAAGCGCGCCCCCGGGCCCAGCGGCAGCAGCGGGTCGACCGGCCCGGGCAGCGGCTCCACGGGCAGCGGCCCCACGGGCCCCAGCGCCCCGGGTAGCGCCGGCTCCGGCGGCGGCCCCAAGCCGGGCGGGCCCGACAAGGGCGAGGAAAAGGGGTCCGAGGGCTCCGGCGGCTCCTGACGGGAGACGCTCCGGACGGCAGGCCCGGGCAGTCCGCGCCCGAACCGCCCGACGCTGGACCCGGACCTCGAGGAGCGCCCGGAGCACGACCCGGCGCCGGCCCGAGACCAGGGTCGCGGCCCCGACCGTCGGGGTGGGGGCCGCGGCTCGTTCCGGGGCGGATCCGATCAGAGGCCCCGCATCCACCCGACGTTGTCCACAAAAGCATGAAATTCTGTAAATCGTTCCATACCAGCGACTTACAGGCGCACTGCTACAATTTAACATCATGTTGTGGAAAATCGGCCCCGGTTATCCACAGCAGGAGATCGATGCAGGAGGCACCGGATGGGCATACCGCTGAGCGAGCTCGTGGAGTACCTGGACGAGTACCTCTCAATCGCCGAGGTCCCGGACTTCCCGAACGCGCTGAACGGGCTGCAGGTGGACGGTCCCGAGCGAGTGGAGCGGGTGGCGGTGGCGGTGGACGCGACGGGGGCGACGATCGGCGCGGCGGTGGAGGCGGACGCCGACCTGCTTCTGGTTCATCACGGTCTGTTCTGGGACGGGAACAGGCCGGTCACGGGGCGTCGGTATCGGCGTCTCTCGGGCCTCATGGACGGGGGCGTGGCGCTCTACGCGGCCCATCTCCCGCTGGATGTGCATCCGGAGGTCGGCAACAACGCCGTGCTGGCCCGTGAGCTGGGGCTGGAGGTGGAGGGGCACTTCGCGAAGTTCGAGGGGATGGAGCTGGGCGTCCGGGGCACGCTGCGGCTGAAGCGGGAGACGCTGGCGGCACGGCTCGACGACCTGCTGGGCGGTCCGGTCAAGCTGATCCCGGGCGGCCCGGAGCGCCTGGAGCGGGTCGGAGTGCTGACCGGGGGCGGCGGGAGCTTCGTCAGCGCGGCGGTCCGCGCGGGGCTGGACGCGCTGGTCACCGGCGAGGGGTCGCACCACACGTACTTCGATGCGGAGGAGGGCGGCCTGAACCTCTACTACGGCGGCCACTACGCGACGGAGACGTGGGGCGTCCGGGCGCTGGGCGAGCACCTGGCCGCCCGTTTCGACGTGGAGTGGACGTTCCTGGACTTCCCGACCGGGCTGTAGCTCCGCAGCGGCGCGGCAGCAGCCGTGCTCGAGCCCCGGTGCAGGCCGCCGGCCGAGCGGGTGGCGACCGTCTCCTGGCGGACGTATTGTTGGGCCCGCACTCCGACCGACCATTGACCGACGACTTCATATGATCCGAGCCACACGCGCCGTTGCGGGCGTTCTCATCCCGGCCCTCCTCGCCCTCCTCCCGGCGGTCGCGGGTGCGCAGCAGCCCGACCCCCCACCGCTCGAGCTCCCGGCCTGGGAGACCGGGCACCCGTTCGCCGACATCCCGCACCCCCGCGACGTGTTCGGCTTCGAGCCCGGGGCGGATTACGAGCTCGCCACGCACGCCCGGATGCTGGAGTACTTCCGGGCGCTGGACGAGGCGAGCGACCGGGTGGCCGTCGAGGAGATCGGCGAGAGCGTGCGCGGCCGGACCCTGATCGTGGCGTACATCTCCAGCGAGGAGAACATCGCCCGGCTGGACGAGATCCGCGCGACATCCGAGGCGCTGGCCCGGGGCCGGATCCCCGCGGAGGAGGCGCGGGCGAGAGCGGCCGATGGCAAGGCTGTCGTCTGGATCGATGGCGGGCTGCACAGCACGGAGGTCGCGGGTGCGCAGCACTCGCCGCTCCTGGCGTACCGGGTGGCGGGCGAGGAGACCGACGAGATGCGTCGGATCCGGGACGACGTGGTCCTGGTGCTCATGCCGGTCATGAACCCGGACGGGCTGGACATCGTGGCCGACTGGACCGACCGGAGCCTGGGCGAGTCGTGGGAGGGCAGCACCCCGCCGGTGCTGTATCAGCACTACACCGGCCACGACAACAACCGGGACTGGTTCATGATCACGCAGCCCGAGACGCGGGCGGTGGCCGAGGTGCTCTACAACCGGTGGTACCCGCAGATCGTGCTGAACCAGCATCAGACGGCGCCGTGGCCCGCCCGGATCTTCATCCCGCCGTTCGCGGACCCGGTCAACCCCCGGATCCCGCCGCTGGTGGTCCGGGGCGTCAACGCCGTCGGCAGCGCCATGGGCCGCCGGTTCAGCGAGGAGGACAAGCCGGGCGCCATCTCCCGGGTCCGCTTCGACATGTGGTGGAACGGCGGGATGCGGACGGCGCCGTACTTCCACAACATGGTCGGGATCCTGACGGAGACGGCGCACCGGTCGGTCTCGCCCCTGTACACGCCGCCGACCGCGCTCCCGGAGTACATCCAGGGGACGCTTCCGGCGACGGCGCCGAGCGTGTTCTACCCGGACCCGTGGCTCGGCGGCTGGTTCCGGTTCCGCGACGCCGTGGAGTACATGGTCACCGCCGCGGTGGCCACGCTCGATATCGCGTCGGAGCTCCGGGAGGACTGGCTCCTGAACATCTGGCGGATGGGGAGCGAGGCCGTGGCGGCGGGCGAGGCGGGCGGCCCGTTCGCGTACGTGATCCCGCCCGACCAGTGGAACCCTCTGGAGGCGACGAACCTGGTCAACGTGCTCCGGCGGGGCGGCGTGGAGGTCCACCGGGCCGGGTCGGCGTTCCGGGCCGGCGGCGAGCGGTACCCGGCCGGCAGCTTCGTGGTCTTCGCCGGGCAGGCGTTCCGGCCCCACCTGATGGACCTCCTCGAGCCGCAGGTCTACCCGGACATGCGGCTCTACCCGGGCGGTCCGCCCGACACCCCGTACGACGTCTCGGGCTGGACGCTGCCCATCCAGATGCACGTCCGCACCGTCCGGGTCGACGAGCCGTTCGACGCCGACGGCATGACCCCCGTGGACCGGGCATCCGTCTGGCCCGGTCGGCTGGTCGGGAGCGGCGACTGGGGGTGGGTCCTGCCCGCCCGGTCGAACGCCGCCGCCGTGGCCGTGAACCGGGTCCTGGCGGACGGGGCGACCGTGAGCGTGGCCCCGGCCGGCGTCGCCGGTGCCGGCGCCGGGGCGTACGTGATCCGGGGGGCCGACCGTGATCGGCTGGAGGCGCTGGCGACGGAGCTCGGGGTCGAGCTCACCGGGCTCCGGAGCGCGCCGGACGCCGAGCTGCGGACGATGGAGCCGCTCCGGATCGGGCTCTACAAGTCGTGGCAGGCGAACATGGACGAGGGGTGGACCCGCTGGGTCATGGAGACATACGGGTTCCCCGTCGACACGCTCCACGACGCCCGGATCCGGGAGGTGGACCTCTCCCGCTACCACGCCATCATCCTGCCGGACCAGCGCCCCCGGGCGATCCTGCACGGGCATGAGCCGGGGACCCGCCCCGCGGAGCTCACCGGCGGAATCGGGCTCGAGGGGATGCTGCGACTCCAGGAGTACGTGGAGGGCGGCGGCCGGCTCATCGCGTTCGACGGCTCGGCCGGCCTGCTGATCGAACAGCTCGGGCTGCCGGTCCGGAACGTGGTGGAGGGGCTGCCGTCGGAGCGGTTCTTCGTCCCGGGCACGCTGGTCCGCATGACCGTCGACGCGGACCACCCGCTCGGCCGGGGGATGCCCGACGAGGCCGCGGCCTCGTTCGTCCGGAGCTCGGCGTTCGCCCGGTCGGGCCGCGGCGAGATCGACGTCGTGGCCCGCTACGCGGAGGACGACCTGGTGCTGAGCGGTTGGGCGCTGGGCGAGGATCGGCTCGCCGGCCAGGGGGCCCTGGTCCGGGTCGCGGTCGGGGCAGGCGACGTCGTCCTCTTCGGGTTCCGGCCCCAGTTCCGCGGCCAGCCCCGGGGCACGTTCAAGCTGCTGTTCAACGCGCTCCACGGGGCGGCGACAGAGGACTGACGCGGCGCGGGCCCGACCCGATGCCGGGAGGCCCGACCGGTGCGATCCCGGTCCGGGCCTCTCGTGTGTCGGGCGGCGCCCGCCGCCCGCCGCCCGCTACTGCCGGCCGGTCGCCGCCCGGGCCATGTCCCGGTACTCGGAGAGCAGCGGCTGGTGGTCGACGTACTCCGGGAGCGGCTTGCCGGCCTCGGCGTCGTAGGCGTCGAGGTAGCGGCCCCAGTACCCGGTCGCTTCGTCCGTGTTGCCGGCCGCCTCGGCGGCCTGGGCGGCCGCGGCGAGCCCGAGGAGGTGGTCCGGGTTGTCGGCCAGGATCCGGTCGGCGGTCTGCTGCGCCTCGTCGTACGACCCGGCGGTCAGGTGCAGCAGTGCGAGGTGGAAGAGCCCGTCGCCGTCGAGGTCGTCCACCATCCCGTACGCCTGGATCGCCATGGGCATGAACTGGGCGACCTCCGCCTCGTTCCCCTGCTCCGCCGCCATCATGATCCGGTTGAAGAGGCGGTCGGCGTTGGTCCGCATGTCGTTGCTGAGCCCGCCCATCGCGGGGCCGGCACCGCCCGCGCCGCCGCCCATCCCGGCGCCAGGCGGGGCACCCGTGAGCGGCTGGCTGTCGGCCGGCCGGCTCGTCCGGGTCTCGCCCGGCAGGAACACCATCACCAGCGCGACCACCACCACGATGGAGAGCGCGGCGATGAGCCAGGGCGCCTTCGACGCCGCGCCCCCGGCCTCGGCCTCGGCGGCCACCGGCTCGCCGCACACCGTGCAGAAGGCGGCCCCCGCCGGGACATCGGCCCCGCACGACGGACAGGTCACATCGAGCCCCGCGCCGCAGGAGGCGCAGTACTTCCCGGTCTGGTTCTCGGCACCGCAGTTCGGACATTTCATGGCCCGGAAGATGGCGGAAGCCGTGACGAACGACAACCGGGGATCCGGTCGTGGATCGTGGATCGTGGATCGTGGATTGTGGATCGTGGATCGTGGGTCGGGGATCGTGGATTGTGGATCGGGGAAGCTTGGCTCCCGGCATCCGGGACCGATAGTCTACATCGCATGCGGATCTTCCTGACGGGCGGCACAGGGTTCATCGGCTCCCATGTCGCCGAGCGGCTCCGGGGTCGGGGCCATTCGGTGGTCGCGCTCGTCCGGGAGACCAGTGACACCGGCCAGCTGGAGTCGCTGGGGTGCGACATGGTGGTAGGCGACGTGATGGCCCCCGCCGGCGAGCTCGCCGGCCTCATGCGCGGCGCCGACGCCGTGGTCCACGCCGCCGCGAAGGTCTTCGAGAGCGGCGGGCGCGACGCGTACATCCGGCTGAACGTGGCCGGGACCGAGAACGTGCTCCGGGCCGCGGGCCGGGCGGCGCCCCGGGTCGTCCACCTCTCGAGCGTGGCCGTGTACGCGGGGCTGTCCATGGACCGGCCGCTGACGGAGGACCGGTGGACGGACGCCGACCCGCGGCGGCAGGCGCCCTACGCCGCGTCGAAGCACCTCTCGGAGCGCGCGGCGTGGCGGCTCCACGACCAGGGCGCGATCCGGCTGACGACCGTGCGGCCCAGCGTGGTCTACGGCGAGCGGGATCGGGCGGCGACGCCCGTGATCGTCGGGTTCGTCGGACGGAAGATCGTGCCGCTGGTCGGCGGCGGTCGGACCACGCTGCCGCTGGTCTATGCCGACAATGTGGCCCGCGGCGTGGTGGAGGCGCTGCTGCGCGACTCCGCCATCGGGCGCGCCTACAACCTCGCCCGGGACCTGCCGATCACCGGCCGGGAGCTGGTCGACCGCGTGGCCGACGCGCTGGACCTGAGCCCGTGGGTCATCCCC
>JBPRGE010000076.1:0-1365 GCA_051418035.1 Candidatus Longimicrobiales bacterium M2_2A_002
CCGCCACCCTCGCCGGCGCCGGGTACGGCTACACCCTGCTCTGGGCGCTGACCTTCTCGCTCCTCGCCACGCTGGTGCTGCAGGAGATGGCCGCGCGGCTGGGGCTGGTCACCGGCGAGGGGCTCGGCGAGGCGGTGCGACGGCGGTTCAGCCGTCCGGCCGCCCGGCTCCTGGCCGTCGCGCTCGTCATCGCGGCCGTCGCGTTCGGGAACGCGGCGTACGAGACGGGCAACCTGCTGGGCGCGGCGCTGGGCGCGGAGGCGGTGTGGGGCGGGGTGCCCCGGACGTGGGCCATCGCCGCCGGCGTGGTGGCGTACCTCCTCCTGCGGACCGGGAGCTACGCGGTGGTCGAGCGGGTCCTGATCGGGCTCGTCGCCCTCATGGCGCTGGCGTTCCTGGCGACGGCGCTCGTGGTCCGGCCGCCCCTCGACGAGCTGCTCACCGGCCTGTTCGTGCCGTCGGTCCCCGACTCCGCCGGGATGCTGTACGTGGCCGGACTCGTGGGGACCACCGTCGTTCCCTACAACCTGTTCCTGCACGCGTCGGCCGTGCGCGAGCGATGGGACGGCCCCGAGGACCTGCCCGCTGCCCGGGTCGATCTCGGCTTCAGCATCCTGATGGGCGCCATCGTGAGCATGGCCATCGTGGCGACCTCCGCCGCCATGGTCTCCCGGGACGCCGATATCGCCACCGCGGCCGACATGGCCGTGCAGCTGGAGCCGCTCCTGGGGCCGTGGGCCCGATACTTTTTCGCCGGAGGGCTCCTGGCCGCCGGGCTGACCTCCGCCATCACCGCGCCGCTGGCCGCTGCGTACGCCACCGCCGGCGCCCTCGGCTGGCCACGGGACCTGAAGGACCCCCGGCTGCGATGGGTCTGGATGCTCGTCCTGGCCGCCGGGATCATCTTCGCCGGGCTCGGCGTCCGACCCGTGCCCGCCATCCTGTTCGCGCAGGTGGCCAACGGGATCCTGCTCCCCGCTATCGCCGTCTTCCTCCTCCTGGCCGCGAACGACGAGCGGTGGATGGGCGACCGGGTCAACGGGCCCGCCGCGAACGTGGCCGGCGCAGTCGTCGTGCTGGTGGCGCTGGGGCTCGGGCTCCGGGCGCTCTGGAGCGCCATGGCGTAGCACGGCGCCACCGAGCCGGCCCGGGCCCTCCGCGGCGAATGACTCCCGACTCCTGACTCCTGAATCCTGACTCCTGACTCCGGTTGGTGGTTAACCTCGGGCGCCGGCCTTACCTTGGCCCCTTTCCAGACCAGAGACGCGTCTCATCGATTCGGATGCGGCAGGCGGAAGGAGCTGCATGACCCAGCCGGTCATCGAGCTGTTCAGCGTGACCAAGAACTACGGCGACTTTACGGCG
>JBPRGE010000077.1:0-43072 GCA_051418035.1 Candidatus Longimicrobiales bacterium M2_2A_002
CGCCACTCCGGGTGGACGATGAAGCCGGAGAAGTACCAGACCACGTGCGGCGCGTTGCAGATCACGGAGAAGTCATCGGCCGTGAGCTCCGACTCGGACCGGGCGCCCACCAGGAAGTCGCCGGCACGGCGGGCGTCCAGCGGCCAGAGGAGGATCACACCCCGCAGCGAGTCGTCGACCCACGCGCCGACGTACCCCCGGGGGAACGCCCGCCACATCTCCTCGTCGATCAGCGACGACCGGGGTTGTGCCTTGGACGCCGACAGCGCCAGCTTCCGCAGCTCGGCGAACGAGCGGTGCCGCGTCAGGTAATCGAACTGGAGCCGGGGCTCCGGGCCCCGCACCATCAGGTCGCGCGTGCCGCCCGAGTCCCGCGAATCGCCCGTCATGAGCCGAACGCGTACAGCGGCTCGAACCGGGCCGTGAAGTGACGGAGCACCGGCGCCTGGTGGGTGAACGCGAAGCCACCGATCTGGTCCCTTCGACCGAAGACCTCGAGGATCACCTCGACCACGTAGTCGATGTGGCTCTGGGTGTAGACCCGACGGGGTATGGTCAGCCGCACCAGCTCCATGGGGCCCGGCACCTCCTCGCCCGTCTCCGGGTTCCGCTTCCCGAACATGACCGTCCCGATCTCAACGCCCCGGATCCCGCCCTCCAGGTACAGCTCCGCCGTGAGCGCCTGGCCCGGCAGCTCCAGCGGGTCCACGTGCGGCAGGAACGCCGCCGCGTCCAGGTAGACGGCGTGGCCGCCCGGTGGCTGGATGATCGGCACCCCCTCCCGGCTGATGTGCTCGCCCAGGTACCGCACGCTCGCCAGTCGGTACTCCAGGTAGTCCTCGTCCACCACTTCGTCGAGACCCACGGCGATGGCCTCCAGGTCCCGGCCCGCCAGCCCGCCGTACGTCGGGAACCCTGCCGTCAGGATGAGCAGCTCGTTCTCCTGCTCCGCCAGACGATCGTCGTTCGTGGCCACGAACCCGCCGATATTCGCCAGCCCGTCCTTCTTCGCGCTGAACGTGCACCCGTCCGCGTACGAGAACACCTCCCGGGCGATCTCCTCCACGCTCCGGTCCGCCTGACCCGCCTCGTTCAGCTTGATCAGGTACGCGTTCTCCGCGAACCGGCACGCGTCGATGTAGAACGGGATCCCGTGCTCACGGCAGACCTCGCTCACTTCCTGGATGTTCGCCAGGGAGACCGGCTGCCCGCCACCGCTGTTGTTCGTCACCGTGATCATGCACAGCGGGATCCGATCGGGGCCCACATCACCGATCAGGCGACGCAGCCCGTCCACGTCCATATCACCCTTGAACGGCAGCGGCTCCTGACGGTTCTTCGCCCGGGGCGTCGGCAGGTCCACCGCCTCCGCGCCCTGCGCCTCGATATTCGCCCGGGTCGTGTCGAAGTGCGTGTTGTTCGGGACCACGTCGCCCTCACCACACACCGTCGAGAAGAGGATCCGCTCCGCCGCACGGCCCTGGTGCGTCGGGATCAGATGCTTGAAGCCGAACAGCTCCTTCACCCGCCGCTCCAGGCGGTAGAACGACCGGGAGCCCGCGTACGCCTCGTCGCCCCGCATGATCGCCGCCCACTGCTCGGCGCTCATGGCGCTCGTGCCGCTGTCCGTCAGCAGATCGATCAGCACATCCTCCGCTCGCAGAAGGAAGCCGTTGTAGCCCGCCTCCTCCAGCCGCTCCAACCGCTCCGCCCGCGTGGTCATCCGGATCGGCTCCACCGCCTTGATCTTGAACGGCTCGATGATCGTCTTCACTGGACCGGCTCCCGTTGGTTGAATGCCCCCCGGCGATGCTCGCCGGTCGGGGGGACTGCCGCAACCCCCGGCCGTCGAGGTGGACGGGGATATGCCGGGCGTGCGGATCGTCACTGGCGCTGGGTCGGGTGGGGGTGCCGCCTGCGGGGCTCCACCGCCGCGCGGACAGCCGACGTTCGCGGTGGGGCTGAGTTCGCGGCGCGGCCCGGTCTTGATCGCTCATCCAGTATTCGCGGCGCGCGCGGCAAAGTCGCTCCTCGGCGGCACCCCCACCCTCCCTGGTCAGGGGGTACTGCCCCCCCCCAATACACGTCCGGTCGGTCCACGTGGTGATCCGCACCCCGACGGGCCAGCCGGGTTCACACGTGGTCGTGCCGAGGAGGTGGCCCCGCCTAAGCGCCGTGGTCAAAGCGGAACCGGCAGCCCTGCGGGCAGTTGAATCCACCAAGAGGGAGGGGCGACGGTCCCGGCGCCGGAGCGCAATTTCGAGACCCGGGCCGGCATATCGCGCCGTCCGCGAACCACGAATCCCACCGTGAACCATCCTCGCCGCGAACCCGGCCAGGGTCGAGGGCTGAGCACCGCCGTCGGGATTGTCGCCCCGACCACCCCTTGACGAATTCCACCGACTACATGACGATACAGTAGATCATTGACGGAACCGCCATGAGCCAGGAGCGCCGAAGACGTGCCTCTCTACGAATACGCCTGCCCCGAGTGCGGCGAGCGGGTCGAGAAGATGCGGAGCATTTCCAGTCGGACGGACGGGCCCGAGTGCCCGACGTGCGGAGAGGTGATGGTGCTGGCGTTGAGCATGCCGGGCCGGGTGAGCAGCGGCGCGAGCTCCGGCGCTTCCGTGTCACAGTCCGGGAGCTGTGGGGGCGGCAGCGGCTTCACGTGAGCATGAGGTCCCCATCCGGGCCGTGAGCCCGGACCGACAGCCGGACCCACGACGACCCCGCCCGCCGATCTGGCGAGCGGGGTCGAGTCGTTCAGGTCACCAGGCGATCCCGTAGTCGTCGCCGTAGTCGCTGGCACCGCCCCAGAGGGTGCCGTGCTCGCGGTCGAACCAGACGGCGGTGATGGGGCCGGACGTCCGATCCCGGGCCGAGACGTCGTAGCCCATGGCCTGGAGCTGCTCCCGGACCCAGGGCGGGGTGGCGTCGTTGATGACGATGCGGCCGGGCTGCGACCCGTGGTCGCCGAAGGAGTCCCGGAGCTGGTAGCTGTTGAAGTTCGCGGCCTCGACGGCCTCCTGCACGTTCATCCCGAACTCGACCACGTTGAGGAAGAACTGGAGGAGATTCTGGTCCTGGGTGTCTCCGCCCTGGACGGCGAAGGAGAGGAACGGCTCGCCGTCCTCCAGCGCCATGCCCGGCGTGAGCGTGGCCCGGGGTCGCTTCCCGGGCTCGATGACGGTGTAGGGGTTCTCGGCGGGGTCGAGGACGAAGCTCTGGGCCCGCTGGCTCATCCCCACCCCGGTGCGGCCCGCGATGACGGCGGGGACCCAGCCGCCGCTGGGCGTGATGCTGACGACCCAGCCCTCGGCGTCCGCGGCCTGGATACTGGTGGTTCCCGTCCAGTACGACTGCTCGAAGGGGTACAGCGGCTCCTCGCCCGGAACCAGCGCGGCCGTCTGGTCGTGCTCGGGGACGACGTCGCCGTCCCCCTCGATCCCGGTGGTGTGCCACCGCTCGAGGTAGTCGAGGAACGGGTTCTCGCCATCCTGGTAGCGGTACGGGTCGCCGGGTTTCACGTCGGGGTCGTTCCGGTCGTGGTCCATCCCTGCGGCCCGGTCCCGGGCGTACTCCTTGGAGAGGAGGCCCCCCATGGGCTCGGCCGGCGGGAAGTAGGGATCGCCGTAGTAGAAGTCCCGATCGGCGAAGGCGTGGTTGAGGACCTGGTAGATCGTGTGGATGTACCGGGCGCTGTTGTAGCCCATGGCCTGGAGGTCGAACGGCTCCAGCATGTTGAGCATCTGGAGCATAACGGGCCCCTGGACCCAGCTGGTCAGCTTGTAGACGTCGTAGCCCCGGTAGCTCGTGTGGACCGGCTCCTCCAGGTAGACCTGCCAGTCGGCCAGGTCGGAGAGCTCGAACAGCCCGCCCTCCTCGTTGGCGCCCCGGACGAACTCCTCGGCGATGTCGCCGCGGTAGAACCGGTCGTAGGCGGCCATGATGGCCTCCTCCCTCGATGCGCCATCGGCCAGTGCATCCGCCTCGGCCTCGACCAGCTTCTTCAGCGTGGCGGCCAGGTCGGGCTGCCGGAAGATCTCGCCGGGGTGGGGCGCCTCCCACTCCTCGCCCATGTTCGGGAGGAAGACATCACGGGAGTAGCGCCACTCCTTGATCTGGTCCTTGGCCCCCTCGATCCGCCAGGCGGTGCCCGCCTCCATCGGGTAGCCTTCCTCGGCCATCTGGATCGCCGGTGCGAGGACGTCGGCCAGCGACAGCGTCCCGAACTCCGCGAGCATCGTCATGAGCCCGCCGGGCGTACCCGGGGTGACCGCCGCCAGCGGCCCGTACTGGGGCGGGTAGTCGTAGCCCTCGTTCCGGTAGAACTCCGCCGTGGCACCGGACGGCGCCACACCCAGCGCGTTGATCCCGATGACCTCGCCGGTGTTCGGGTTGTAGATCAGCGCCTGGGTCTCGCCACCCCAGGAGAGGACATCCCACATGGTGGCCGTGGCCGCGAGCATGGCGCACGCGGCGTCCACGGCGTTCCCGCCCTGCTCGAAGATCTTGGCGCCGGCGGTGGCGCCCAGCGGCTTCCCGGTGATGGCCACCCAGTGGGAGCCGTGCAGTACCGGCCGGTTCGGGCGGCCCTGTGCGTCGAGGGTCGCGGGTGCGGCGCCCAGGAGCAGCACGGCCAGGAGCGCGATGGCGGCGGCGGTACGGTGGGCCGGTTCGGTCATGGATCCTCCTCGAGGTGTTCGGTCGATCGCGGACAATGGGATGCTACGGTCCGCGCGGCCGGCCCGCCACTCGGCCGGGTTCGCGGCCGCCCCTCCCCGCCGGGCGTGGCTCTTGCACCCTGATGCCCCCGACAGGGGACCACGACCGAAGGAGAGGAATGCCACTGGATCAGGGACTGGAACCGGGAGCCGAGGCGCCGGCGTTCGAGCTGCCGGAGGTGGAGGGTGGCACCGTCGCGCTCGAAGAGCTGCTGGGCAATCCCGTGATCGTGATCTTCTACCGTGGCAGCTGGTGAACGTGGTGCAACAGGCAGCTCGGGAAGCTGCGCGACCGGTACGAAGAGATCGAGGAGAGCGACGCCACGCTGGTGGCGATCAGCAGCGAGGCGGTGGAGAAGGGCAGGGCGTGGAAGCGCAAGAACGAGTACCCCTTCCCACTCCTGGCGGATGAGGACACGTCCGTGATCCAGGCCTACGACGTCTTCCACGCCAACGAGTCGAAGGGCCGTGCAATCGCGCGGCCGTCCACCTTCGTGGTCGACGCCGACGGCGAGGTCGTGTGGAGCTACGTGGGCGAGCGAGCGTCCGACCGGCCGAAGCTCGAGGAGATCCTGGAGCACGTGCCCTGACGCGCCCGGCCGGCCGTCGCCTCTTGATCTATGGGGCGTCCTCGGGTAGCCTCACGCCATGAATTCTCCAGATACCGTCGACGTTGCCCACGGCCAGGGCGCCCCCGAGACCCCGGTTCCGCTCCATCGCCGCCACCCGGTGGCGCTCGTCATCACGCTGCTTGTGGTCCTCGGAGGCCTGGTCGGGCCCTCGGCGCTGGCCACCCCCACGGGCGGGGTACCGGCCGATGTCCGGCTCGACGTGGGGTGGGGCTACGTGCTCATGGCGCCGGTGACCACCGTCCTCGACACGCTCTCCGTCCTGACGCTGGGACAGCACTACGCGTTCCTGGCCACGCTGATCGCGGTCTTCGTGGTGTGGCGGCTCGTACGCCGACGGGAGCGCAGGGGGTGGCTCCGGCGGGTCGGGATCGAGCTGGGTGTGGCGGCGGTGTCGCTGCTGGGTCTCCTCGCTTTCTACGGCTACGGGGTCATCGCGCCCCGTCCGATGGCGGGCATCGAGCCGGAGCACGTCGACGACGTCGTCGTCGATGTCCACAGCCACACGGCCTACTCCCATGACGCGTGGCAGGCCTTCGGCGTGGAGGACCGTCGGGCGTGGCACGCCGCCGCCGGGTTCGACGCCGCCTACGTCTCCGACCACCGGAACTGGCTGGGGTGGCTCGACGCCGTTCCGAACAATCCGGAGCGGGCGGGCGACGGCACGTCGCTGCTGCCGGCCCTCGAGATCGCGTGGATCGAGTGGTACGCCAACGCGCTGGGCCCGCCGGAGCGCTACGAGGGCGCCGTGGACGGGAACCACCTCATCGTCGATAGCATGTACGCCCGGCTGGATCGGGGCGCGCCCCGGCCGACGCTGGTGCTGACCATCCCCGAGGATCTCGAGGGCGCGCCGGCGTCCACCGAGGACTCCATCGGCTTCGTCGCGATCGAGGTCAGCGACGCTTCGCCGAAGGGGCTGCGCCAGAGCCGACGGGACCGGGAGCTGATCCTCGCGATGGTCGACTCCCTGGACCTGGCCCCCGTAGCCGCTACCAACAACCACGGCTGGGGCCGGACGGCCGCGGCGTGGACGCTCATGCGGATCCCCGGGTGGGAGGCGCTCACGCCGGAGCAGCTCAATGTCGCCATCGAGGACCGGCTCCACCGGGAGCGGAAGGACGCATCGCGGGTGATCGAGCGGCGGTCGCCCTGGCTCGGCGAGTCCGTCCCGGCGCTGGCGCTCACGGCGCCGGCCATCACCTGGCAGCTCTTCGGCGGCCTCGGGTTCGCCTCCCGGGTCTCGTGGCTGGCGTGGACGTGGGCGGCGGCGCTGCTCCTGGCCGGTATCCGACGCCGACGCGCGGACGGGTCACAGTAGCGCAACCGGTTGCGCAACGGGCCGTTACAGACGATCCTCACTCCATGCCCGTCTGGTACTTCGGCAAGCCTGAGATCCCGATCAGATCGCTGGTCATCTCCTTCGGAGCGCTGGCCGTACCGGTGGTGGCCACCTTCCGGTTCCCCGAGTCGGCCAGCGACTACGAGCTCCTCCTCTGGCTCCTGGCGCTCGTGCCAGCGTTCCTGCTGGCGTACTACCGCGGCTGGATCGGCGTCGCCCTCGCCATGCTCGTCGGGATGGTGGTCCTGGCCGCCGTCCAGGTCGTGGTCCTCGCCTTCGGCATTGACACCAACTGGATCCTCCTCCTGTCCATCACTCTCGCCTATATCGCCATCGGGCTCGCGGTCGGGCTCGTCAGCGAGCTGCTGCACAACGAGAGGGCGGAGGCCGAGCGACTGGCGCTCCTCGACGAGCTCACCGACATGCCGAACCGGCGGCTGGCCGAGATCTTCCTGCAGAAGGAGTTCGCCGCCGCGCGCAGGGGTCGACCGCTCACCGTGGTCATGTTCGACCTCGACCGGTTCAAGGACTTCAACGACCGGTTCGGTCACGCCGCAGGCGATGACGCCCTCCGCGGCTTCGTCCGCATCCTCAAGGGCCGGACCCGCACCATGGACCTCTCGGCGCGCTGGGGCGGAGAGGAGTTCGTGGCCGTCCTTTCCGGCGGGAACACCGAGTCCGGCGTACGGTTCGCCGAGTCGATCCGGAAGGCTCTGGCCGACGACGAAGCCGTCCGGTCCTTCACCGTGAGCGCCGGCGTGGCCGAGTACCACCGCGACATGGAGAGCTTCAAGGAGCTCGTCGACGCCGCCGACCAGGCCCTCTACCTCGCCAAGGCGGAGGGCCGCGACCGCGTCCAGGCCCACGTGGCCGCCTGATCCAGCCCGCTCCCCGACGCCTCGCCACCGGTCGTCTCCTCCGGTTGACGACGACGGACTTCGTAGCGAGAATCATTCTCATGAGCTCCGCACCCCGACGATTCCAGGCGATGATCGCCGCCGGCCTGATGGTGGCCGTGACGGCGCTCTCCGTGGCCGTGCCGCTGCTGGACCGTGGCCGGGAGCTCGGGACGCGGGCGTTCACCGAGCCCGGCGCCGCCACGGGGTACGTGGATCATCACCACAGCGTGTGCGTGCAGCACGGCGCCGCGGCCTGGTATCCGGTCGGCGAGACCCCGCTCCCGTCGGCCCGTCTGGTCCGTGAGGATGACGCGTCGGCCCCCGTGCTCCGTCGTACGGCGTGCACCGCCCGTACACTCCCCTTCTCCAGGGCGCCTCCGCGCGTCTGATTCTCCCCGTCCCTCGCGGCGGGTGAAGCCCCCGCACCGGCCGGACCGTGTGTCCGGCGGGTGCGCGAATCAGACGATATCGCAGGAGGCAGAGTGAAACGTACGACACAGCGCCGCGTCCGCGGCGTACTCATCGCATGCGTGGCGTGGGCGGCCGTCCCCGTGCTGGCCGCGGCCCAGGAGCCGGTCGCCACCGACTCGCTGGAGGCCCGACTGGAGGTCCGGCTGGAGGCGCTCCAGGCCCGGCTGGACAGTCTCGAGCAGGTGGTGGACTCGCTGCGCGCGGCGGGGCAGGATACGGCGGACGCGGCGAGTGAGCTCGTTGCGCTCCGTGAGGCCGCACAGACAGCGGCCGGCGGCGAGCCGGCGGACACGGTGCAGGACCGTGGTCCCCGTCAGTTCGTGGGCCGGCAGCGGAGCCAGCAGGCGTTGAACCCCGAGATCACGGTCACGGGCGAGGTGTTCGGCTTCGTGGACCTGGAGCACCCGGACGAGCAGAACATCGTGCCCCGCGAGTTCGAATTCTCGTTCCAGTCGGCGCTGGACCCCTACACGCTGGCCAGGATCTTTGTCGGCTACCACGTGCCCGGCGGCGAGATCGCCCCGTTCGGCGATCCCCACGCGGACCCCGCGGACCCGGCGGCGGAGGAGGAGCACGGCCACGGCGGCGAGCTCGCCGTCGAGGAGGGGTACCTCCAGTGGCGGAGTCTGCCGGGCGGGTTCAACGTCATGGCCGGCCGGTTCCGCCAGAACTTCGGCACGCTGAACCGGTGGCACCCGCACGCGCTCCCGGGGCAGAGCTACCCGCTCCCGTACATCGCTTTCTTCGGGGAGGAGGGGCTGGTCCAGAACGGTGTCGGGGTCCACTGGCTGGCGCCGGTGTCGGGGATCGGGACGTGGGAGGTCTGGACGGAGGTCACGGCCAGCGGGAACGAGATCCTGTTCGGCGAGGCGTCGACGCCGTCGGTGCTGGGCCGGGTGAACGCGTTCTTCGACCTGAGCCGATCGACCTACTTCGAGATCGGCGGGACGTACCTGACCGGTCCCGACCACGCCGGCACCGAGAACTTCGAGACGTGGGTCTCGGGCGCGGACTTCACGTTGAGCTGGCGGCCGCCGCGGCAGGGTCGGTACCGGGAAGCGACGCTGCGGGGCGGCGTCGTCTACGGCGAGGTCGCGCCGGAGCTGCTGGACCCGGGCGAGGCGTTCGGAGCGTTCGCGAACTTCGAATACCGACTGGGTCGACGGCTCCTGGTCGGCGGTCGGTACGAGTACACGGAGAACCCGCTGGACCCGTCGGAGTCGAGCTGGCTCGCGGCCCCCACGCTGACGTGGTGGCAGAGCGAGTGGGTCCGGCTGCGGCTGGAGTACGACTACCTGGAGCGACCCGATGGCGAGCCGCTGCGGCTGCTGGTGCTGCAGACCACGTTCGCCATGGGGCCGCACAAGCATGAGAGCTACTGAGGCGATGGAGGAACCCGTGAGAGCATTCGCACCGACGCTGATCGCGGCCGTGCTGCTGGCCGCACCCGGGCCGCTGGGCCCGGACCCCGCCGCCGCCCAGGACCCCGTCCGGGTGGTGGCCACGCTCCCGGCCTACGCCGAGATCGCGCAGGCCGTGGGCGGCGACCTGGTCGTGACCGACGCCATCGCCGACCCCGCCGAGGACGCCCATTTCGTCCGGCCGAAGCCGAGCTTCGCGCTCCGGATCCGGCGGGCGGACGTCTTCATCACCACCGGGCTCGACCTGGAGCTCTGGGTCCCTGCGCTCCTGGACAAGGCCGGCAACGCCGACGTCATGGAGGGCGGCCGCGGGTACGTCACCGCGTACACCGGCGTGGACCTGCTGGACATCCCCGAGGCCACCGACCGGTCCGAGGGCGATATCCACATCTACGGCAACCCCCACCTCTTCACCGACCCGCTGAACATGGTCACCGTGGCGGAGAACATCGCCACGGGGCTGAAGCGGGTCGCGCCGCAGGACGCCGACGCGTTCGACGCCGGCGTCGCGTCGTTCACCGACCGGATCCACCGCGCCCTCTACGGCGACCGGCTGGTCGAGCTGCTGGAGGGCCCGACACTGGCCCGGCTCGACCGCCAGGGCCGGCTCCTGACGTTCCTGGGCGAGCAGGAGTACGAGGGGCAGTCGCTCCTGGAGCTGCTCGGCGGCTGGCACGCCGCGGCCGCGCCGTTCCGGGGCGAGGAGATCATCTGCTACCACAAGAACTGGGCGTACTTCGAGAACCGGTTCGGCGTCACCTGCGCCGAATACGTGGAGGCGAAGCCCGGGATCCCGCCCACGCCCGGGCACGTGGGCGACCTGATCTCTCTCATGCGCGACCAGGGGATCGACGTGCTCCTGGCCGCCAACTACTTCGACGGCAGCCAGGTCCGGGCGGTGGCCCGCCGGGCCGGCGCCACGCCCGTCATCGTGCCGCTCCAGCCGGGCGGGACCGACGAGGCGGACAGCTACTTCGATACCGTCAGCACCTGGATCGAGTCGCTGGCCGCCGCGTTCGAGGAGCGCTGACCGATGCTCGAGCTGATCCTGGCCCCTCTGGCGGTGGGGCTCATCATCGTGGCCATGAACGCCTACTTCGGGCTCCACATCATCCGCCGCGGCGTCATCTTCGTCGACCTGGCGTTCGCCCAGATCGCGGCGCTCGGCAGCACCGTCGGGCTCCTGGTCGGCGTCCACACCGGCGAGCCCGTGTCCTGGGCCCTGACGTTCGGGTTCACCGTGGTCGGCGCGCTCATCTTCGCGTTCACCCGGATGGAGGAGTCCATCGTACCGCAGGAGGCGATCATCGGGATCGCCTACGTGGTCGCGTCGGCCCTGGTCATCCTCCTGACCAGCTTCACCGCCGAGGGCGCCGAGCACGTGAAGGAGACGCTGACCGGGTCCCTGATCTGGACCACCTGGCCCACCGTGGGCGTCGTGGCCGTGGCGTACCTGGTCATCGGCGCCTTCCACTGGCTCACCCGCGACCGGATGCGGGCCATCACCTTCTTCCCCGAGCAGGCGACCCGGCTCCGGCTCTGGGACTTCATCTTCTACCTCACGTTCGGCGTGGCCATTACCTTCTCCGTGACCCTCGCCGGCGTGCTGCTGATCTTCAGCACACTGGTCATCCCGGCGACCATCGCGTTCCTCTTCACGTCGAACTTCAACCGGGCGCTGATCATCGCCTGGGTCAGCGGCGCCGCGGCGCTGGGCGCCGGGATCTGGGGCTCGGTGGTCTGGGACGTGACCACCGGCCCGCTGCTGGTCGTCGCGTTCGGCGCGGCGCTCGTCATGGCGTTCGCGCTCCGGCCCGTCTTCGGCGGTGCCCGGCTCGCCGACCTCGAGCGGGAGACCGACCCCGGCCCGGTGCTGAAGGCGAAGCAGCGAGAGGTCGAGGGGCGGTAGCTCGTCCTCGCACCACGTAGGTTGACCCCGGAAACAGATCTGGCTAAGCGAAAGAGAGATCGAATGACACACCCCATCCGCGGCGGCGTGGTACCGGCGCTCGTGAGCTTCTTTCTCCTGGTCCCGGCGCTCGGCAGCGGGCCGGCGTCCGTGGCGGCGCAGGACGCGCTGCCGCCGGGGTCGATCCCGGCGGCCTACCGGGACGCGGCCGACCGGCTGATCGATGCGGCGCTGGAGGACAGCGCGGCGTGGCACCGGCTGGCGGAGCTCGTCGACCGGTTCGGTCACCGGTTCAGCGGCTCGCAGGCGCTGGAGGACGCCCACGACTGGATCCTGGCGGGGATGGCGGCCGACGGCCTCGAGAACGTCCGGGGCGAGCCGGCGATGGTGCCCCGATGGGTCCGGGGCGAGGAGTCGGTGCACCTGGTGGAGCCGCGGGCGCAAAAGCTGGCCATGCTCGGGCTCGGCGGGAGCGTCGGGACGCCCGAGGGCGGGATCACCGCCGAGGTGCTCGTGGTCTCGAGCTTCGACGAGCTGGAGGAACGGGCCGTCGAGGCGGAGGGCCGGATCGTCCTCTTCGATGTCCCGTTCGAGGGCTACGGCCCGACCGTCCAGTACCGGGTCGACGGGGCCGTGGCCGCCGCACGGGCCGGCGCGGTCGCGAGCCTGATCCGGTCCGTGGGGCCGTTCTCCATGAACACGCCCCACACCGGGATGATGCGGTACGCGCCCGATGTCGACTCGATCCCTCACGCCGCCATCACCGTGGAGGACGCCATGATGCTGCACCGGATGGCGGACCGGGGTGAGCGGATCGTGGTCCGGCTCGAGATGGGGGCCACGACCGGGCCCGACGTGGAGTCACGGAACGTCATCGCCGAGCTGGTCGGCAGCGAGTACCCCGACGAGGTCGTGGTCCTGGGCGGGCACACCGATTCATGGGACGTGGGCCAGGGCGCCATGGACGACGCCGGCGGCGTCGTCGCCGCGTGGGAGGCCGTCCGGCTGATGAAAGAGCTCGGGCTCCGGCCCCGCCGCACCGTCCGCGTGGTAGGGTGGACCAACGAGGAGAACGGGCTGCGGGGCGCCACCGCCTACCGGGACGCCCACGCCGACGCCCTCGACGATCATATCCTGGCCATGGAGTCCGACGCCGGCACCTTCGACCCCATCGGCTTCGGGTTCACCGGCTCCGACGAGGCCTTCGAGATCGTCCGGGCCGTGGGGACGCTCCTGGACCGGATCGAGGCCGGTGTCATCACCCGGGGCGGCGGAGGAGCCGACATCGGACCGATCATGCGACGCGGCGTCCCCGGCATGGGGCTCCGGGTCGACGGCTCCCGCTACTTCTGGTACCACCACACCGAGGCCGACACGCTCGACAAGCTGGATGCCCGCGACCTCGCCGAGTGCGTGGCGACGATGGCGGTCATGGCGTACGTCGTGGCGGACCTGCCCCAGCGGCTGCCTCGCTAGCTCGCCGCCTGCGGCGGCTCGCGGCTCGTGGATCGTGGCCCGTCCGCACCGTTCGTCCCGTCCGCCGGACCGCCCGGCGCGCGACGGGCCGCGCCGGCGTCATAGAGGTCCGATGTGAGGTAGCGGTCGCCGCGGTCGCATACGATGAAGACGACGACGCCCTCCTCCAGCTCCCGGGCGACCCGGACCGCCGCGGTCAGCGCCCCGCCGCTGCTCATCCCGGCCAGGATGCCCTCCTCCCGGGCGAGCCGTCGGGCCATGGTCCGGGCCTCGGCCTCGGTGACCCGCTCGATCCGGTCGACGCGGTCGGGCTCGTAGATGGCCGGCGTCATCTCCGGCGACCACTCGCGGATCCCCGGGATCTTCGACCCCTCCGACGGCTGCGTGCCTACGACCTGGATGGACGGGTCCCGCTCCTTGAGGTACCGGCCCGTGCCCATGATGGTGCCGGTGGTGCCCATGGCGGAGACGAAGTGGGTGACGGTGCCGTCGGTGTCCCGCCAGATCTCGGGGCCCGTGGTCCGGTAGTGCATGGCCGGGTTGTCCGGGTTCGCGAACTGGTTCAGGACCCGGTACCGGCCGTCGGCCGCCATGGCCTCGGCCATCCGCCGGGCGTCCTCGATGTCCTCGCCGTCCGCCGTGCGGACCACCGTTGCGCCGTACGCCTCCATGGCAGCGACCCGCTCCGGCGTCGCGCCGGCGGGCACGACCAGCGTCATCTCGAGACCCAGTCGACCGGCCACCATGGCCAGCGCGATCCCCGTGTTCCCGCTGGTCGCCTCCACGAACGCGTCGCCCTCGGCCACGTCGCCCCGGTCCAGGAGCCCCTTCAGCATCCCCCACGCCGCCCGGTCCTTCACGCTGCCGCCGGGACCCGCGCCCTCCAGCTTGCCGAGCATCCGGACGCCGACGCCGATCCCTTCCGTCGCAGGGATCCGGTCGAGCTCGACGAGCGGCGTGTTGCCGATGAGGTCTTCGAATCGCATGACGGAAGATACGGGTCGGGGCGCCGGGCCGGCAGGGAAGGTCTGGCGCAGCACCGACCCCTTGCGCCCGGCCCGGGGCGCGCCCACCGTGCCGGGGAACTCGACCCTATGCCGGGATGCCACCATGCCCGAACCGATACGCCTCGCCGAGCTCAACGACCCCGTCCGGGTGGCCGTGGTCCAGCCCGAGCCCGCCATGTTCGACCCTGATGCCGCCATCGACACCGTGGCCGCCGGGACGGCGGACGCGGCGGGGCAGGGGGCGCGGCTGGTCCTCTTCCCCGAGGCGTTCGTCGGTGGCTACCCGTGGGGGCTCGCCTTCGGGACGGCGGTGGGCGGCCGGCGCCCCGAGGGCCGCCGGGCCTGGGAGCGGTACTGGCGCGGGGCGGTCGATGTCCCCGGGTCGCATACCGGGCGGCTGGGAGAGATCGCGGCCGAGCACGGGGTGTGGCTCGCGGTGGGCGTCATCGAGCGCGACGGGTCGTATTCCGGGGGCACGCTCTACTGCACGCTCCTCTACTTCGGTCCGGACGGCTCGCTGCTCGGGAACCACCGGAAGCTGAAGCCCACGGCGGCCGAGCGGGTGATCTGGGGGGAGGGCGACGGGAGCACGCTGACGGTGGTGGACACCGGGATCGGTCGCATCGGCGGGCTGATCTGCTGGGAGAACTACATGCCGCTCGCCCGGATGACGCTGTACGGGAAGGGCGTCGAGCTCTGGCTGGCGCCCACGGCCGACGCCCGGGACGGCTGGCAGGCGACGCTGCGCCACATCGCCCTCGAGGGCCGCTGCTTCGTGCTCGGCTGCAACCAGTACGTCCGGCGCGACCACTACCCCGCCGACCTGGAGCTGGCCGACGAGCTGGAGCAGTGGCCGGAGCTGCTGAGCCGGGGCGGGAGCGCCATCTACGGCCCGCTGGGCGAGTGCCTGGCCGGCCCGCTCTGGGAGACGGCCGGGATCCTGGTCGCCGACCTCGACCCGGGCGCCCTGGTCCGGGGCAAGATGGACTTCGATGTCACCGGCCACTACGCCCGCCCCGACGTCTTCCGGCTTACGGTCAACGAATCGCCCCTGCCGGGCGTTGAATACGGGGAAGGGGAGCCCACCACGGCTTCCGACGCAGCCGGAAACGAGTAGACGGCGGTCCATGGAGAAATCGATGAAGTCGAACAGACCCGTACGCGCGATCCCCGCCTTCCTCGCGGCCGCGCTCCTCGTGCTCGCCCTTCCCGTGGCACCGGTCGCGGCCCAGGAGGAGGCGGACACGGCGCAGGCCGACACCCTGGCCGACACGGCCCACGCCGACACCGCGCGGGCGCCGGCCGACACCGCGCCCCGGCCCATCACGCCGGACGACTACGGCCAGTGGGAGAGCCCGGGCTTCGCCGAGCTGTCGCCGGACGGCCGGTGGCTCGCGGTGCCCATCAGCCGCGTGAACGACGAGGATGAGCTCCGGATCCATCGCGTCGGGTCCGACTCCGTGGTGGTCATCGGCTACGGCAGCCGGGCCACGTTCTCCGACGACCACCGGTGGCTGGCGTACTCGATCAGGCTGTCGGAGGCGGAGCGGGATCGGCTCAAGGAGCAGAAGCAGCGCCCGGAGAACAGCGTGGGGCTCCTGGACCTGGAGACCGGGGATACGGCAGTGGTGCCGGGCGTCTCGTCGTTCGCGTTCAGCGACGACGGTCGGTACCTGGCCATGCGGCGCTACCCCGCCGGCGAGGCGGAGGGCGACGACGAGCACGGCGCGGACCTCGTCGTCCGCGACCTCGGGGACGACGTCGACGTGAACTTCGGCAACGTGGGCGAGTTCGCGTGGCAGGACGACGGCCATCTGCTGGCCATGACGGTGGATGCTGCCGACAACGCCGGGAACGGCGTCCGGGTCTGGAGCGCCGATGACGGCCGGATGCGGACGCTCCACTCCCACCCGTCCGACTTCCGGGAGCTGCGCTGGCGCGAGGATGCCGACGACCTGGTCGTCCTCCGGGTCCACGAGGACGAGGACCGTGAGAACCCGACCCACGCGGTGCTGACGTGGACGGACGTGGCCGGCAGCCCCGATGTCCACACGTTCGACCCGACCGACCGCGACGACTTCCCCGCCGACACCCGGGTCGTGGAGTACCGGGCGCCGGTGTTCTCGGAGGACGGCGGGGCCGTCTTCTTCGGCGTGCAGCCGTGGGAGTACACGGAGGAGGCCCGGGAGCGGATGGAGGCCGAGGGCGAGCCCGACCCCGAGCCCGATCCCGATCCCGACGCCGGCTCCGAAGCCGAGGAGGCCGGTGTCGAGGTCTGGCACTCCCGTGACATCGACATCATCCCACGCCAGAAGCAGCTGGCGACCGAGGACCGGCGGGAGAACGACCTGAGCGTCTGGCACCTGGACGAGGACCGGTTCGTCCGGCTCGGCGCGGGGCTGAGCGACGATGCGAAGCCGATCGGGAACGACGAGCTCGCCATCGCCACTGACGATACGCCGTACGAGCGGCTCCGGATGTTCGGGCCCCGGTATGTGGACGTCTACGTCATCGACACCGGTACGGGCGACCGCCGGAAGGTCATCGAGCAGGTCGAGTACTTCTACGGCGCGTCGCCCGGGGGCCGGTACCTGCTCTACCTCGAGGACGACCAGTACCGCGTCTACGATCTCGAGGACGACCGGTACACGACCCTCACCGCCGGCCTGCCCGCCGTCTTCGTCGACACGCTCGACGACCACACCGTGGAGCAGGACCCACCCTTCGGTCAGGCCGGCTGGGTGGAGGACGACGCGGCCGTGCTCCTCTACGACGAGTACGACGTCTGGCGCGTCGAGCCCAACGGGGACGGCGTCCGGCTCACCGACGGTCGGACCGACAGCACCGTGCACCGCTACACCCGCGTCGGATGGGACGAGGGACAGGAGGCCATCGATCCGGCCGCGCCCGTCTACTACAACCTCACCGGCCAGTGGTCGAAGTGGAACGGCTTCGCCGTGGCCGACCGGCTGGACCGCCGCCCCGAGCGCCGGGTCTGGCGGGACGCCCGCGTGGGGTGGGTCGCCAGGGCCGAGGATGCCGACGTCTTCACCTACCGGGTGTCGAGCTTCGACGACTCGCCCGACTACTTCACCGCCACCGGCGGGCTCCGGGAGGGCGAGCAGCTCACGGACACGAATCCGTTCCAGAGTGACTATCTGTGGGGTCGGTCCGAGCTGATCGAGTACGAGAACGCCTGGGGCCGCCGGCTCCAGGGCGCGCTCTTCTACCCGGCGGACTACGACCCGTCGAAGCAGTACCCGATGATCACGTACATCTACGAGACCCGGTCCGCGACCGTGCACTCGTACTACGTCCCCAGCGAGAAGAGCGAGTACAACCCGGCGGTGTGGACGGCCGAGGGCTACATCGTCTTCCAGCCGGATATCGTCTACCGGGACCGGAACCCCGGGCTGAGCGCGGTGGAGGCGCTGGTCCCGGCGGTGAACGAGGTCATCGACATGGGGATCGTCGATCCCGACCGGATCGGGCTCATCGGCCACTCCTGGGGCGGCTACCAGACGGCGTTCGTGCCCACGCAGACCGATCTGTTCGCCGCCGCGGTGGCCGGCGCACCGCTCACCGAGCTGACCTCCATGTACCTCTCGGTCTACTGGAACTTCGGGGAGACCGATGCCCGGATCTTCGAGATCAACCAGGGTCGGATGGAGGTCCCGCCCTGGGAGGACTGGGAGGCGTACGACCGGAACTCGCCCGTCCACAATATCGAGTCGCTGAGCACGCCGATGCTGGTCATGTTCGGGACCGAGGACGGCGCCGTGGACTGGGACCAGGGCACGATCTTCTACAACGCCGCACGCAGGGCCGACAAACACGTGGTGCTTCTGGTCTACGAAGGGGAGAACCACGGGCTGTCGGAGGACGCGAACGAGGTCGATTACCACCGTCGCATACTCGAGTGGTTCGGCCACTACCTGAAGGGCGAGCCGGCCCCGGTGTGGGTAACCGAGGGCGTGCCGTACCTCGATCAGCAGGAAGGGGGCGCGAGGCCGTTGGGCTGACCTGCGGCCCGCTCAGAGACACGGTCATCGGGCGGGAACGGCATCGAGCCGGTATGTACGGAATCTCCGGACACGATGGAACGTGATGTGCGACAGGCACGGGGCAGAACCACCATCGCTACTCGAAAACGAAGGCGGAACAGCATGCGCTACACTCTGCTTCTGGCTCTGGCCGCTACGTTCGCATTCGCACCGACGCTGACGGCTCAGGAGGCGCCCGAGGCCGATGCCCGGAACGAGCTCCGGACCCTGGTCACGGAGGCGGACGGGGCCGACGACCGGGCTGCGCTCCTCGAAGTCCTCGACCGTGAGGACGTCCGGGCGGTCGCCGAAGAGAGGGGTGTGGACATGGACCGGGTGAAGGACGGCGTCCGGACCATGGAGATCGGCGACGTGAGCCGGATCGCCGACCGGTTCCTCGACTCCGACGGCCAGCTGGCGGGTGGCGACACGCTCGTCATCAGCGCGACGACGGTCATCATCATTCTCCTGCTCCTGATCCTGATCAGCGTTTGACGTCCATGCTCGGTGCGCTGGTCCTCCCGGGGCTCCTGGCCCTGGGGGGACCGCCGTACATCGGGGGTCCCGCGGCGGCCGCGGGGTCGGCATTCCAGCCGCAGGCCGCGACGCGGGACACCCTGACCGGCCCCGGCGGGGCTGTCCCGTTCGTCGCTCAGGGGCCGCTCCTCTGCGGCGGCGCGTCCGCCGCCATGATCGAGCGGTGGTGGGGCGCGCTGGGCGTCTACGCCGACGACTACGCGGCCCTCGTCTCCCGCGGAGACGGGGGAATCAAGACCGGCGCTCTGGCCGGCGCCATGGAGGCCCGGGGTTACGACGTGCGCGTCTTCCGCGACGACCCGGCCGCCGCGCTGGCACAGGTCCGGGCCGACCACCCGGTCATCGCGCTCATCGAGAGCGGGGACGCCCGCTACCATTACGTGGTCCTCATCGCGGTCGGCCCCGACCGCGTCCGGTACCACGACCCGCTCAAAGGCCCGGGTCGGACCGTCGACCGGGCCGGCTTCATGCGGCGGTGGGCGGCGGCCGGGCACTGGGCGATGATGGCGACGCCGGCACCCACGGGAGCCGCAGGATCCGCCGGATCTCCGACCGGGGCGCCCGACACCACGCCGCCGGCCCGGCCCGACACGACGCCCCTGCCGTCGGCGCTTCGCCGCGGGCTCGAGGCGCTGCGCGCCGGACGGTCGGACAGCGCCTCGACGCTGGTGACGGCGTACCTGCGCCGCGCGCCCGCCGACGCCCCCCGACGCGACCTGGCCTGGGAGATGCTCGCCACCGCCCGCTACCTGGCCGGCGACCCGCTGTCCGCCCTGTCCGCCTGGAACCGGGTGGGCCAACCGCCCGTCGACCTGGTCCACGTGCGGGGGATCGACGCCATACGGCACTCGACGGTGACCGACGCCATGGGGATCCGGCCACGGACCACGCTCACGCCGGGGGCGCTGGGCCTCGCGCGCCGTCGGGTGCAGCAGCTGCCGGCCGTGCGGCGCAGCCGGGTCGGGTACCGTCCCCTCCGGGACGGCTCGGTGGCGGTGGAGGCGTTCGTCCTGGAGCGGCGCCGTGTCCCGCTCGGCGTGGTGGGCCTCGCCGTCACGGGCCTCGGCGCCGCGGTCAACCGGGACGCCGCCCTGGAGGCCGGGCCGCTCCTGCCGCTGGGCGAGCGATGGCGGATCGAGGGGAGCTGGCGCGAGGCGAGGAGCCTCGCGGAGGGCGCCGTCGTCGTACCGTGGTCGGCGCTGCGGGCCGTGGCCACGCTCCGGGCGGGGTGGGCCGAGGAGCGGTACGGCGCCGACCTGGACGACCGGAGCCGCACGTGGGGGCTCCTCTCCGTGGATCGCTGGATCACCGCGGGCACCCGGCTGGGCGCGACGGTCGGCCTCGAGCGGTGGGACGGCGGCGACCGTCTGGGCCGGGCCGGGTTCTCCGCGCTCCGCACGCTCCTGGACGATCGGGTCCGGTTCGGCGCGGCGGTGGACGGGTGGGCCGGTCCGGATGGCCGATTCGGCCGGGCCCGGACCGCCGCGCGCGTCCGGGTCCGGAACGGGCTCCGGGCGTGGACGCTCACCCTCGGCGGGAGCTGGACCTCGACCGGCGCTCCGCCCACTATCCGGGACGGCGCCGGAACCGGCCAGATCAGGGCACCGCTGCTCCGGGGCCACCCGCTGATCCGCGACGGCCGGATCCGGGGCGACGCCCTCGGCCGGGGGCTCGTGCACGGGACGCTCGCGTGGGGGTGGCACCTGCCCGCCGGCCCGGCCACGGCGTCGCTCGAGCTGTTCGTCGACGGCGCGCGGGTCTGGGCGCCCCTCGGGGGCGGTGGGCCCCGGAGCTACGCCGATCCGGGGATCGAGATGGGTATATCCTCACCCACGGGCGCCGTGGCGCTGGCGCTGGCCCGCGGCGACGACGAATGGGTCTTTTCCGCCCGGGTGGATGCCGGCGGACTGCCCTGGCTGGCCGTGCCGTGATGGCGGCCGTCGTCAGCTCAGCTCGACCGGCTCCTGGATCTGGACCGTGATCCGCGAACCCTGCCGGAGCGTCGCGTCGCCGTGCTGCGACGTGATCGCGATCGCTGCACCGGCCAGCGTGCCGGCGGCGGCACCGCCCACGGTGGCCTCCTCCGTGCCGCCCAGGATCTGGCCGACCAGCGCGCCGGCCGCCGTCCCGATGGCGACCTTGGCCACCGACTCGGCATCACTGTCGCCCGCGGTCCGGTTCGGCTCGGCGTTCTCCACCGTAGCGGTGACCGGGTAGCTCTGGCCGTCGACCGACAGCGTGCGGAATTCGAACGCCAGCACGGCCGGGTTCTCCGGGCCGTCACTGCGCTGCGACTCCCGGACGGTGCCGGACATTCGGGAACCGACCGGGACCAGCACCGTACCGTCGTCGGCGGTGACGGCCTCGGTCACCGTCGCCGTGACGGCGTCGCCGGCGCTGTGGGAGCTGGTCGAGATGGTCTCGTCCAGCTCGAGCGTGAGCATTGTTCCCGCCGGCACCGTGGCCACCGGCTCGGCGGGTGCCTCGTCCCCTGACCCGGAGGTCTCGGTGTCGCCGCTGCCGCACGCGACCAGTCCGGCCACGGCCGACACGAGGAAGAGCGCTGCGATACGGGATCGTGTTCGGTTCTTCATGAGGGTGCCCCTTCCTGGAGCGGTTCCGTTCTTCCTGCTCGGCCCGATAGACCGGGCAACCGGCGTGCCAGTCGCGGACCGGTCATCCACCGAAATCCGTCAGCCCCCGGGGCTGGGATCGGACGTGGCACATCTGATGCACGGTGGAGGTACAACGCAGAACGACGAGCCACGGATTCGGCTACACTGAACAGGAGGAACCCATGTCGTTGAATACGAGAGCTTTCTTCGGCGCGACCGCGGTCGCAGCATTGCTGGTCGCGGGCCCGGCCGCCGCCCAGGACAGCCCGTTCTCCCTCGAGGCGCGGAGCGGCGTGACGTTCCCGACCGGCGACCTTTCGGATGCCGGATTCGAGTCCGGTGTGATCTTCGGCGTGGACCTCTTCTTCGCCGTCGACCGCGCCCTCTCGCTGTACGCCGGCTGGGGCCAGCACGGATTCAGCGACGACGTGTCGGTGTCGGGTCCCCGTGTCGGCGCGAAGGTCCTGTTCCACACGCCGGGCCTCGCCACGCCGTGGATCCGCGCCGGCGCCACGTTCAATGAGCTGGACGGCGACCTCGGCGTTTCGTCGGACCGGGAGACCGGGCTCGAGGCGGGTGCCGGGATCGACTACGAGCTCTCGGACCGGGTCAGCGTGACGCCCGCGGCCCGGTACCACACCTTCTCGCCCGAGGGCGTGACGGTTTCGTACCTGACGCTTGACCTGGGACTCCACCTCCACTTCTGAGGCCTGCCGAGGTCTTGCCCGCCGCGGCCCGTCCCGTGACCTTCAGCGCTCGTTGAACCGGAGCGGGATGGACGTGGAGTGGACGTAACCAGGAAAGAGCGGAACCGGATCCTCGCGGTCCTGTTCACCGGCGTGCTCATGGGCGCGCTGGACATCGCCATCATCGGACCGGCGCTCCCGGCGCTCCGCGAGTCGTTCGGGATCGACGACCGGGCCGCGGCGTGGATGCTCGGGATCTACGTGCTGTTCAATCTGATCGGCACGCCGCTGATGGCGAAGCTCAGTGACCGGTACGGCCGCCGCGCCGTCTACGCGATCGACGTCGCCATCTTCGGCGTCGGGTCGCTGGTCGTGGCCGCCGCGCCCAGCTACGGGATCGTCCTCACCGGACGTGCGATCCAGGGGCTGGGCGCCGGCGGCGTCTTCCCCGTGGCCAGCGCCGTTATCGGCGACGTCTTCCCGCCCGAGCGTCGGGGCGCCGCCCTCGGCCTCATCGGCGCGGTCTTCGGCGTCGCGTTCCTCCTGGGCCCGATCCTCGGTGGCGTGCTCCTGCTCCTCAGCTGGCACTGGCTGTTCCTGATCAACCTGCCCATCGCCGCCGCCGTGGTCGTGGCCGCGCTCCGGGTCCTGCCCACCGCGCGCGCCGAGGAGCCCCGACCGTTCGACTGGCTCGGGATGGGCGTCCTGGCGGCCATGCTCGCCTCGCTGGCCATCGCGCTCAACCGGATCGACGCGACCGCGCCGCTCGCCAGCCTTGCCGGCGCCGATGTCCTCCCGTTCCTGGTGACCGCCGCCGTCCTGGCCGTGGCCTTCCCCCGGCTCGAGGACCGGGCCGAGGACCCCGTCATACGACCGGCTCTGTTCCGCTCCCGTCAGATCGTCATCGCCTCCGGCCTGTCTCTCGGCGCCGGGGTCAGCGAGGCCGCTGTGGTCTTCGTCCCGGCGCTCCTGGTCGAGGCGTTCGGCGTCACGCCCTCCAACGCGGCGTTCATGCTCCTGCCGATCGTGATCGCCATGGCCATTGGCTCGCCGCTCCTCGGCCGCGTTCTCGACCGGGCGGGGTCACGGGTCGTGGTGGTGCTCTCCACCGCGTTGATCGCCCTGGGGATGGGGCTGGTCGCTTTCTACACGGCCACACTGACCCTCTTCTACACCGCCGGCGTCCTGATCGGCATCGGGATGGCCGGACTGCTGGGATCTTCATTGCGGTACGTCATGCTGAACGAGGCGCCCGTGGAGGACCGGGGCGCGGCACAGGGCATCCTGACCGTCTTCATCTCGGTCGGGCAGCTCGCGGGCGCCGCCATCCTCGGCGCCATCATCGCCTCGACCGGCGGCGAGGTGTCCAGCTACGCCGATGCGTTCCTGGTGGTGGCGGGGTTGGCGGCGGTGTTGACCGTGATGTCGCTCGGCCTCCGGGGGCGGGCGGCCGAGCGGGAGAAGATGCGCGGCTGAGAGCGGCCGGCTTCCGGACCCCATCGAGCGCGATCGAGTGGCCTGTCGACGCTCGAGCCCTGGATTGAGCGCGGCGGATTCCTTGCGCCAGGCGGGTCGGGCGCTTCATAGTGGGGCACCCCCCGCGAAGCGACCGTGACGCTGTCCCCCGACGTCTGTACCGGAGGTCGCCATGAAGGCGAGTCTGTCGCCAAAGCCATCCGGGCCGCGCCCGGCTGTGCGCCCGCTGCATCTCGGTGTACGCACCATCGCTGTCCTGGCGCTGGCAGCGTCCGCCGCTTCGGCCCAGGAGGCGGGGCTTTCCCCGGCCGGGAGCGTGGGGCTCGTGATCCTCGATGAGAAGCCGGGGGTCTCCCTCGCCGCCGGTGGCCGTCTGTCCGTGGGTATCCTCAGGGTTACCGGTGTGCTGGACCTCTCCGTCGTCGGTTGGGGAAAGGAGCAGGGCCGGTACGAGTGGGATTTCTTATCGTGCCAGGACTCGAGCACGGGCCGGGATGTGTCTGCTTCCCTCTGCCCGGACCCCGAGGTGCGACCGGGACTGATGCTCGATGCCGCCGTCGTCCCCAACATCGAGTCCGACATCCTCCCGCTGTTCGGGGTCGGGTACCGGGTGGGCACCGTCGACACACCGTTCGGCGTGGTGGGGGTGACCGGGTCGTTCCGCAGCGGCAACGGCTGGTACGGCCGATTCCTCATCGGCGGCACGCGCTTCCTGCAGCTCCACTTCGGAGTCTCCGTGCGCTGACCCCGGCAGCGCCGGGCCCATCCGTGCCACGGTAGCGCCGGAGACCGAGCCGGCCCGCTACCCCCGGGTCAGCTTCCGGTACTTGATCCGGTGAGGCCGCTCCGCCTCGTCGCCCATCCGCCGCTTGCGGTCCTCCTCGTACTCGGACCACGGGCCCGGGTAGGAGAACAGCCGGCTGTCGCCCTCGAACGCCAGCGTGTGGGTCGAGATGCGGTCGAGGAACCACCGGTCGTGGGAGATGACCAGCACGCACCCGGCGAAGTCCAGCAGCGCGTCCTCGAGCGCACGGAGCGTGTCGACGTCCAGGTCGTTGGTGGGCTCGTCCAGCAGGATCACGTTCCCGCCGCTCTTCAGCAGCTTCGCCAGGTGGACCCGGTTCCGCTCGCCGCCACTGAGCACGCCGACCTTCTTCTGCTGATCGGCGCCCTTGAAGTTGAACCATGAGCAGTACGCCCGGCTGTTCACCGACGCCTTCCCCAGCTCGACCTCGTCGCTGCCGCCGCTGATCTCCTCGTAGACCGTGTTCTCGGCGTTCAGCGCGTCGCGGCTCTGGTCGACGTACGCCAGCTCCACTGTCTCTCCGACCTCCAGCGACCCGGCATCCGGCTGCTCATCGCCGACGATCATCCGGAAGAGCGTGGTCTTCCCGGCGCCGTTCGGACCCACGATCCCGACGATGGCCCCCGCCGGGATGTCGAAGTCCGCGCCGTCCATCAGGAGCCTGTCGTCGTAGCCCTTGGTCAGGCCTTCAGCTCGGATCACCTTGTCGCCCAGCCGCGGCCCCTTCGGGATGATGATCTCCGCCGTCCGGATCTTTTCCTGCACGTCCCTGTTGAGGAGCGACTCGTAGTCGTTGACCCGGGCCTTCCCCTTCGCGTGCCGGGCCTTCGGCGCCATCCGGATCCACTCGAGCTCGTGCTCGAGCGTCCTCTGCCGCTTCGACTCCTGCTTCTCCTCGAGCCGCAGCCGCTCCTTCTTCTGCTCGAGCCAGCTCGAGTAGTTGCCCTCGTACGGGTACCCCTCGCCCCGGTCCAGCTCCAGGATCCACTTCGCCACGTTGTCCAGGAAGTAGCGGTCGTGGGTCACGGCGACGATAGTCCCCTCGAACGCGTCCAGGTGGTGCTCCAGCCACGCGACGGACTCCGCGTCCAGGTGGTTCGTCGGCTCGTCCAGGAGAAGCATGTCCGGCTCCTCGAGCAGCACCCGGCACAGCGCGACCCGGCGCTTCTCGCCGCCGCTCAGCTTCGTCACCTCCGCGTCGGCCGGCGGGAGCCGGAGCGCGTCCATGGCGATCTCGATCTTCCGGTCCAGGTCCCACAGGCCCTGATGCTCGATCGCTTCCTGGACCTCGGCCTGCTCGTCGATCAGCGCCTGAATCGCGTCGGCGTCCATCGGCTCGCTGAACGCGGCGTTGATCTCGTCGTAGCGACGGAGCAGCTCGCGCTGCGGCTTCACCGCCTCCTCCACGTTCCCCTTCACGTTGAGCGACGGGTCCAGCTCGGGCTCCTGGGGCAGGTACCCGATCTTGATCCCCTTCATCGGGAACGCCTCGCCCTGGAAATCCCGATCGATCCCGGCCATGATCCGCAGCACCGTGGACTTGCCGGCGCCGTTCGGGCCCACCACGCCGATCTTCGCGCCCGGATAGAACGACAGCCAGATCCCCTTCAGGACCTCCCGCTTCGGCGGGACGACCTTCCTGAGGTCCTTCATCGTGAAGATGAACTTCGACTTGTCCAGTGCCATGCGTCCCCGTGCTCCGACCCTGTGCGTTGTGCGTGTGGCTGACCCCTGCCCGAAGAGGGCCGTGGCTACGGCGCGTCGACCTCCCGGAGCAGCACCTCCACCGCCTTCTCGAGCTGCTTGTCCCGGCCGGCGGCGGCAGAGCCCCAGTCGTTCCGGACCTGGTGGTCCGGCTCGAGCTGCTGGTTCTCCAGATACTCCCCGTCGGCGTCGAGCATGCCGACCTGGGGGATCCCGAAGACCAGGGTCGGGTCCTGGAGCCGCTCCCACCACACGGCCGTGGCCGTGCCCGGCACCGGCGTGCCCACGATCTCGCCCACGTCCAGCTCCCGGTACGCCCACGGGAAGAAGTGGGCGTCGGAGTAGTTGGACTCGCTGACCACCACCACACTCGGCTTCTGCCATTTGTTCTGGGGCTCCGAGCCGATCCGCTGGCCCCGGGGCGCCATCCGGACGTACTGCTCGCCGTCCAGGAAGGTGGCCAGGTCGTCGTGGAGCCAGCCGCCACCGTTGAACCGGGTATCCACCACCAGCCCCTCCCTGTCGGCGTTCCGGCCCAGCGCCTCCGAGTACGTGGTCCGGAAGCTGGCGTCGTTCATGCCCCGGACGTGGACGTACCCCAGCCGCCCGTCCGACAGCTCGTCCACCAGAGCCCGTCGGCTCTCGACCCACCGCTCGTACAGGAGCTGGTTCTCGGCGCCCAGCGAGATGGGACGCACGACCTCGTCCCACCGGTCACCGGTCTCGGGGTCATGAAGGGCGAGGAGGATGGGGTCGTCCTGGCGGCGGTTCAGGAGCGCGAACGGGTTCCGGTCCGCCGTGATGGCCTCCCCGTCGATGGCGGTGATCACGTGCCCCGCCCGGACCCGTGACTCCGCGTTGTCCAGCGGGCCGCCATCCAGCACCTCGTCGATCACCAGCCCCGGCCCCGTGTGGTCGTGGTCGTAGATCACGCCCAGCGCCGCGGTCCGGTCGTCGTCGCCGTCCCGGGCCGCGAACCGCGCACCCGTGTGCGACGCGTTCAGCTCGCCCAGCAGCTCCGAGAGCATTTCCGCGAAGTCGTAGTTGTTGTTGATGTGGGGGAGGAACCGGGCGTACTCGGCCTTGAATCGCTCCCAGTCGACGCCGTGGAGGTCGGGGTCGTAGAACTTCTCCCGCACCTGGCGCCATACGTGCTCGAAGAGGTAGGCCCGCTCGGCCGGCAGGTCCAGCCGCATCTCGGCGGCCAGCGGCACCGGCTTCCGCTCGCCGTTCTCCAGAGCGACCCGGGTGATGCCACCCTCCGAGAGGACGAAGGCGTGCTTGCCGGCATCGTCCAGCACCAGCCGGCCGCCCCGGGCGTCGAGCTTGGCCACCAGCCTGGTCTCCCGCTCCCGGAAATCGTGGACCCACAGGTCGTGGCCGCCCTCGAACCGGGACAGGTAGACCAGCTTCGACCCGTCCGGTGTCACCGTGCCGTCGGCCAGTGCGGAGGAGTGGATGGTCAGGCGACGGACCCGGTCCTCGATCCCGTCCATCTCGATCTCCACCGGGTCCTCGGCTTCGGCCTCCGCCCCGTCGCCGGCCGCCTCGCCTTCGTCTTCCTCTTTCTCCTCCTGGAGGATCTCCCACTCCTCCTTGGACAGCTCGAACCGGTCCAGCGCCGCCTGCGTCAGGAACATGCCGTAGACGTCGTTCTGCGAGCCCCAGCTGCCGTGGCTCCGCATCCCCTGCCGGTCGGTGAACCATAGGATCATCCCGTTCCCGACCCACTTCGCCCGGGAGTCCGAGTAGCCGCTCAGGGTCAGGTTACGCGGGTCGGCAGCGCCGGATGCCGGCACCAGCCCCACCTCCGGGACCCATCGGTCATTGGCCAGGTAGTCCACCAGGAACCACTGGCCGTCCGGCGACCATGCGTACCACTGGTCGCCGTCCGAGTAGCTGTAGTTGTAGGACCCGGGAAGCACGGTCCGGACGTCGCCCGATTCCGGCTCCACGACCCGGAGCGTGGTCCGATCCTCCAGGTACGCCACCTCCGAGCCGTCCGGCGAGTACGACGGCTGGAACTCCTCCGCCGGTGTGGCCACCACCGGTCGCTCCTCCAGAACGGTGGCGGCCGTGAACCGGGTCTCCTCGTCCCGGGTGATACAGCTCTCCATCACGTCCCAGCTGGTACCGCGCTCGGCGGCGTACAGCACACACCGGCCGTCCGGGCTGAAGGACACCGATCGCTCCTGCGTGGGCGTGCTGGTGACGCGCTTGGTCGTGGCGTAGTCGGTGGACGTCACGAACACCTCACCCCGGATCACAAGTGCGAGCTCCCTGCCATCCGGTGAAAGGGCCATTTCCGTGGCCTCCCGGCCCAGCTCCTCGTTCCGCAGCACCTGCTGCTCGAGCTCCGAGCGCAGCTCCACGGCCACCTTCTCCGACGACGCGCCCGCGGGACGCAGATACAGCTCACCGTTCCAGGAGTAGGCCAGCGTCCCATCGTCCGCCACGGACAGGAAGCGGACGGGGTGCCGGTCGTGGCGCGTGACCTGCTCGGCTGCCGTCGGGTCCGACGCCGGCGCGCGCCAGACGTTGAAGCTGCCCCCGGCCTCGCTCAGCCAGAATACCGCGTCCTCTTCCGGTGACCAGATCGGGTCCCGGTCTTCGCCCTCGAACCCGGACACGCGGGTGTGGGTGCCCGTCGCCGGGTCGTAGATGAAGACGTCCCGGGTCACCGATGACGTGTGGTGCTTCCGCCACTCGTTCTCGTACCCCTTCCGGTCCTGGTACACGATCCGGCCATCGGTGGCGGCGATCCGGGCTTCCTCCGCCGGCGTGGTCAGCACCTGTATCGGTCGCCCGCCGGTCACCGCGACACTGTAGAGCTCCGGCAGCACCCCACTCGGGAAGAGCGACGCCTCCACCGCGTCCATCCGCGACGAGGAGAAGAGCACGGCGGACCCGTCGGGCAGGAAGTCGGTGGGAACGTCCTGCGCCGAGTGGTACGTCAGCCGCTCTGCCTCGCCGCCGCCGGCCGGGATCACGAACACGTCGAAGCTGCCGTGCCGGTCCGAGGCGAACGCGATCCACTCCCCGTCGGGGGACCAGACGGGGTGGAACGCGTAGCTGTCGTGGAGCGTGAGGGGCACGGCGGTGCCTCCGGCCGCCGGGACCGTGTAGATGCGGCCCCGGTAGTTGAAGGCCAGCGTCCGCCCGTCCGGGGAGATGGCGGGGTAGCGAAGCCACAGGGGCACGGCGTCCGCCGCCCTCTCCACCTGCTGCGGGGCCATCGCCGCCTCCGGTGCCGGTCCCGTCGCCGGGGCCGCCCCGAGCGGGGCCGCACCGTACCCGGCGGGGAAGAAGAAGGGGGCGAGGAGCAGCGCGAGAACGGGCTTCAGCGTGGTTGTCATTGCGTTTTTCGGAAAGTGAAAACAGATCGAGGGTCGGGCCTGAAGAGAAGATCACAGGCCGGTTCGGTCAACAGCCGCGGACATCGACGAGCGGCCGGCCCCGAGGGGCGGCCCGGTTCCTCACGCGGGTACGCCGTCTACCCCGCGATCGACGAGCCGTTCGCTCGGTCCTGCCGCCGGAGCGCTCCCAGCACCCGCTCCTGTACGCCCCCGAACCCGCCGTTCGACATGAACACGACTACGTCGCCGGCCTCCAGTCCCGGGACCAGCCGGTCCACGATGGCCTCGGTCTCCGGCATGTAGTCCGCCGGCGTACCGCCCGCCGTGATGTCGGCCACGAGCTCGTTGGGGTCCATCCCCGTCTCCTCGTCGTACCGCTCGGGGTGGAACAGCCCCGCCAGGATCACGCGGTCGGCCACGGACAGCGCCTCCGCATACGGCTCCTGGTACTCCCGGCGCTGCGCCGTGTAGCTCCGCGGCTCGAAGACCGCCACGAGCCGGCCGCCATCCGCGAGCCGGTCGCTGTAGCGCTGACGGACCGCCGCGAGCGTCTCCCGTACGGCCGTCGGGTGGTGGGCGAAGTCGTCGATCACCAGTACGCTCCGGGCCTCGCCCTTCACCTCCATGCGACGGGCGACGCTGCGGAACGTCCGGAGCCCTTCCAGGATCCCGTCCCACTCGGCGCCCACGGCGTGCGCCGCCGCGATGGCGGCCAGGCAGTTCCGGACATTGAACGCGCCGGTGAGCGGCGTGACCACGTCGCCGAGACACTCGCCGTCGTGGTAGACGTTGAAGACGGTCCCGTCCGCCCCGTGGTCGATCCCGTCCGCCGTCCAGCGGGGATGGTCGAGGAACGGGTCGAACCCGGCCGGCTCCGCGGCACCGGCGGCCCGGACCTCGCCGGTCCGCGGCACGGCGGACGCGGCCGCGCCGGGCTCCGCTCCCGACCCGGGACCGCTCTCCGGCACCGTCCCGGGCTCCAGCCCGAACGACTCCACGGGCGCGAACGACCGCCTCGCCAGCTCCCGCACCGCCGGCGACTCCCACCCGGCGACCAGCGTCCCGCTTCCCGGGACGAGATTGATGAACCGGGAGAACGCGAACCGGTACGCCCGGTCGTCACGGTAAATGTCGGCGTGGTCGAACTCCATGTTGGTCACCACCGCCACGTGGGGCAGGTAGTGCCACATCTTCGGACCCTTGTCGAAGTAGGCCGTGTCGTACTCGTCGGCTTCGATGACGAAGAGGTCGGACTGCCCCCGGTCGACGAGCCTGAACGACGTCCCGAAGTTCTCGGCCACGCCGCCCACCAGGAACGATGGGGCGAGCCCGGCGCTCTCCAGGAGCCACGCCAGGAGCGCCGTGGTCGTCGTCTTGCCGTGGGTGCCGGCCACCGCCAAGACCCGGCGCCCGAGCAGCAGCTCCTCCTTGATGACCTGCGCGGCCGACGTGTACCGGAGCCGGCGGTCCAGGACCGCCTCCAGCTCCGGGTTGCCCCGGGAGATCGCGTTGCCGACCACCACGACATCCGGGACGCCGCCGTGTCCGGGAGCCGGATCCGCCGGTCCGAGATTGGACGGGTCGAAGGACCGGGCGTACTCGATCCCCAGCTCGTCGAGCAGCGTGGACATGGGCGGATAGACGCCCTCGTCGCTCCCCGTGACCCGGTGGCCGGCCTCCCGGAGCAGCCCGGCCAGCGAGCCCATGGCCGTGCCGGCGATGCCGATCAGGTGGTAGTGCACGCTAGTCGGCGTCCCCGGACCCGGCCCCGGCGAGCTCTGTCTCCACTGCGATGCCGACCTCGAACGTCCGGTGCACGGGGCAGCGGTCGGCGATCTCCAGGAGCCGGTCCCGCTGCTCGTCGTCGAGGTCGCCCTCGAGCTCGATGACCCGCTCCATCCGGTCCAGCTTCTCGTCGCCCTCGTCGCAGTCCTCCTCGCAGTCCTTCGCGTGGATCTTGGAGTGCTTGAGGTGGACGGTGACCTCCTCCAGCGGCCAGCCCTTCCGATCCGCGTACATCCGGAGCGTCATCCCCGTGCACGCGCCCAGACCGGCGGCGAGGAGGTCGTACGGCGTCGGGCCGGTATCGGTCCCGCCCACGCTGGCCGGCTCGTCGGCCACGAGCGGGTGCCGCTTCGCCATGACCTCCGTCCGGAACCCGTCCTCGCCCGTCCGTGTGACGACCCGGTCCCCCCGGGGCAGCTCTTCCACCGGCTCGGGCGGCGGCAGGTCGATGTACTTCCGGGCCCAGGGCTCCAGCACGCTGGCCACGTACCGGTAGTCGGCCTCGTCGGTCAGGAGGTGATCGGCGTCATCGAGGCTGATGAAGCTCTTGGGGTGCCTGGCCGCCTCGTAGATGCACGCCGCGTTGTCGATACCCACGGTGTTGTCCACCGGCGAGTGGAAGATCAGGAGCGCTCTGTCCAGCTCCGAGATCCGACCCTGCATCGCCTCGTGCTCCAGGTCGTCCAGGAACTTCTTCTTGATGGTGAAGCGACGACCCGCCAGCTCCACCTCCGCTTCGCCCTCGGCCTCGATCTCGTCCAGCGAGTCCCGGAGCAGGCGGGTGACATGGCGGGGGTCGCACGGCGCCGCGATCGTGGCCACTGCACGGGCCGAGGGGATCGAGTGCGCCGCCTGGAGCACCGCCGCGCCGCCCAGCGAATGACCGATCAGGATGTCCGGCGCCTCGTACTCGGACTCCATGAACCCCGCGGCCGCCACCAGGTCCTCCACGTTCGTGGCAAACGTCGTGTCGCTGAACTCGCCCTCGCTCTGGCCCAGCCCCGTGAAGTCGAACCGGAGCACGGCGATCCCCTGTCGCGCCAGCCCCCGGGCGATATGGACCACCGCCTTCAGGTCCTTCGAGCACGTGAAGCAGTGGGCGAAGATCGCGCACGCCACGGGCTCCCCGGAGACCGGCAGCTCCAGCCGCCCCTCCAGCTCATGCCCCTCCGAACCTTCGAACCGTACGACCTTCGTCCCCATCTCGCCTCTCGTTTCTCGCTTTTCGCTTCTATTCCATCTCGATCCGGATCCGGGCGTCCAGCGCCACACCGCCCTTCTCCTGCACCAGGAACGGGTTGATGTCCAGCTCGCTGATGGCGGGGTTCTCGCCCATGAGCTGCGACACCCGCTGGATCACGTCCTGGATCGACTCCTCGTCCGACGGCGGCTCGCCGCGCACGCCCTCGAGGACCCTGTAGCCCCGGATCGACTTGACCATCTGTTCCGCGTCCAGGTCCGTCAGCGGGTGGACCCGGAAGACGACGTCCTTCAGCGCCTCCACGTACACACCGCCGAGCCCGAACATCAGGAGCGGACCGAAGGTCGGGTCCGTAGTCCCGCCGATGATCGTCTCGCGGCCGCCCCGGACGAACGCCTGGATCAGCACGCCCCGGATATCGGCGTCCGGCTCGGCCTTCCTGACCCGCTCGATCATCGCGTCGTACTCGGCCCGGACCTCCTCGGCCGTCCGCAGGTCGACCACCACGCCGCCCACGTCGGTTTTGTGCACGATGTCCGGCGACTCGATCTTCATCACGACCGGAAGCCCGAGCTCCTCGGCGGCGGCCGCTGCGGCATCGGCGGAGCTCACGATCCGGGACTCCAGCACCGGGATCCCGTACGCCTTGAAGACCGCCAGCGCGTCCGGGCCGGCCAGGTGCTCGGTGCCGCTCTCCCTCGCGTCGTCGACAATCTGCTGGACGGCGCCCCGGTCCACGTCGAACTCGCGGAACGTGCCCTCGGGCCGCTCCAGCCACTCGTGGTACCGGTACATGGCCGCCAGCGCCTTCGCCGCCGACTCCGGGAAGATGTAGCCGGGCACGCCGGCCTCGTGCAGCTCCGCGCGGCCCTGCGGCAGACCCTGCCGGCCCATGAGGACCGCCAGCACCGGCTTGTCGTGGCCACCCTTCGCGTCCACGATCGCCTGCGCCACGTCCTCCTGCCGAACGCCGAGCGGCGGGACGAATGCCGCGATGGCGGCGTCGATGCCCGGGTCGTCGAGCACCCGGTCGAGCACCAGCCGATAGCTCTCGGGCGTGGCCGACGCGATCATGTCCACCGGGTTGCGGACGCTCGCCTCCTCGGCCAGCACCTCACGGAGCGACGTCTGCGTCTCCTCCGACAGCGCCACGACCTCCAGCCCCCGGCTCTCGCACGCGTCCGCGATGATGATCCCGGGGCCGCCGGCGTTCGTGATGATCGCCACGCGGTTCCCCTTCGGGACGGGGAGCTCGTCGAACGCCATCGCCATGTCGAAGAGGTCCTCCACCGTGTCCACCCGGATCACGCCGGACTGGCCCAGCAGCGCGTCCACGGCGACGTCGGCGCCCGCCAGCGCGCCCGTGTGGGAGCTGGCCGCACGCGCGCCCACCCCCGTCCGGCCCGCCTTCACCACCACGATCGGCTTCTTCTTGGTGATCTGCCGGGCCAGACGGTAGAACTTCTGCGGGTTCCCGAAGTTCTCCAGGTACATCAGGATCACCCGCGTCCGGTCGTCCTCGCCCCAGTACTGGACCAGGTCGTTGCCGCTCACGTCCGGCTTGTTGCCCACACTCACGAAGTCGTGGATCCCGATCCCGTACTCTGCCGCGTAGTCCAGGATCGTCACGCCCATGGCACCCGACTGGCTCATCAGGCTGACCGGGCCCTTCGGGGGCATGCTCGGCGCGAACGTCGCGTTCATGCTCAGCTCCGGTACCGTGGTCAGCACGCCCATGCAGTTCGGGCCCACCAGCCGCATCCCGTACGACCTTATCTTCTCGACCAGCCGCTCCTCGAGCTCGATCCCCGAGCCGCCGACCTCCCGGAACCCGGCGCTGATCACCACCACGCCCTTGATCCCCTTCTCGCCACACTCGTCCACCACGTCCAGGACGTAATCCTTGGGGACCACGATCATCGCCTGGTCCACCTCGCCCGGGATGTCCTTCACCGACGCGTACGCCGGGATCGAGTGGATCGCCCGGGCCTTCGGGTTGACCGGGTAGATCACACCCTGGTACCCATGCCGGATCAGGTTGTCCACGATCTGGTAGCCGATGGTGCCAGGCCGCCGGCTCGCACCGATCACCGCGATGCTCCGCGGCCGGAGGATCGGCTCCAATGTCCGGATGTCGTCCTCGTACCTCATGACTCTCTATCCCTTCAGCGCGTCTGCGCTCGTCCGTTTCTGCGTCCCATCCCCGCACCTGATGCCCCCATGACAGTGGGGGATCCGACGGCGTTTGGCTACCGTGAGCGGGTAAGAATGCAAGAATGCAAGAGTGCAAGAGTGCAGGAGTGCAAGAGGTGCACGATTGCGCGAACGGTGGAGTCCGCAGACGCGGCGGAGGGTCGGGCGAGGTCGGTACGTTCCGGGACCGCGATGGGGGCGGGGGGGTCGGCGCTGCGTCCGAGAGGAGACGTCGACGATCGGATGGCACGAAGGGGTCGACCCGCTCGGACCGACCCCCTCCGCCTATCCGCCGTTCACGTGCCTCCCCGCTGCCCGCAGCAACTCACACCCGGCACCGTCCAGCAGGGCGGCCCGCCGAATCGCTCAACCGTACACTCTTGCATCGTGCACTCGTCCTACCACCCCGGCGCCAGGACGAAGCCCCAGTGCCAGCCCTTGTTCGGGCGCTGGAACGGGTAGGCGTAGTACGTCTCCAGGACCGCGAATCCCAGGAGGTTGACCCGGGCCGAGACGCCGGTGCTGACGACCGGGGTCCGGGCATCCGGCGCGTCCCACTCGAAGACCGGTGCGCAGTTTTCGCTGCCCCACTCCGTGACCGCGGTGGTCGAGCCCTCCTCACACGGCGTACCGCTCGTCCACGCCAGCCCGGCGTCCACGAACAGGTTCAGGTCGGTGGGGAAGAGCGGCAGGTTGATGAGCCCGTACTGTTCGAAGCCGAGGAGCGGGACCCGGATCTCGGCGTTCAGGACCCCGAGCCGGGAGCCCCAGAGCCGCTCGAAGGCCGGACAGTCCTGGCTCGATCCGGTGAAACAATCGGCCGTGGTGAACGACTCGTAGGCGTACCCCCGGACCAGCGTCTCGTACCCGAGGAAGGTCTGACGGGTGAAGATGGTGCCCTCCGCGTCGGGGCCGTATCGGCCGAAGTGGAACGCCCGGAGCGCCAGTGTGAACGGGTACTTGTTGAGGTACCGCCGGTAGTCGGCCGTGAGCTCCACCACGTTCAGGTCACCGAACAGCGGTGACACCTCGAAGCGGAACCGTCCGCCCCGGACGGGCGCCGCGAAGCCGTTGTACGCCCAGTCGCCGACATAGGCGAGCGACGCGGTCCCCATGTAGTAGGCCTCGCCGAACGACGGATCGAGGCTCGCCGGGTCCAGATCGACTCGCTCCTGCGCGATCGGCTGGAATCCGCCCGCATAATAGGTGCGGAGCGCCTCCAGCCCGAACCCGAACCTCTGCGCCCCGAGGCTCATCTCCCACCGCCGGGTCTTCGAGACCGGGAGCTCGAGCAGCCCCGCGACCCGGGTCTGATAGATCCGCAGGATCTGGAAATCCTCCACGATCGTCTGGATCCCGTCCAGCGTCGCCTCCTCATAGCGGATGAACCCGAGTCGCAGCGGGATATGACCGGCCAGCACGCCCCAGTTCAGCTGGCCGCGCTGGTTCTGGTAGACCATCTGCCCCCCGATGTCCTTCACTCCGCCATTCGCCTGCACGGCGGCCACGACCTGCCGGTTCCCGAGCATGTCGCTCCAGTACGTGGCCACGGCGCCGTAGATCGCGGTCCCGTACTGACTCACGCCCACGCCGATCCCCTGGGGGACTCCGATGTAGTCCAGCGCCAGCCCGGGGCTGTAGTCGTCCACCGGGAAGTCATCCTCCGGGAGGCCCCGGTAGGGATCCTCCAGGTAGCTGGCCACGATCCCCCGGCTCGCCGCCTCCACCGGTGGGAGCACGCCCGCCGCCTGCACGCCCGCGTACCGCATGAAGACCGGCTCCGACCGGGCGGCGACCTGGTCGGCGTCCATCCGATAGACCGTGTAGTCGCCCTCACTGAAGACCGAGAACATGACGTCTCCGGTCTCGGCCGCCACCGTCAGCGCGGGCGACATGGCGGTCACGCCGCTCACGCCCGTGCCCAGTCGCGTGATCCGCTCGATCGTTCCCGTCGCCACCTCGACGCGATACGCGTCAGTGAACCCGTCGGCGTCGCTGATGAAGTACAGCCACCGGCCCTCCGGCCCGAAGTGCGGGTCGATGTGCTTCCCGCCCCCGAAGAGGTCCAGCATCTCGATCTCGCGCGTGCGGACATCCAGGAGCGCGAGCTGCATGTTGCCGTACGTCAGGTTGTCGAACGACGTCCCCGCACGGTCCGTGACGAACGCCAGCTTCGTCCCGTCCGGCGACCACGCCGGCTGCACGTCCGCGTACCGGTCATCCGTCAGCTGCGTCACCGCGCCCGACTCCACGTCCACCAGGTACAGGTCGCTCACGCCGCCGCTGTTCCCCGACACGGCGATGGTCCGCCCGTCCGGCGACCACGCCGGCGTCGTGACCGCACCCACACCCTGGATCCGGATCCGGTGCTCGACGTCGGTGCCGTCCAGGTCGATTACCACCAGCTCCTCGTCGCCCCTCGCGAACGCCGTGAACGCCATCCGCTGCCCGTCCGGCGACCACGCGCCCGCCGAGCTCAGGAAGCTCAGGGCGTCGAAGTGCTGGTCCGTCTGGCTGTCCGCCACTTTCATGATGTTCTCGCCCGTCCGCGCATCCGCGACGTACAGACTGATCTCGAACAGGTCCCGCTCCGTGAAGTAGGCGACCCGGCTCCCGTCCGGGCTCAGCGATGGCCCCACGTTCAGCCGGCCAGCGTCGATGTCCTCCGCCAGCACCTTCGTTGCGACCTCCTCCGGCCGCTCCTTCCCCTGCAGCAGCGGGAGGTACGCCGACCGGATCGACGTCATCCAGGCGTCGTTCAGCTCCTCGTCCGACACCCGCAGCACCCGCCGTACGCTCATGCTCCAGCCGTCCCGCAGCGACGACTTGTACAGGTCCGTGACCGCGCGATCGCCCCACCGGCCGCCGATGTACGCCCACAGAGCCTGCCCGTACCGGTACGGGAAGAACCGCGGGTCCATCGTCAGCTGCCGGAACGTCGGAAGGTCGCCCCGAACCGCCGCGTCCCGCAGCCACATCGCCGTGTGCGGATCCTCACGACCCACCGACAGATACTCGGCCATCCCCTCGATCAGCCAGAGCGGCAGCTGCCCCAGACCCTGCTGGTTCATCGCCGCCATCTCCTGCGCGATGTCGTACTGGAACGCGTGCACCAACTCGTGACCCAGCACGTGGTCGTTCTGGGCGTAGACTCCCGTGAGCGGCAGCACCACCCGGTTCTTGACCGACTCCGTGAACCCGCCGGTACCCTCCCCCAGCTCGCCCCCGATCGTGTTCGTCTGCTGGAAGTCCGGATGGTTCGCGTACAGGATCACCGGCTTCACATCGCTGAACTCGTGGTTGAAGATCCGCGACAGCCGCGTGTACCACCGCTCCCCCATCCGCGCCGCATCCCGTACCGGCTGCTCCTCCTCCGGGTAGTAGTGGATGTCGAAGTGGTCCGTGTGCAGGATCCGGAAATCGAACTCCTCGTACTGCACCTTGTTCCGGCCGAAGTACTGCGCCGATACCGGCGCCGCGGACGCCAGGACCAGCAGACCCGCCAGAATCGCCACCACGCCACGCCGCACCCTCGCTGCCCCTGCCGTCATCCGGTCTCCTCCTGCCTCGTCGCTGCCCGCGGCCTCCCCGACCGCCCAGGGTCCGACCCCGCCGGCCGTCCCGTACTTACTACAAAGACCATTGAAGTCATCCGTTTGTTCCATCCCTACAACGCATCAATGCGCCGGGTTCTTACGATGGTTCCCCCGCCACCGGCCGTGGGCGGGAACCGCTGTGAAATGCAATCTCCAGGCCTTGCAGTCTGCAACGGCCCCGGCTAGCCTTCCCGCATGTACTCCACCGAGGGGTTCCTTCGCTGGGTCTATGTAGCCCGGCTGACGCTGGCGGCGGGGATCTTCGCGGCGGCGCTGCTGGTCTGGACGCAGCCTCAGGTGCGGCCGGAAGCGACGCTGGTGGCCACGCTCGCCCTGGTCATGACGCTGGGGATCACGGTAGCAAGCTACTGGCAGACCCACGTCGCGGAACAGCCCCCGACGTCGAATTTCCTGTATGCGCAGGCGCTGTTCGACGTCCTGCTGGTGACGGCGGTGGTCCACATCACGGGTCGTGCGGAGAGCGATTTCGTGCCGCTCTACGTGCTGGTGATCACCGAGGGTGCGCTACTGCTCCCGCTGCGTGGCGGGCTCCTGGTGGGTGCGCTGGCGACGCTCCTCTACTTCGCTGATGCGGTGTGGGGCGCGGCACTGACGGAAGCGCTGGGCGGTCCCGTGGGCGATTCGGCATTCGACTCGAGCGTGCTGATCCGCATGGGCCTGTTCTTCATGATCGCGGGCGCCACGGCGTGGCTGGGCGACCGGTTGAAGCGGACGGGCTCGCAGCTGGGCGAGGTCGAGTCGGAGCTCCGTCAGCTCCGTCTGGACACGAGCGAGATCCTGGCCACTCTGGACACGGGGGTGGTGACGGTGGACCCGGACGGCCGTGTGATGTACATGAACGCGGCGGCGGAGGCGCTGCTCGGGATGCGGGCGGACGAGTGGCTGGGGCGGCCGGCGCTGGAGGCGATGGATGGCGCGGCGCCGGGCCTCGGCCGGGTCGTCCGTCGCACGCTGGCGGTCCGGCGCCCGGTGCGCTGGTACGAGACCCACACCCGCGCCACGCCGGAGCTGCGCGTCCTGGGCGTCCGGTCCACGGCGCTGGAGCGGGATGAGCGGCCGGCGGTGACGGTGGTGCTGCAGGACATCACCGACGGGAAGCGGGCGGAGGAGCTGCACCGGCGGGCGGAGCGGCTCGAGGCGGTGACGGAGCTGTCGGCGTCGCTGGCCCACGAGATCAAGAACCCGCTGGCCTCGATCCGGAGCGCGGTGGAGCAGCTGACGCGGCCGGACTCGAAGGCCGGCAGCCAGGATCGGGACGTCCTGGGTCGGCTGGTTCTGACCGAGTCCGATCGGCTGAGCCGACTGCTGTCCGGGTTCATCGAGTTCTCCCGGGTGCGGCTCGAGGAGCGGGTGTCCGTCGACATGGCGGAAGTCGCCCGGGAGGCCACGGAGGTGGTGCGTCAGCATCCCGAGGCCGGTGGCCGGACGCCGGTGGAGCTGGAAGTCGAGCCCGCCACGGTGGAGGGCGACCCGGACCTGCTGCACCGCGTCGTCTTCAACCTGGTGCTCAACGCCGTGCAGCATTCGCCGGATGGCGCGTCCGTGGAGGTCGACGTGGCGCCCGTCCCGACCGGTGCGCTGCCGCCCGGCGTCGAGCTCACCGACGCGGTCCGGGTCCGTGTCGCCGACCGGGGGCCCGGGATCGCCGCCGACGATGTGGGCCGGGTGTTCGACCCGTTCTACACCACCCGCGAGCACGGGAGCGGGCTCGGGCTCGCGCTGGTCCACCGAGCCGTGGAGGCCCATGGCGGCCGGGTGGTCATCGATAGCGTGGAGGGGGAGGGGACCACGTTCTCCGTCTTCCTGCGCCGTCACCTGGAGGGAGAATGAGCCAGACGATCCTGGTCATCGACGACGAGCAGTCCATCCTCAACACCATCGAGATCCTGCTTCGGGGCGAGGGCTACGAGGTGGAGGTCCGGACGCGCGGGCAGGAGGCGATCGACGAGTGGGAGGACGTGGAGCCCGATATCGTCCTGACCGACATCCGGATGCCCGGCGTGACCGGGATGGACGTGCTCGCGGCCGTCCGGGAGAAGGACCCGGAGGTCCCGGTCATCCTCATGACCGCCCAGGCGTCGCTCCAGTCGGCCATCGAGGCCGTGAACCGGGGTGCGTTCTACTACCTGCAGAAGCCGTTCAGCAACGACGACCTCCTCGCCCTCTGCAGCCGGGCGGTCGAGAACCGGACGCTGAAGCGGGAGAACGTGAAGCTGAAGAAGGAGATCAGCCGGCGCGACACCTCGGAAGCCGACCGGCCGATCGGGAAGGAGCGGAACTTCGTCGAGGTGCTCGAGCTGGCCGAGACCGTGGCCCCCACCGACTCCACCGTCCTGATCACCGGCGAGAGCGGGACCGGGAAGGAGGTCCTGGCCCGCTTCATCCACGCCCTCTCCGACCGCCAGGATGGCCCCTTCATCACCGTGAACTGCGGCGCGCTCCCCGAGAACCTCCTGGAGTCCGAGCTCTTCGGCCACGTGAAGGGCTCGTTCACCGGCGCCGTGAAGGACAAGGAAGGGCTCCTGGTCGTCGCCCGGGGCGGGACGTTCTTCCTCGACGAGATCGGCGAGATGTCGCCGGCGCTGCAGGTCAAGCTGCTCCGGGCGCTGCAGGAGCGGGAGGTCGTACCCGTCGGCTCCACCCAGCCCGTCGACATCGACGTCCGCTTCATCGCGGCCACCAACCGGGACCTGGAGGAGGAGATGCGACGGGGCACGTTCCGCAGCGACCTCTACTACCGGCTGAACGTCATCTCCCTCCACATGCCCGCGCTCCGCGACCGGAAGGACGATGTCCCGCTCCTCACCGAGTACTTCCTCGACCGCTTCGAGACCGAGGAGGGCGAGATCGCGATCTCCGAGGCGGCCGTGGACCGGCTCCGCGACTACGACTGGCCCGGGAACGTCCGGGAGCTCGAGAACGCCCTCGAGCGAGCCGTGGTCCTCGCCGGCGGCCGGACCATCGATCCCGACCATCTCCCCGACCGGGTCGTCGACCCGCCCGCCGAGCGCCTCGTCTCCGACTCGAGCCCCGCGAACCCGACCCTCGAGACCATCGAGAAGGCCTACATCCTCTGGGTCCTGGAGGCCGAGGACGGGAACAAGGCCCGGGCCGCCGAGGTGCTGGGGATCGACCCGTCGACCCTCTACCGCAAGCTCAACCGCTACGGAGTGGACTGATGGCCGACACCGCTGACGCCGGGCCCGACGCGGACTGGACCCTCTCCGTCATCATGCCCGTCTACAACGAGGCCGCCACGGTGGAGACCGCCGCCCGGCGGGTCCGGGATGTGGACCTGCCCACCGAGATCATCGCCGTCGACGACGGCTCCACCGACGGGACGCTGGCCGTCCTGGAGCGGCTCCGCGAAGAAGGCGTCATCGACCGGCTCCTCGTCCACGACGAGAACCGGGGGAAGGGGGCCGCCGTACGGGGCGGGATCCAGGCTGCCACCGGCAGGGCGCTCGTCATCCAGGATGCCGACCTCGAGTACGACCCGACCGAGCTGCCGCTCCTCCTCGAGCCGATCCGGAACGGACAGGCCGACGCCGTCTACGGGTCCCGCTTCCTCGGGGCCACCCGCAGGGTCCTGTACTTCTGGCACCGCGTCGGGAACGGGTTCCTCACCCTCGTCTCCAATGTGTTCACGGACCTCAACATGTCCGACATGGAGACCTGCTACAAGATGGTCCGGACCGACCTGGCCAAGCGGCTGCCCCTCTCCACCGACCGGTTCGGGATCGAGCCCGAGATCACCGCCAAGCTCGCCCAGGCCGGCGCCCGGATCTACGAGGTCCCGATCTCCTACCACGGCAGGACCTACGCCGAAGGGAAGAAGATCACCTGGAAGGACGGTGTGGCCGCCTTCTGGCACATCCTCCGGGCCAACCTCTTCTCCAGGCGCCCCGACCGACCGTCGTTGTGATCTGCACGCTTATGGGCATCGTGCAACACCCTCGGGGGCGGGCCGGCCCCTTCAATACTCGGCGGCCTGTTGACTCAAGTATGTGTCCGGCAACGACTTAGGGTGGACCATACCCCGGGAGCGGCCGGGTCGGCGCCCACTTTGCAGCAATAAAGGAGGACGGCCCAGGTGGCGGGGAGCCGGGAACGAGCCCCGTCGCGACCGGGTGATGGCATACAGACCCTGAGGAGAGCACGATGGCGAGCGACCGGAGAGGCTTCACCCTGATCGAGATCCTGATCGTGGTGGTCGTGATCGGGATCCTGGCCGCCATTGCGCTCCCCAAGTTCGGTGCCACGCGAGAAGCGACTTACTATTCTACCCTGCGCTCGGACCTTACGAACCTTGCTCGGGCCCAGGAGATCTACTATCAGGAAGGGCGCACATTTTCGTACGCATCCAGGCCCGATGATCTCGACAACTTCGACGTGAGCCCCGGTGTCACGGTCGCGTCCATGAGGACGCTGAATGGCGGTCAGGCCTGGGAGGCGGTCCTCACTCATGAGGGTCTCGCTGACGGTGCATGCGTCCTCGGCTACGGCCGCCCCGGCAGCGACAGCTGGACCGCATCGGGCGGCGACCCCGTCGTCTCCGTCACCGCCGAAAATTACGGCGTGCCCATCTGCAACGACTGACCCAGCCGCCGCGCGCGCCTCCGACACGCTCCCCAACCCTTTCCGCAGCCCTCCCGGATCCGCCTCTCCCGGGGCACCGTCCCTTCCAGCCGGATACCCCACCACCACGCCGGACGAACCCGGCCTTCACCCCACCGCCTGCATCTCCGGCCTCGATTCAGGGGCCCCCGACTCGACGGTGACTCCGGACCCTGCCCCGGGGCTCCTGGAGTCTGAGCTCTGAACTCTGGTCTCCTGACTCCTGACTCCTGACTCCTGACTCTGGTCTCTGGCCTCTCGTGATCTGCAACCCCTTTGCATGTTGCAATAGAAAGGTCGCCGCCGGTGTGTCGGGTCCAGGCCCGTACGAGTGGCTATAAAGCATTGTTATGCAACGTGTTACAGGTATCCACACGGCCCTAGCCGGGGCGCGGCATCGCCATTGCACCCTACAAGGGCGGCACGACTCCCCGAGTGACCAAATTTTCTGGAATCGGTTCAACCCAACGAGGAGCAAGACATGTTCAGGAACCGGGAAGGGTTCACGCTGATCGAGCTGCTGATCGTGGTCGTGATCATCGGCATTCTGGCGGCC
>JBPRGE010000078.1:0-29430 GCA_051418035.1 Candidatus Longimicrobiales bacterium M2_2A_002
ATGCTCGCCTTCGTCATCGTAGGCGCCCCCATGGTCTGGAACCTCAGGACCACCGTCAATGAGCTCCTGGCCGGCCACTTCGACGGCGGCCGGCTTGGGATATCCATAATCGTTCTCTTGATCTTCCTGGGTCTGCTCAACATCTTGACCCGATCCATCCGCCGCTGGGAAACGCGGCTGCACTGACACACCCCCAAAACCAGGAGCTGTCCGATGGCGCACGAGCCCGACGGGCACGTGGACCCACCGGCATCCGGCGAGGACCCCTCCACCGAGTCCGAGAACGCCGGGCTGCCCCCCGAGGAGGAGCCGACCACCACGGGGACGCTGTTCATCATGATCCTCTTCCTGATGGCCCTCGCCGGGATGTGGGGGATCATGTACCTGACCCTGCTGAACCTCTGAGGCCATGAAAGTCCACACCTACGAGAAGGCCTTCCTCTGGGCCGGTGGGGTGATGCTGGTGGTCTTCATGATCACGCTCGCCCTCACGAGCTACACCATGGGGATCTCGCTCCCCGACGACGTTGACCGGATCGACCCGAACCAGGTCCGGGAGATGCCGCCGTTCGACAACCCGGGCGTGCGGGAGACGGCGCCCGGGAAGTACGAGGTCGTGATGATCGGCCAGGCGTGGTCGTTCACGCCGGGCGTGGTCCGGGTTCCGGCGGGCGCGGAGGTCACGTTCCTGATGACCACGCCCGACGTGATCCACGGGTTCCACGTGGAGGGCACGCGGCTGAACGTGATGCTGATCCCCGGTCAGGTGGCCCGGGTCAGCTACACGTTCGAGGAGCCGGGTGAGCACCTGATCATCTGCCACGAGTACTGCGGCATCGGGCACCACCACATGTGGGGCCGGGTGATCGTGGAAGAGGAGGGCGCCTGAGCACGGCCGTCGTACAGAACCCGAGCGGCTGGGACCTGCCGACGAGCCAACGGCGTCTCCTGCGGTGGACGATCTACATCGGCTACTTCGCTCTGGCCGCCGGCGTGGCCCACGGACTGGCGCAGGCGCTCTCGTACGCGGGGATCAACATCCTGCAGTACTTCCCGGGGCTCCGGGGGTATTACCAGGGGCTGACGGCCCACGGCGTGGCGAACGTGCTGTTCATGACGTTCGCGTTCAGCAACGGGTTCCTCCCGCTCCTTACGGCCCGGGCGCTGAACCGTCCGCTGAACCACGCGCTGGTGCACGCGAGCCTGTGGACGCTGGTGGTGGCGAACATCATGGTGATCTACGCCGTGGTGACGAACCAGGCGTCGGTGCTCTACACGTCGTACGCGCCGCTCCAGGCACACTGGTCGTACTACCTGGGGCTGGTGCTGCTGGTGGTGAGCACGTATCTGGCCGCGGCGAACATGTTCCTGGCGCTGCGGGGGTGGAAGCAGGAGCACCCGAACGAGCGGATCCCGCTCCTGGCGCACATCTCCGTGGCGAGCTACGCCATGTGGGTGCTGGCCAGCTTCGGTGTGGCGGTATCGTTCATCGGGTTCCTGCTGCCGTGGTCGATCGGGTGGCTGGAGCGGGTCGACCCGCTGTTCAACCGGACGCTCTTCTGGATGACCGGGCACGCCATCGTGTACGCGTGGCTGCTTCCGGCGTACGTGAGCTGGTACGCGCTGATCCCGAAGCAGGTGGACGGGAAGATCATCAGCGACTCGCTGACCCGGACGGTCTTCATCCTCTTCCTGCTGCTGAGCATCCCGACCGGGTTCCACCATCAGTACACGGACCCGGGGATCGACACGAAGATGAAGGCGTTCCACGCGATCCTCACGTTCGGCGTCTTCTATCCGAGCCTGGCCACGGCGTTCAGTGTGGTGGCGAGTCTCGAGATGGGCGGCCGGAAGCGCGGGGGCGGCGGGCTCTTCGGCTGGATCAGGACGCTGCCGTGGGGCGACCCGAGCGTGGCGGCGCAGCTGCTCGCCATGTTCACGTTCGTCTTCGGCGGGATCACGGGACTGATCAACGCCAGCTACACGGTGAACCAGGTGGTCCACAACACCACGTGGGTGCCGGGCCACTTCCACATGACGGTGGGCAGCGCGGTGGCGCTGACGTTCATGGGGATCGCCTACTGGCTGATCCCGTACCTGACGGAGCGGAAGCTCTGGGGGAAGGGCATGGCCGTGGCCCAGTCGTGGGTCTACACCATCGGGGTGCTCATCTTCGCCCGGGGGATGATCTCCGGCGGGCTCGAGGGGATGCCGCGCCGGACGTTCTTCGCCGATGCGGCCTACGCGGGCGAGAAGAGCGAGTGGGTGCTGGCCGGCGCGCTGACGGGGATCGGCGGGACGCTGATGACCATCGGCGCGGTGATGTTCTTCGTGGTCATCCTCGGGACGGTCTTTTTCGGGAGGAAGGGCGAGGAGCCGGAGGACATCCCGGTCTCGGAGACGCTGACCGACCCGAAGGAGAGCGGCTGGGAGGTCCGGCTGGACAACATGTGGTTCTGGGTATTCGTGGCCATCGTGCTGATCGTCATGGCCTACGGCCCGTTCTTCCTGACCTACCTGCCCCCGAACCTGGTCTCACCCGGGTTCCGGTTCTTCTGATGACGGAGACGGTGTAGCGAGGCGACGAGCCCCCGCCGCGTGCGGGGTGGCTCGCCAGCTTCGCGGCCGGACCCCGTTGCAGGCGGCACGGCCCACGGCTATCGTCAGCCGCGGGCCGTTCCGTCATCGGGGAAGACCATGAGCCAGTCGCCGTTTCAGCGCTTCATCGCCGAGCTCCGCCGCAGACACGTGCCGCAGACGGCCGCCATCTACCTGGTGGCGGCGTGGGCGGCGATCGAGTTCGCCGATGTGGTGGTGCCCAACCTGAACGGTCCCCAGTGGGTGGTGACCGCCGTGATCGTGGCGGCGCTGGTCGGGTTCCCGGTCATGCTGGTGGTGGCCTGGATCTTCGAGTGGGGACCCGACGGGATCCACCGGACGGAGGACGCGGCCGTGGAGCGGATGGAGGCGCCGGGGTCGTACGACCCGGAGACCGGCGGGACCGAGCCGGCGCCCGGGCGAGCGGCTGCGAGGCGACCGGCCGGCGGGCGGACCGGACCCGCCGCGCGCTCCCAGCCGTGGCTGGCCGCGCTGGCCGTGCTGGTGGTGGGGATCGGGAGCGCCGTGGCCGTGGCGTACGTGCTCCAGGGCGGTGGCGACGGGTCCGTTGATGCGTCGGCGCCCACGGTCGAAAGCCGAGAGGGCGAGGCCGCCGGCGATCGCACAGGTGACGGGTCCGGCCCCGGTGCCAGCCAGCCGCCCGTCCCGCCGGCGCCGGGGATGAGCGAGCTCGGTGGGGCGTTCGCCGACTCGATCGGCCGTCAGGTGTTCCGGGCGCTGAGCACGCTGGACACGCTGGACCTGTCCGGGATGGCCGAGCTGCGGCGGATGGGCGAGCTGGGCCGGGATGCGGCGGTGGACGCGGGGCTCGCCGTGCTGATCATCGAGCCCAGGGAATGGCGCGGGGCCGAACGCACTGCGCCGGTCCGGTTGACGGAGGGTGACACGCTGCGGATCCGGGGCGTGGCCGTGGACACGATGGGCGTGGCCGGCGTGGCGGTGGACGGCGAGACGCTGGCCGAGCCGGAGGAGCCCGCCGAGACCGTGCCGTTCACGACGACGTTGGTGGGGCAGGAGGGAGTCGGCGTCCGGGCCATCGTCATCACCGTGCGAACGGCTGACGGGCGGGAACTGAGTCGGACGTTCCAGATCGTCCAGCTGCCGGGGGGCACGCCGTGATCATCCGGGCGGGCACCAGCGGGTTCTCCTACGACGAGTGGAAGGGGAGCTTCTATCCGGAGGACCTCGCCAGCGGCGACATGCTGGAGTACTACGCCGGGCACTTCGACACTGTGGAGATCAACAACACCTACTACCGGATGCCGAGCGAGGGCGTCCTGGCCGTGTGGGCCGCGTCCGTGCCGGAGGGGTTCCGATTCGTGCTGAAGGCGAACCGGCGGATCACCCACTACAAGAAGCTGAAGGGATCGGCCGTCGAGGACATGGAGTACTTCTGGTCCCAGGCGGAGACGCTCGAGGACCGGATGGGGCCCGTGCTGGTGCAGCTGCCCGGCAACTTCCACAGGAACGTGGACCGGCTGCGGGAGTTCCTGGCGGCCCTCCCCGGCGGCGTCCGGCCGGCGTTCGAGTTCCGCCACGATTCGTGGTGGGACGACGCGGTCTACGACGCCCTCCGGGAGCGCAACGCCGCGCTGGTCATCGCCCAGACCGGGGAGTACACCACACCGCTGGTTCCCACCGCCGACTGGGGATACCTCCGGCTCCGGAAGGAGAGCTACGAGCCGGGCGAGGTGGAGGAGTGGGCGGAGCGGGTGGAGGACCAGGAGTGGGGCGAGACCTACGCCTTCTTCAAACACGAGGAGGAGGGGACGGGGCCGAAGCTGGCCGCCCGGTTCATGGAGGCGGCGGGAGGGTAGTTTGAGCCCCACGGACTTCGGCAGGTACAGCGACGACTACGCGACCCACCGGCCCGGGCCGCCGGACTCGTTCTACGACCGGCTCGACCGGCTCGCCACCCTCCACGGGGCGCGGGCGCTGGACCTGGGCACCGGGCCCGGCACCGTAGCGCTGGAGCTGGCCCGGCGGGATGCCGACGTGGTGGGCGTGGACGTGTCGGGGGAGCAGGTCGCCACGGCCCGGCGTGTGGCGAGGGAGCGGGGGCTCGAAGCGAGCATCCGGTTCGAGGTGGCCCGCGCGGAGGCCACTGGGCTCGATGATGCCGCGTTCGATCTGGTCACCGCATGCCCATGAGACGCTGGGGAGCGTCAGCCGATGGTCTCCACCCACTCCGCCACCCCATCCCCGATCTCCGCCATCACCTCCGCCTTCGTCCGGGCCGACCGCTTCAGCACCTCGAACCCGTGATCCGCGTCGTCCACCACGTGGAGTGAAGCCCGGTCGCCGAGGCCGTCGACCACGGGCCTGAGCAGGTCCAGGTCGGCCAGCCTGTCCCGGTCGCCCTGGACGAAGAGCATGGGGACCGTCACGTCAGGGAGGTGCGCGGCCCGCTTCGTCCCCGGGTTCTTCGCCGTGTGGAGCGGCCAGCCGAGGAAGACCAGCCCGGCCACGCCCGGGAGCGGCGCCCGGGCCGCGGCGGTGGAGGTCATGCGTGCGCCGAACGACTTCCCGCCGGCAAGGAGAGTCGGCGCCCGCCCCCGCTGCTCCCCGAACGCGGCCGCCTCCCTGCGCGCGGCCTCCACCGCCGCCCGGACCGTGGCCACCGCTACCGGCGGCCGATCCGGCGGGAACCCGCCCCGCTCCATGTACGGGAACTGGTACCGCAGCGTACCGATGCCCCGCTCGGCGAGGATGTCGGCCACCGCGCCCATGAACGGGTGCGCCATCCCCGCGCCCGCGCCGTGGGCGAGGACGTACAGGGCCATCGCGTCGTCCGGGAGCCGGAGCAGCCCCGAGACGGTCCCCTGACCTTCGACCTGGATCGTCCGCTGCGTGTCCATCCCGGATGATAGCCGGCACCCCCGCCAGAGGCACGGGGTGCGCGGGGGACGATCTCGCTCGCGTTTGAGTCTCACCACGAATCGTAGCACGGTGGCGACATATGCGGCGCCCCGGCGTCCGGTGCGACGCCCTGGTCGCCGCCGAGGCCCCCGAGGGTGGAGATGAGAGGTCCGAAGCTTGCACGCGGATGGATGGAGCGAACGGGATAGCGGTCCCAGCGACCGGGCTCCACGTGCTGGACCTCGGACATGGCCCTGTCTGTTACCTATCACGGCCTTCGATCGTCATGCACGTGTAGGCCCCACCGTATCATTCCCAGTGGAAGGCGGACCAATGAAGCGCTTTACGAGATTCCTCGCCCTTTTCGCCGCGTTGTCGGTCGGTGTGGTGGCGTGCGAGCCGATGACGACGACCGGCGTGAACGACGAGCCGGACGAGACGACTCCCCAGGACGGACCGGCAACGCTGAAGGTCCTCCTGACCGACGCCCCGGCGGATTACGTGGCCGCGGCGTGGGTGGACATTGGCCGGGTGGACATCCTCCCGGTCGCTGATGGCGAGAACGACGCGCCGATCACCCTGACGGAGGACGGGACGGACGGCCCGGTGAACCTCCTGGAGCTCCAGGATGACGTCCAGATGCTGCTGGCGGACACCACCATCGACCCCGGGGAGTACAAGCAGCTCCGGCTGATCGTGGAGTCCGCGAGCGTGGACCTGATCGAAGGGTACACGTTCCGCGACGGCAGCACTTCCATGGACCTCAAGGTGCCGAGCGGTGCCCAGACCGGGATCAAGCTGAACCTCTGGCCGGCCGACGGCATGGATGGCATGGAGGACGAGGACGCGGGCGTCCGGATCGTGCCGGGCGAAACGGTCCTCGTAGTGGACTTCGACGTGAACCAGAGCTTCGTGATCCAGGGGAACCCGGAGACGCCGGCCGGGATCAAGAGCATGCTGTTCAAGCCCACCCTCCGGGTCACGGTCCAGGACGTGGCGGGGAGCATCTCCGGCACGGTGAGTGGCGCGGCCGACTCGATCAACGTGGAGAACCTGGTGGTGACGGCGGATCCCACGGGTCCCGGAACAGTGACGGGCTACCAGACCATGACGGCCACGGCGCTGACGGACGGGGTGGGGGAGTACACGATCCTCTACCTGGTGCCGGGCGAGTACGTGGTCACGGTGGCGCCGGACTCCGGCTACTTCAGTGATCCCGCGTCGTACACGGTCGACGTCGGCCACGACGAGGACGTGATGGGGATCGACTTCCTGCTGGACGCGACGGGCGCCATCTCCGGGACGGTGACGGCGACGTCCGACAGCATCGCGGTGTCGGGTCTGACGGTCACGGCCGACGGTGACAACGGAACGTACACCGCCGAGACCGGAGAGGACGGGACGTACACGATCCACGACGTGCTGCCCGGGGACTACAGCGCTTCGCTGGAGCCGCCCGAGGGCTTCATCGCCACGCCGGAATCCCGGGATGTGACGGTCAATCCGGGTGAGGAGGCGACCGGCGTCGACTTCGAGGTGGACGATCCGGCCGGCAGCATCGCCGGCGCGGTCACGGCCCCGGAGGGCGTGGACACGATCACGGTTTCGGGTCTGACGGTGACGGCGGACAACGGCGACGGCCTGGTCGTCGAGGCGACGACCGGGGAGGACGGGTCCTACAGCATGGACTACGTGCCCACGGGCGACTACACGGTGACGGTCGCGGTGGAGGAAGGGTTCTTCACGGATCCCCTCTCCGCCGCTGTGACGGTCGGCGTGAACGAGGATGTCGAGGACGTGGACTTCGTCGTGGATGAGACCGGCGCCATTGCCGGCACCGTGACCGCCGCCGCGGACAGCATCGGTGTGGAGGAGCTCACGGTGACCGCCGAGGGTGAGAACGGGACCTTCACCGCCGCGACGGCGGCCGACGGCACGTACCTGATGGACCTCGTGGTGCCCGGGGACTACACGGTGACGGTAGCCGTGCCCGAGGGCTTCGCCACCACGCCGGAATCGACGGACATCACCGTTGGTATCGGCAGCACCACGGAAGACGTGGACTTCGAGGTGGACGAGGCCAGCACCGGTGGGTGATGGCTGACGGCCTCCGGAGCTGAGGACGAAGGGGCGGCCCGTCGGCCGCCCCTTCTTTCAGCCGGGTGGTGACGACCTCCGCTCCAACCGCTCCTGCAGCCGCTCCAGCGCGCCCAGCAGGTCGGGCTTCACCTCGAGGACCGGACGGAGGGGGTCGTCGCCGAGGTCCTCCATCCGGTCTACGGCGTTCTGCAGGGTGAAGTCCAGGATCTCGAGCCCGTGCTGCACCTCGTCCCACCGGAGCGGCATGGAGACGGGGGCGCCCGGTTTCGGCCGGACGGAGAACGGCGCGGCGATGAGCTTGCCGTGCCCGTTCTGGAGGTAGTCGAGGTAGACCTTCCCCTCGCGGCGGTCGATGACGCGGTGGAGGGTCGCGATCTCGTCGTGCCCGGCGGCGATGACCCGGGCGAGGAGGTGGCCGAGGATGCGGGCCTGCTCGTGGGTGAACTGGCGGGCCAGCGGGATGAGGACGTGGAGGCCGGAGGAGCCGGAGGTCTTGGCGTAGTGGGGCAGGTCGATCTCGTCGCACAGCTCGTGGAGCGCACGGGCGACGTCGATGACGCGCTCGAAGGGGGCGTCCTTGGGGTCGAGATCGAGGACGCACCAGTCGGGCTTCTGGAGATCGCGTGCGCCGGAGTGCCAGACGTGGAGGGGGATCGTGCCGGCGTTGGCGATCCAGAGGAGCGTCTCCACGTTGTCGCAGACGATGTAGGACAGCTCCCGCTGCGAGCCCTCGCTCCAGATGGTGACGGTGCGGAGCCAGTCGGGCGCCCAGTCGGGGGTGTCCTTCTGGTAGAAGCTCTTCCCGTCGATCCCGTCGGGGAAGCGGGTCAGGACGAGGGGCCGGTCCTCCAGGTAGGGCAGGATCCACGGCGCGATGGCCTCGTAGTAGCCGATGAGGTCGCCCTTGGTATAGCCGTCGTCGGGCCAGAACACCTTGCCGGTGTTGGTGAGCCGGACATCGCGGCGCTCCTCTTCGGGCGGATCCACGTGGATGTCGAGGGATGCGACGGGGACGCGCTTGACGCACTCGGACGGCGCCCTGTCGTCCCGGAGCCGGAGGAAGACGGGGTGCCGGAGCAGCCCTTCATCGGTCCATTCCCGGTAGCGGACCTCGACGACGAGGGTTGGAGCGGCCCAGTGGTGCTCGTCGCCCGTCGGCGCGGCGTCGCCGACCTCGATCGGCGGCTCGTCGACCTCGTGGGCCTCCAGCTCCCGGCGGATCCCCTCGAGCTGGGCGTCGCTGAACCCGGTCCCCACGCGGCCGGTGTAGACGAGGGTGTCATCCTCGTAGGCACCGAGGTGCAGGGCGCCGAACCCGCTCCGCCCGCCCTTCGGCTCGGTCCAGCCGATGACGGCGAAGTCGTCGGTGAGGTCGGCCCGGATCTTCAACCAGTCGGCGGACCGGCCGCCCCGGTACGGGCTGTCGACCTTCTTGGCCATCACGCCCTCCAGGTTCATGGCCGCGACGCGCTCGAACATCTCGGCGCCCTTCTCCGGGATGTGGTCGGAGTAGCGGAGCGGGCCCACCGGCGGGAGGATCCGACGGAGGACCTGCTTGCGATCGAGGAGCGGGAGCGGGCGGAGATCGCGGTCGTGGAAGCCGAGACAGTCGAAGAGGTACAGGGTGGCCGGCAGCTCCATGGCGGCGCGGTCGATGTCGATGGATCGGCTCAGCCGGGCCCGCTTCTGGAGCCGCTGGAAGCTCGGGATCCCGCGCTCGTCGTGGACCACCACCTCGCCGTCGAGGACCAGGTCGGAGAACGGGAGGGCCTCGAGGGCGCGGGCGACCTCGGGGAAGGAGGCGGTCAGGTCATTGCCGTTCCGACTGATCAGCCGCGCCCGGCCGCCCTCGAGCCCGGCGACGAGCCGGTAGCCGTCGTACTTCAGCTCGAAGACCCAGGCCGGGTCGCTGAACGGCTCCTCCCGGGTCTCGGCGAGCATCACGTCCACTGCCGACGCGTCGACCGAACCGGCCGGCGCGTCCAGTCCGTCGAGCATGTCGATGATGTCGACGGTGGGGTCGTAGCCCTCGCCGAGCTGCTCGACGGTGAGCCCCGACAGGATCGACGCCTCGGCCAGCTCGCGACCCTCGCCCTCGAGACCGTCCCGCTCCTTGATCAGGAGCCACTCCTTCTCCGTCTTCTTCATCTTCACCAGCGTCCAGCGGCCCCGGAGCTTGTGACCCCGCAGCTCGAAGAGGAGCTTGCCCTCCTCGAGCCCCTCGTGGGGGTCCTTCAGCGGGACCCAGACCCCGCGGTCCCACACGATGACCGGCCCCGCACCGTAGTTGCCCTCGGGGATCACCCCCTCGAACGACGCGTATTCCAGCGGGTGGTCCTCCACGTGGATGGCGACCCGCTTCACCGACTGGTCGTACGACGGGGTCCTGGGGACGGCCCACGACTTCAGCACGCCATCGAGCTCGAGGCGGAGATCGTAATGGGTGCGAGTGGCCGCGTGCTTCTGGACCGCGAAGAGGGAGCCGGCCGATGACAGGGTGCCGCCGCCGGGCTCGGGGGTGCGGTCCAGGGAGCGCTTTTCATGGTACGCTTCGAGAGGTCGGGGCTCTGGCATTTGGGGAATCTGGAGGTGTGGGGGGTGCGCTGCCAAGCGGAGCCGCGGGGCGCGGCTGGCGGGCTCGTGCGCTGCGCGCCCTCGCGGCCGGAACGGCCCCAGCCGCGAGCGCAGCGAGCCCGCCAACCACGGCGCGAGACCACCGCGCCGGTCATTCCAGCATTGACGTTCAACGGCCACGAAGGAAGATTCAACCCACTATGGCCCCTCGAGCGATCGGATCCGCGACCATCTCCTTCGGACTCGTCTCGGTGCCGTGCAAGCTGTACACGGCGGCGGACAGCACGTCCGGTGTCAGCTTCAACATGATCGACCCGGAGACCGGGTCGAGGGTGAAGTACAGGTACGTCCGGGCGTCGGACGGGGAGGAGGTGGACCGGTCGGACCTGGTGAAGGGGTACGAGTTCGCCAAGGACCGGTACGTGACGTTCACGGACGAGGAGCTGAAGGCGATCGAGGCGAAGAGCGACGGGTCGGTGGACATCGAGGAGTTCGTGCCCCGGTCGGAGGTGGGTCGGGAGTTCATCGACAGGATCTACTACCTGGGGCCGGACAAGGGCGGCGAGCGGGCGTACCGTCTGCTGTCGAAGGCGATGCGGGAGACGGGGCTCAGCGCGCTGGGGAAGTACGCGGCCCGGGGCAAGGAGTACCTGGTCCTGCTGACGCCGAAGGACGATGGCGTGATCATGGAGCAGCTCCATTACGCCCATGAGATCCGGTCGTTCGACGAGATCGACACGGGCGAGGCGGAGCCGAAGGAGGGCGAGCTGGAGCTGGCGATCCAGCTGATCGAGCAGATCGCGAACGAGGAGTTCGAGCCGGAGAAGTACACCGACGAGGTCCGGGACCGGGTGCTGGAGATGATCCAGGCGAAGGTGGAGGGCGAAGACATCACGGTCAGCGCGGCGGAGGAGCCGCAGGCGCAGATCATCGACCTGATGGAGGCGCTGAAGCAGAGCCTGGGCGAGGGCGGAGAGAGTGCCGCGAAGAAGCCGAAGAAGTCGTCGTCGAAATCGAAGTCGTCGCAGAAGAAGGCGGGTGGCGCCTCGGGGTGATCCGTCCGTGATGCCGGACTGCGCATGAAGGGCTACACCACGCGGGACGTCGAGAACCTGTTGGGACTGAGCCGGCGCCAGGCACGGGAGTACGGCCGGTCGGGGGTACTGGACCCGGACCGGGGCCCGGGCAACCGCTACCTCTTCTCGTTCCAGGACCTGGTGCTGCTCCGGACGGCGAAGGAGCTCCTGGACGCCGATGTCCCCCAGCAGCGGATCCTGAGGGCGCTCCGCCACCTCGAGGAGCGGCTCCCGGCCGACCGGTCGCTCACGGAGCTGCGGATCGCGGCCGAGGGCGGGGACGTGGTGGTCCACGACGAGGGGCGGGCGTGGGAGCCGGAGTCGGGCCAGCTGCAGTTCGTGTTCGATGTCCGGGAGCTGGCCGAGCAGGTGGAGCCGCTGACGGAGCGGGCGCTGGCCGAGGCGGACGGCGACACGCCGTCGGAGTGGCACGAGCTCGGTGAGGAGCTGGAGACCCATGCGCCGGCCCAGGCCCGACGGGCCTACCAGAAGGTACTCGAGCTGGATCCGGGCCACGCGGGCGCGCTGGGCAATCTCGGTCGGCTCCTGCACGAGGAAGGCGAGCTGGAGGCGGCCGTGGTCCACTACCGGCGGGCGCTGGAGGCGTCGGGCGGCGATGACGTCACGGCCGCGTTCAACCTGGGGCTCGCCCTCGAGGAGCTGGGCCGGGACCGGGCCGCCACCGACGCCTACAACGCCGCACTGACCATCGACCCCACGTTCGGCGACGCGCACCTCACCCTGTCCCGGGTCTACGAGCGGCTCGGCGATCGGGTCTCGGCGCTCCGGCACCTCAAGAGCTACCGTGCGCTGAGCGGCGCGGGTCGGACGTAGCGCGGCGGCCCCGTCCGTCCCGCGACGTCCCGGCCGCGTCAGTCGGCGGGCTCGACCCGGAGCCGCTCGGCCAGCTCGATCCCTATGACCTCCTCGGTCTCGCCGACCCGGATCCGGAGCGGGCCCCGCAGCGGCGTCCGCTCCAGGACCTCGAGCTCCGCGCCCGGGATGAGGTTCAGGCGGGTCAGGTAGCGGAGCGCCTCCGCGTCCTCGTCGCTCACCCGGCGGAGCGTGGCCACCGCGCCTGCCTCGAGCTCGGCCAGCGTGGGCAGCTCCTCGTGGGCCAGCGTCCCCGCGGGGCTGGGGATCGGGTGGCCGTGGGGGTCGGCCGCCGGGTCGCCCAGGACGGCGGCCATCCGGTTGATGAGGGCGTCGGAGGCGGCGTGCTCCAGGAGCTCGGCCTCGGGATGGACCTGGTCCCAGGTGTAGCCCAGGACCTCGACCAGGAAGAGCTCCAGGACCCGGTGGCGACGGATCATCCGGATCGCCTCCCGTCGGCCCTGTTCCGTGAGCCGGGCCCCCTGGTAGCGCTGGTGTTGCACGAGCCCCTGCTCGCCGAGGCGCTTCAGCATGCCCGTCACGGAGCCGGGGGCGACGTCGAGGCGCTCCGCGATGGCGGAGGTGCCCACGGCCTCGTCGCCCTCGGCCAGCTGGAAGATGGCCTTGAGATAGTCCTGCACGGCGGGTGTCGGCATGCGGCCAGGGTACGGCCGCGGGGTGGCCCCCGCAACCGGCTCGCGCGGAGGGACGCGGCTCCGTAGACGTCCCCACACGGAAACCAAGGGATCTCCGACAGACGGCGGCATGCCGCGGTGTCATCTTTAGAGTGGGTTGGTCTATACCGCGTTCACCGGCAGGAGGCACCATGTACGACCGGATCATCGTGCCCATCGAGGAGAGCGATATCGATGGGGACGGCGCCCTGGAAGGCCTGGCCCAGGCCCGCCCGCTGGCGCGCGACCTGGGCTGTGAGCTGACGCTCCTCCACGTCCACCACCCGCAGGAGGCCCCGACCGATCTGGAGGGGCTGCCCCAGTTCCGCTACCAGGGGGTGATCGAGTCGTGGGACGAGCGGGACCTGGAGGCCGAGGCCCACGAGGTCGAGTGGCTGACCGCGCTGGCCGAAGAGGTGGCCGGGAAGGAGCCCGGGCTCACGGTGTCGAGCCGGGTCGTCCACGCGCCGCTGGCCCGGACGCTGGCGGTCGGCGACGAGTCGATCCTCGTCGTGGCGCCCTCGCCGAACCTCCATATCGATGGACTGAGCCCGACCGTGCTCGAGCTGCTGCGGGGCTCGGGCGTGCCGATCCTGGTCTGTCACCCGGACGTAGCGCTCCTGCCGATCCGGCGGATGCTCATCACGCTGGACGGCTCGTCGTTCTCGGAGGAGGTGCTCAGTCCGGCGCTCGAGTTCGCCCGGGCGACGGGGGCTCGGCTGTCGCTCCTCGAGGTGGTGACCCGGAGCGGCGGACTGGTGCGTTTCCTCCGGGCCGGCGAGCGTTCGGCCGAGTCGGCCGAGCGGTTCCTGCGCGACGTGCGGTCCCGGATCTCCGAGGACTACGGGTCGGTGGACGTTCGGGTGGTCGAGCAGGCGAACCCGGCCGCCGGGATCGTCCGGGAGACGCGCCGGGATGACGTGGACGTGGTGGCGATGGCGACCCACGGGCGGGGCGGGCTGCGGAAGCTGGTGCTCGGGAGCGTAGCGGAGAGCGTCGTCCGGGGCGCCCGGTCACCGGTGCTCCTGTACCGGCCCGCAGGCGTGCAGAGCGGCAACACGGCCAGGCGGCGGACGGAGGCCTCGGCGGGGTAGCGGTGCGGACTGGCGGCGGTCAGCGGGGCGGCAGTCCGGCGAACGGTGCCTCGACGCCGAGACCGCCGGCGATGGCCTCGAACCGGGCGTCGCGACGGATCCCGTCGAAGAGGGGGTGGACCAGGTAGAACAGGAAGTTCGGGTCCGCCCCCTCTTGGTACGCCTGCTCCAGACGGTCCAGGGCGCCGGCCCCATCACCGAGGGCGGCGTGGTACAGGGCGCGGTGGGCGGTGGTCAGCCCGTCGTCCAGCGCGTCGAGGGCCCGGAGCGCGGGCACCCGGAGCGACGGGTCGGCATCGGCGTCGATGACCTGCGTGACCACCCGGGCCACGTCGGGCGGGAACGCCGCCCGCGCGGCGATTCGGGCCTCGTCGTGGCAGTCCTCGACCAGGCAGAGCAGGACGAGCCCTGTATGCCCGAGGGCGTAGCCGGGGTTGTCGGCCAGGAGCCGCTCGTAGGCCCTGCGGGCGGCGTCGAGCTCGCGGCGGGCGACGTGGAGGTAGGCCCGGGTGTGACGGATCGCCACGGCGAGGGGGTCGAGACTCCCGGCCCGGTCGAGCTCGACCTGGGCCTCCGTGAGCCGACCCATCATGATCAGCGCCTCCGCGTACCACTGGTGGGCGGTGGCGTAGTTCGGCTGGAACTCGACGGCCCGCTCGTACGCCATCTCCGCCGCGTCGAGGTTCCACTCCAGCGCCTGGGCGATCTGCCCGATGGCGGCGTGCCCCTCGGCGAGCTGGGCGTTGAGGGCGAGGGCCCGGGCGGCCTCCTGCGATCCCCTGTCCGCCGCCTCGGCCACGGGGTAGCCGGTATAGGTCGGGAGCACGGCATAGGTCAGGGCGAGGCCGGCGTGCGCCGGCGCGTAGGACTGGTCCTCCTCCACCGCCTGCTGGAAGTACTCGAGGGCCCGGAGCAGGTCCGTCTCCGTACGGGTGTGCCACCGGGCGAGGCCGAGGAGGTAGGCGTCATGGGCCCGGACACTGGAGGTCCCGGCCCGGAGCCGGGAGGTGCCGGGGACGAGCTGGACGCGGAGCGCGTCGACGATGGCGGTGGCGATGTCGTCCTGGATGGCGAAGATGTCGTCGACGGTCCGGTCGTAGCTCTCGGACCAGATCTGGAAGCCGGTGGCGACGTCGACGAGCTCGACGCTGACCCGGAGCTGGTCGCCATCCCGTCTCAGGCTGCCCTCGACGACGGCCTCCACGCCCAGTCGGCCGGCGATCTCCTCGAGGCCGGCGTCCCGGCCGCGGAACGCGAACGACGAGGTCCGTCCCGCGACCCTGATCTCCTCGAGTCGGGCCAGCCGATTGATGAGCTCCTCGGTGACGCCGTCGGCGAAGTAGGCCTGGTCACCGGCCGGGCTCAGGTCGGAGAACGGCAGGACGGCGATGGACTGGATCGACTCGGGTCGGACCAGCCGGCGGGGGTTCACCATGCTGTAGGCGCCGAAGCCGACCAGCGCCACGAGCATCCCGGCGCCGAAGACGCCGGCCAGCCGGGCGGGGCCGGCCTGGACGACGACGCGGCTCGGGTCGGTGTCGGCCCCGGCCTCGACCTCGTCGCGCGCCCGCGTCCGGACCACGCCGTCCGGGGTGATGTCGAACAGCCACGCCAGCAGGACCGTGATGGGGAAGCCCACGAAGGCGAGGATGACCACCACGCGGGGGACCCAGTCGGGGGCGCCGAGGAGCGGGAACGTCTCCACCACGATCTCCACGGCCATCCAGACGACGAGGATGTAGCCGCCGGCGACGCGCCAGACCCGACGTCGCTTGAGCTCGGAGAAGAGACTGCCTGCGTTCACGGACGTGCCCCGTCGACGGTTGCGGTTCAGTGTTTAGACAGCACGCCCGGACAAAACGTTCGCCGGGAGCCGCCGCCCCCCGGGAAGATACCGCGGCCCGGCGCCGGCGACCACGGCCACACGGTGCCCGACGGCTCCCGTCTGCGTATACTCCACAGGTCATGTCCTACGACAGCGACTTCATCATCGTCGGCTCCGGCTTCGGCGGGAGCGTGGCCGGGCTCCGGCTCGCCGAGGCCGGCCATCGGGTCCTGATGCTCGAGAAGGGACGCCGCTTCGATGCCGACGACTTCGCGAAGCGGAACTGGAATCTGCCCCGCTGGCTCTGGATGCCGAGGCTCGGGCTGCGGGGCCCGTTCCGGATGACGTTCATGCGGCACCTCACGGCGCTCTCCGGCGTCGGTGTCGGCGGCGGGTCGCTGATCTACGGCGGCGTGCTGCAGGAGCCCCGGGACGGCTTCTTCACCGCGCCGTCCTGGGCGCACCTGGCCGACTGGCGAGGCGAGCTGGAACCCCACTACACCACGGCGAAGCGGATGCTCGGCGCCGCGCCCGTCCCGTTCAACACCTACCCCGACGACCTCGTGGCCGGCGTGGCCCGCCGGCTGGGCCGGCCGGACCAGCACCGGCCGACCGAGGTGAGCGTGTACTTCGGCGAGCCCGGGGAGACCGTCCCCGACCCCTACTTCGGCGGCGACGGGCCCGACCGGACCGGGTGCATCCACTGCGGCGGGTGCATGGTCGGGTGCCGACACGGCGCCAAGAACACACTCGACAGGAACTACCTCTGGCTCGCCGAGCGGCACGGGCTCGAGATCCGGCCGAACACCGAGGTGGTGGCCCTCCGCAGGATCGAGGGCGGGTACGAGGTCGAGACCCGGACGGGACGCCGACCCTTCCGACGGCGCGGGACGCTCCGGGCGCCACGGGTCATCCTCGCCGGCGGAGTGCTGGGGACCGTCCCGCTCCTGCTCCGGATGAGAGATGACCCCCACGGGCTCCCGGAGCTCTCGCCCCGGGTCGGAGACGACGTCCGGACCAACTCCGAGGTCCTCATGGCCGTGGTGGCGCCGGACCGGGAGATGGCCGACGGTGTGGCCATCACGTCGATCCTCAACACCGGCGACCGCTCCACGCTGGAGCCCGTTCGCTACCCGCCCGGGTCCGGCGCGCTCCGGCTGCTCCAGGCGCCCCACGCCCCCGGCGAGACGCTCGCGCGACGACTGGCCGCCGCCGCCCGCCGCGTGGTCCGCCACCCGATCCGCTCGCTCCGGACCCTGTTCGTACGCGACTGGGCCCGGCACAGCATGATCCTCCTCTACATGAGCACCGACGACAGCCACCTCACGCTCCGACTCCGGAAAGGAACCGGCTCGGTCTCCACCGACGTGTCCGGGGGGAAGGCCCCCAGGGCTGCCATCCCCGAGGCCACCGAGATCGGAGAGAGCATCGCCGAGGAGGTCGGCGGCTACCCCGTCAGCTTCATCATGGAAACGCTGGCCGGGACCCCGACCACCGCCCATATCCTCGGCGGGTGCGTCATGGGCGACAGCCCGGAGACCGGGGTCATCGGACCCGACCACGAGGTCTGGAACTACCCCGGCCTCTACGTCATCGACGGGTCGGCCGTGTCCGCGAACCCCGGCGTGAACCCGTCGCTCACCATCACCGCCCTGGCCGAGCGCGCCACCGGGTCCCTCGCCGACCGCACGCCGTAGCCTCGTTCATCCCGCAGCGCCGCCAGGGCTCGGCCGGTCAGGGGACCCGGCCGGTCAGGCGACCCGGCCGGTCAGGCGACCCGGCCGCCCGGAGCCACGGCCGCCCCGGCTCGCAAATAGCCCCGGCTCGCCTTGACGGCGGGCCGCCCGGTGCGTTCTGTTTCACCATTCTGTTTCAATCCGGGGGGGTACGGTGAACGCGAGCGAGGGGCCGGCGCTGGACACACTGCTGCGGTCGCTGGGCCGGACGTGTGTGCTGGCGGACGAGCAGCTGCGGGTGGTGCGGGTGTCGGGGCGGCTGGCCGAGGACGTGGGCCGGACGCCGGCGTCGCTGGTGGGCGAGCCGCTCTCGTCGTTCCTGAACGAGGAGGTGACGGGGGCGAACGGGGTCGCGCGGGAGGTGCTGCGGACGGGTCGTCGTCGGGAAGGGCTGCGGGCGTTCGTGCAGCCGTCGGGCGGGGAGCGGGTGCCGGTGTCGCTGACGGTGGGGCTGCTGGGCGACGAGGCGACGGACGCGCGGCTGGTGCTGATGATGCGGCCGGAGCAGGCGTCGGACGAGGCGCCGGTCCCGTCGTACGGCGGGATCGTGGCGCGGTCGGCGGCGATGCAGCGGATCTTCCGGCTCTTCGAGCTGCTCAGGGACCAGGACTCGACGGTGCTGGTGACGGGGGAGAGCGGGACGGGCAAGGAGCTGGTGGCCCGGGCGGTCCACGACACGTCGCAGCGCTCGGAGCGGCCGTTCGTGGCGGTGAACTGTGCGGCGCTGCCGGCGGAGCTGCTGGAGAGCGAGCTGTTCGGCCACGTCCGGGGTGCGTTCACCGGGGCGGTGAAGGACCGGGTGGGCCGGTTCGAGCTGGCCGACAGGGGCACGCTGTTCCTCGACGAGATCGGTGCCATGAGCCTGCCGCTCCAGGCCAAGATCCTGCGGGCACTCCAGGAGCACAGCTTCGAGCGGGTCGGCGACACCCGGACGCGGACGGTGGACGTGCGGATCATCGCCGCCACCAACGAGAACCTGGTGAAAGCGGTGAACGAGAACCGGTTCCGGGAGGACCTCTACTACCGGCTCCGGGTGGTCCCGATCGAGATCCCGCCGCTCCGGGAGCGACGGGAGGACATCGAGGCGATCACCCGGTACCTGCTGCACCGGATCGGAGCGAACCGCGGACGATCGCTCCGCCTCGCCCCGACGGCCATGGACGCGCTCATGAACTACGCGTGGCCCGGCAACGTCCGGGAGCTGGAGAACGCGCTCGAGTTCGCCACCACCGTGTGCGAAGGGCAGACGATCCACCTCAAACACCTCCCCGTGGAGGTCCGGGCGTCCGGGATCGAGGACGAGCCGGCCACGCCCGGCCTGGCTCCCGCGTCGACCACCCCGGGGATCGACCCGCGCCCCGTCCACGGCGCGGCGCGGTCCGCCGACGACCGCATCCCCGACCACCTCTCCGCCTCCGAGGTTGCCGAGGCGCGAGACATTCTCGATGCCCTGTCGAGGGCGAAGTACAACCGCCAGGACGCCGCGAAGCTGCTCGGGATCAGCCGGACGACGCTGTGGAGGAAGATGAAGCAGTACGGGCTGTAGGCTCGCCGCCTTCGGCGGCTCGCGGAGTCAGGAGTCAGGAGTCAGGAGTCAGGAGCCGAGTTCACGACGCTGAAGGAGCTCGACCGGCGCGGCGGTATCCGGGCGATCCTGACGGTGCCTACGGCGATGGGCTCGGCCGTGAACGGCTCGGCCCGGCTCGTCGGCGACATCGAGGCTTTCGAGATCGCGAACGACCCCGACGCCACGGTGGGCACCGGCTGGAAAACGCCGACGTGCGAAGAGGACCCGGTCCAGGGGTTCTCTGCGGGTCCCCAGTCGAACCCGTACCACCTGGAGTCGCTGGGTGGGGACGTGGCCGTCCTGGCGGACGCAGCCGGAAACAGCATCCTCCGCGGACACGCGGGTGGCGCTCTACGTGAGCGAGCTCACGGGAGCGCCAGGCCCCGACATGGACGGGATCCAGGGCGATGTGACCGGAGCCACAGGGCCGCTGAGCCGCGACCAGTGCGAGATCATCGCCGACGACCTCGCCCTGCCCGGCGCCATCACCTTCGACCGGCACGGCACCCTGTGGGTCGTGGAGAACCATATCGGTGCCGCGCCGTCCATCCATCCCGTGGCGATGCCCTGACCCCGGCGTCGTTGCGCCACAATCTCTCGCCCTCCCGGGCGCCGCCGGGGAGGGCGATCCTCATCGTGCACGGGCCGGCCGCGACCCAGGCTGAAACGCGCGCCCCATTTTGTTTCAGATCATTGAAACAATCTGTTCGTTTTCGCGCAGGCGTTCAGGGCAAAAGACCGCTGTAATTTGTTGTTGTGCAATGTGTTATAGCGTCTTGCTGCGGTCTGGTCCTCCTCTTGCCCTTCCGTATATGCGGATATCCGGGTTTCCGGAAGCGGCGGATCACGGTGGGAGCCCGCGTGGAATCGGAGGGTTGAGGAGAGAGCGGATGAGGCATCAGCCGACGGAGCAGGAGCTGAAGCAGGCGTCGCAGGTGTTCAAGGCGTTGTCGCACCCGGACCGTCTGCGGCTGACGTGTCTGCTGGCGGAGCGGGAGGGGGTGACGCAGCACGAGCTGGTGGAAGAGCTTGGGTGGCCGCAGTCGACGGTCGCGCGGCACCTGGGCAGGCTTCGGGATCGTGGGCTGGTGGTCGGGGAGCGGAACGGAGCCGAGGTGGTACTGGAGGCGACGCCGATGCCGCGGTTCCTGCTGGACGCGGTGTGTGACTGGATGCATCCGGGGGAGTCGAACGGGAACGGCGTCGGAGCCGACGCGTTCGCTGGGGGCGAGGAGCGGTGATGAAGCGACGGGAGTTCATCAAGGTCGGGGGCTACGGCGCCGTCGGTGCGGGAGTCCTGGGGGGTCTGGGCACCGACTGGTACGGTGCGTACGCGCCGTCGGTGAAGGACCCGGACACGGACGGCGACTACGTGGTGCCGACGTTCTGCGAACTGTGCTTCTGGAAGTGCGGGGTGCTGGCACACGTGAAGGATGGCCGGGTGACGAAGCTGGAGGGCAATCCGGCGGACCCGTTGAGCCGGGGTCGCCTGTGTCCCCGGGGCGCCGGCGGGACGGGGCTGCTGTACGACCCGGACCGTCTGAAGCAGCCGATGGTCCGGGTGGGTGGTCGTGGCGGTGACCGTTTCGAGGCGGTGGGCTGGGACGTGGCGCTGGACGAGGTGGCGGAGGGGTTCGAGAAGATCCGTCAGGCGCACGGTCCCGAAGCGCTGGCGCTGTTCAGCCACGGCTTCGGCGGCAGCTGGTTCAAGCACCTGTTCAAGGCGTACGGCTCGCCGAACGTGACAGCGCCGAGCTACGCCCAGTGCCGGGGCCCGCGCGAGGTGGGCTTCAGTCTGACGTACGGGATGGGTGTGGGCTCTCCGGAGACGACGGACATCGAGAACACGCGGTGTCTGACGCTGATCGGGAGCCACCTGGGCGAGAACATGCACAACACGCAGGTCCAGGAGTTCGCGACGGCGATCCGCAACGGCGCGGACGTGATCGTGGTGGACCCGCGCTACTCGACGGCGGCGTCGAAGGCGGACTACTGGCTCCCGATCAAGCCCGGCACCGACCTGGCCCTGATCCTGGCCTGGATGCACGTGATCATCGGCGAAGGGCTGTACGACCGCGAGTACATCGACAGCTACGCCGTGGGCTTCGAGCAGCTGAAGGCGCACGTGCAGCCGTACTCGCCGGAATGGGCGTACCCGCGGACGGGGATCGAGCCGGGGCTGATCCGCCGGACGGCCCGGACGATGGCGGCGTCGCGGCCGGCGAGTCTGGTGCACCCGGGCCGGCACGTGACGTGGTACGGCAACGACACGCAGCGGAGCCGCGCCATCGCGATTCTGAACGCGCTTCTGGGCAGCTGGGGTCGGGAGGGCGGGTTCTACATCCCGCGGCACATCCCGGTCCCGGACCTGGATCCGAACCACCATCCGGAGACGAACGGCGCCCACGACCGGCCGGCGCCGTCGGACTACCCGCTGGCGGACGCGGTGCTGGCGAAGGGTGTCTGCGACGCGTCGATCCCCGGCCATGTCCGGGAGGACAGTGCGATCAAGGGGTGGATGGTCTACGGCTCCAACCTGCCCACGACGCTGCCGAATCCGGAGGAGACGAAGCGGGCGCTGGAGGCACTGGACTTCGTGGTCACCATCGACGTGCTCCCGGTGGAGATGGTCGGCTGGAGCGATGTCGTGCTGCCGGAGTCGACGTACCTGGAGCGGGACGACGACCTGAACGCGCCGTGGTACCGGCAGGGGTACGTGGGTCTGCGGCAGGCGGCGGTGAGCCCGATGTACGAGAGCCGTCCCGGCTGGTGGATCGCGAAGGAGCTGGGCAGGCGGCTCGGGGTCGGCGAGCACTTCGACTGGCCGGACGCCCGGTCGTACGTGGACGCGCGGCTCGAAGCCGCGGGGCTGGACGTGGCCGAGGCGAGGCGGGAGGGCGTGATCGTCGCCGACCGTGAGCCGATCTACTACGAGGAGGGCGTGGCGCCGGCGTTCTACACGGGCTCGGGCAAGATCGAGCTCTACTCGCCGCGGCTGGCGGAGCTCGGGTTCGACCCGATGCCGACCTGGCACGATGGCGAGCTCGAGGAGCCGCCCGCCGGCTTTTACCGGCTGCTGTTCGGGCGCGCCCCGATGCACACGTTCGGGCGCACGACGAACAACCGTCTGCTGAGCGAGACGTTCGACGAGAACGCGGTGTGGGTGAACCGCGAGGTCGCCCGGAAGTGGGGGCTCGAGCCGGGCGACCGGGTCTACCTGAAGAACCAGGACGGGGTCCGGTCCACGTTCACGGCGCCGGTCAAGGTGACCGAGCGGATCCGGCCGGACGCGGTCTACATGGTCCACGGCTACGGGCGGAAGGCGAAGGGGCTCAAGTTCGTTCACGGCCGCGGGATCGACGACAACGAGCTGGTGACGAAGTACAACACCGACCCTCTCATGGGCGGGACGGGGATGAACGTGAACTTCGTGACGTTCGTCCGGGCGGATGACGTGGAGGTGTCGGCATGAGCCGGATGGGGATGGCGATCGATACGCAGACGTGCGTGGGGTGCACCGCGTGCGTGGTGGCGTGCAAGACCGAGAACGACGTGGCGGACGGCTTCGCCCGGGACTGGATCACGACCGAGCTGGTGGGACAGTTCCCGTCGCTGCGGATGGAGATCCGGAGTGAGCGGTGCAACCACTGCGAGGACGCGCCGTGCGTGGCGGCCTGCCCGACGGGGGCCAGCTATTACGGCCCCGGCGGGACGATCCAGGTGGACGCGGACAAGTGCACGGGCTGCAAGGCGTGCATCGCCGCGTGTCCGTACGGCGCCCGGTTCGTGGACCCGCGGACGAATACGGTGGACAAGTGCACGTTCTGCGCGCACCGGGCGGACGAGCCGGGCGGGTGGACGACGGCGTGTCAGGACGTCTGTCCCACGTCCAGCATCCTGTTCGGCGATCTGGACGACCCGGGCAGCGAGGTCTCGAGGGCGCTGGCCGCGCGGAAGCACCACACGCTGGTACCGGAGGCCGGCACCCGGCCGAAGGTCTTCTACCTGGAGTAGCGACGCATGCAAGAATACACGAGCACACGGAGCAATGCGCTGATCGACCCCGGTCTGCACGTCTGGCACGGGGAGGTGCCGGCGTACCTGTTCCTGGGCGGTCTGGTGGCGGGGGTCATGGTCCTGGCGGGGCTGTGGATGCTGCGGGCCCCGGAGAAGGCGCGCTCGCGGGCGCTGTCGCTCCTGCCGTGGGCCGCGCCGGTCCTCCTGTCGCTTGGGATGCTTTTCCTCTGGCTGGACCTGGAGAACCGGTGGAACGTGGCCCGGTTCTACCTGACGTTCGAGCTCACATCCCCGATGTCGTGGGGCGCGTGGATCCTCCTGGCGATCTACCCCGCGTCGATCCTGCTGGCGCTGCGGATGCTCCCGACCGAGCTGCGGGCGTGTCCGCTGTCGAAGCTGGCGAAGCGGGTCGGCCGCACGGAGCTGGGCCAGCGGCTGGAGTCGTCGTTCATGCGGCTGACGCAGTGGGTGGATGGTCACACCCGGGGGATCGCGCTGGCCAATGTGGTCCTGGGCGCGGCGCTCGGGATCTACACCGGGATCCTGCTGGGCTCGCTGGGCGCCCGCCCGCTCTGGAGCTCGGCGATCCTGGGGCCGCTGTTCCTGGTTTCGGGGCTCTCGACGGGCGCCGCGTTCATGATGCTGTACGGGTTGAAGGACAGCGAGCGGATCTCGCTGGGCCGCGCGGACATGACGCTGATCGTGGTCGAGCTGGCGCTGATCGGGCTCTGGCTCACGGGGCTGGTCACCGGCGGAGCGGTGTCGCGGGAAGCGGCCGGGGTGATTCTCGGCGGGCCGTACACCGCCGCGTTCTGGACGCTGGTCGTCACGCTGGGGCTCATGGCCCCGCTGGTGGCCGAGTGGCTCGAGCTGCGGCACGGGGAGGTCCCCGGCCGGGTGGCTGCGGTGCTGGTGCTGGTCGGCGGGTTCGCGCTCCGGTGGATCCTGGTCTACGCGGGGCAGCACACGGACTGGATGATGACCGCGCTGCGGTAGCGCGGGAGGAGAACGCATGGAAGCGAAGAAGTACTGGAACCCGTACGCGGCCGGCGCGCTCCTGGGGCTCACGCTCCTGGCCACGTTCCTGGTCACGGGCGGCGGGCTCGGCGCGAGCGCGTTCCCGAAGCGGGTGATCGCGTTCGGCGCGTTGTCGGCGGCGCCCGAGTGGACGGCGCAGAACCCGGCGCTGGGCAGCTACGTGGAGGCGGGCAACCCGCTCCGCAACTGGCTGGTGATCGAGGTGATCGGCGTGCTGCTCGGCGGCTTCATCGGCGCGCTCTCGGCCGGTCGGTTCAAGGCGGAGGTGGAGAAGGGTCCCCGGATCTCGACACGGGGCCGGCTCGGCTACGCACTGGCCGGCGGCGTGCTCATGGGCTTCGCCGCGGCGCTGGCCAGGGGCTGCACGTCCGGGCAGGCGCTGTCGGGCGGCGCGCTCCTGGCCACAGGGAGCTGGGTCTTCATGCTGATGGTGTTCGCGGGCGGCTATGCCACCGCGTGGTTCGTGAGGAGGCAGTGGATATGAGCGACATCTTCCCGCTGGCGTTCCAGAACGCCGAGGTCCAGCTGCTGACCGCCGTGGTCCTGGGATTCCTCTTCGGGTTCTCCCTCGAGCGGGGCGGATTCGGCAACGCGCGGAAGCTCGCCGGCCAGTTCTACCTCCACGACATGACGGTCTTCAAAGTCATGTTCACGGCGATCCTGGTGGCCATGGTCGGACTCTATACGCTGGCCGGCATCGGGTGGGTCGACATGGCCCGTCTGTGGGTGAACCCGACGTTCATGTGGGCGCAGGTCGTGGGCGGGTTCGTCCTGGGGATGGGCTTCATCATGAGCGGCCTCTGCCCCGGGACCTCCGTGGTCTCCGCGGCGTCCGGCCGGTGGGACGGGGTGGTCACCATCGTCGGGATCTTCATCGGGACGGCGACCTTTACCGTGGCCATCGACCTCTTCCCGGCGCTGGAGTCCCTCTACACGAGCGGGTCCATGGGCGTGTCGCTGCTGCCGGAGCTGTTCGGGCTGCCGACGCTCCCGTTCGTGTTCGTCATCGTGCTGGTGGCCGCCACGGTGTTCATCGGCGCCGAGGCGGTGGAGGAGATCTTCAGCGGTCGCCACGACGAGGTCGAGCTGACGCCCCGGGGTGTCCCACTCGCCAAGTTCGGTGTGGCGGCGACGCTGAGCCTGGTGCTCGTCGTGGGCCTCGGGCTCCGGCCCGGCCCGGCGCCCGAGGCCGAGCTCCGGGCGATCGGCGGCGAGCCGATCCCGGCGCTGACGCTGGCCGAACGGCTCATCGCCGAGGACCCCGACCTCCTGGTCGTCGACCTCCGCCCCGAGGCCGAGGACCGGGTGCCAGGGGCCTACCCCGTGACCCCCGACAGCTCCGCACTGCCGGTGCTCGCCGGGGCCGACGCGGCCACGGACGTGGTGGTCGTCGATCCGGCGGGGACACTGGACGTGGTGCCCGCCGACTGGCCCGAGGCGCCGACCTACCGCGTGATCCGAGGCGGGTGGGCGGCGTGGGAGGCGGAGGTTCTGACTCCGGTCGCCCCGGAGAGTACCACCGCCGCGGAGCTCGAGCGGGTCCGCTACCAGAACGGGATCTCGGCCTACTTCTCGGGTGCGACCGCCACGCCCCAGGTGGTGGCGCCACCGCCGGCGATCCCCACGGGCGGCGGGGGCGACAAGCCGAAGCGGGGAGGCTGCTGAGGTCAGGCACAGCGCGCTCCACGGCCCCGCGGGGACCACAGGCTGCGCGCCGGGCTAGCCCCTGCCCAGCACCCGCCTCTCGATCAGGTCGGTGAGCCGCCCGGCGGCGGCCGGGTCGTCGATGTCGAAGGTCGGGAACGGGACCCGCTCGGCGTACGCCGCGTCGTCGGTGAGCGCGGCGATATAGTCTTCGGCGCCGGGCGCATCGGGGCTCCAGACCGGTGCCTCGTGGGCCGCCCGCCGGAAGACCTCGACCTTCGGCAGCCGCTCGCCCTTGAAGCCCTCGACGACCACGATATCCGCGTCGTCGAGGTAGCGGGCGGCGAGGGTTCGAGGGCCGGCCTCCTCCCCGCCCGGCCAGGTCCCCAGTATGGCGAACTGGCCGGGGCCGGCCAGGATCACGCGTTCCGCGCCGCCGTCCACGCGGTGCCGATACGAGTCGGTCCCCTCACGATCCAGGTCGAAGTGATGGCCGTGCTTGATCGTCATGACCCGGTGGCCTCGCTGCCGGAGCCTGGCCACCAGTTTCAGGACGGTCGTGGTCTTCCCCGACTTCTTCTTGCCGACGATACAGACCATGGGCGGTGCGCGCATGGCGTGAAGATCGGCGGGTGGCCGGGTGGACGCCACCCCGGCGGGCCACGGGCGGGCGGCCGGGTCGAGTCGCCGGCGCTCACCAGGCGATGAGCCGCAGGGCCACGCACCCGATGTACTCGCTGTAGCACTGGCGCTCGTGGAGCACGTCCGACGAGTTGATGTCGACGACGGTACGGGACACGCATACCAGGTACTCGACCCCGCAGTCGGCCGCTCGCGCCTGCGAGGGCGCTGCGACGGCCAGGAGCACGGGGACGAAAAGGGTAACGGCTGATCGGGCGATACGGGTCATGGGTGCCTCCTTGGCTCGAGGGATTCGTCGATCGACCCGACCCGAGGATACGGGACGGATCGGGGCACCCCCATGGCCCGGTGGGACGGATTCCCGGCGGCCACCCCGCTATCGGCGGTTCCTCCACCGGGTGACGAGAAGCACGGCGCCGAACCCTGCGGGAAGCGCGATGGCGACCCGGAGCGCTCCGGGTACGGCGGACGCCCAATCGCCTCGCTGCATGGGCGGTGCGAGGAGCCTCAGCGCCTCCAGCTCGCCCAGCACGAAGACGAGCGTGATGAGCACACCGAAATAGGCCAGCCCCGGCAGGAAGAACGGGATCTCGATGGTCGTAACGGACTCGGCCGGGATGACGAACGGCAGCAGGACGCCGGTGCGGACGGCGAAGACCGTCGCGTTCCAGGCCGCCGCCTCGAGGCCACCCCCGGGGAGCAGCCATGAGGCGGCGAAGATGGCGGCGCACACCGTGAGCCAGCTCGCCACCAGGCTGGTGATGGCCCCGGCCATATGCTCCACGGGCGTCATGAAGTTCGTGCGCAGGTACGTCTGGAGCCCACCCACCCGCTGGACGATGAGCCCGGACCGCACGCCGAACACGGCGGCCAGGAGCCCGCCATCGAATACGAGCGAGGCGTCGACGGTCCACCCGTCGCCCCTGCGGGCGGAGGCATAGAGCCCCAGGAGGGCGAGGGCCAGGAAGAGCGCCGCTCCGGCCCAGGTATACGGTGTCCGGGCGTTGCAGGCCAGCGCGTAGCGGGCGAGCGCGGCGCTCCGGCCCAGCCTCATGGCGCCCACCGTGGGCCTGCCCCGGGATCGGACTCCACGACCAGCGGTGTCGCCTCACCGGCCTCGATCCGGATCCCGTGCTCCAGCGGTGCCCGGTGCCCGGCCTGGTTGGTGACGACCACCACGATCTCCTGACGGGCCCGCGCCCGGAGCAGGTCGGAGAGGGTGGACTTCGCGTCCGGCGAGAGGTGCTCGTAGGGTTCGTCGAGGAGGAGCGGGCCCGGGCCCCGGAACAGGGCGTCCAGCAGGATCCGCTTTCGCTCGCCCGTGGACAGTCGCCCGACGCTGCGTCCGCGACCGAGGACCGGCCGGAGCGCCGTGGCCGGCCCGGCGTCGGGCTCGAGACCGACCACGAGCCGGTCCCACGCCCCGACCACCGACCAGGCGGGCAGCGCCATCTCCGAGTGGAAGTACCGGAATCCGCGGCCGTCCGTCTCCCGCGTCACGGTGCCGGTTACAGGGGCATCGAGCCCGGCGAGAACTCTCAGAAGGCTCGTCTTCCCGGCCCCGTTCGGGCCGACGATCCAGAACACGGACCCGGGCCGGACCTCGAGGCTCAGTCGCTCGACGATCCGGTTGGCCCCGCGCCGGACCGTCAGCTCATTCAGCCGCAGACGACTCACGGAGCGGACAGAGGTGGAACCGGTCCATGTCGTCGACCACCAGTGCGGCGCCGCGCCGCGGCAGGATGGCCATGTGGACGGCGTTCACGTCCAGCAGGTAGCCGCCCAGGAAGCCGAGGTCGGCATCGGTACGCAGGATCGCCCGCTCCCTCCGGCCGTTCACCGTCCGTCCCGACCGGGTCAGCAGGTACGCCTCGCCCGCAGCGCGGTCCAGGCTCAATGCCATGGCCGGGAGCAGCATGTGGTCGAACTGGGCCTCCGTGACCGGGGCCCGCGGCACGTTCTGTACGAGGTGGGCCGTGGCGTCGGGTGTCGGGACCTCGAGCACGGAGACGCGCCGACGGTCGGAGCTGACATGGAAGGCGCGGGGGGCGAGGATCTGGTGCACGACGAGGGCCGCACCGTCCGGGAAGGTCTCCACGAGGGCAGAGTTGCCGAGTCCGCCGATCATCATGTCGGTGTACTCCCTGCGCGGGATGGGCACGGACTCGAGCCGGCCGTTCCGGTACCGGAAGAGGAGCGAGCCGGGCGTTTCCCCCATGGGCATAGCGGTGACGAGAACTTCGTCGTTCGCGGTGGCCAGCGAGTGGGGGATGAACTCCAGCCGCTGGGATCGGAGGAGCCGCCCGTCGCGGGCCAGGACCAGGAGCTTCAACCCGCCCCGGGCCAGGATCGCGACGGCCGAGTCACCCAGGAGCCCCGCGGCGATCGGCCGGTCGACGGCCGCCGGCCCGCGCTCCAGGTAATCGAGCGTCCAGCGCTGCCGGAGCCGGTCGTCGTACTCCGTGATCCGACGCTGTGCGGCGTCGAGAACGAGGAACGTGCTGTCGGTGGCCGATCGGAGCGCCTCGACAGCTACATCCCCCAGATCGACCTCCTGGCACGCGATGGGGGTGGAGCGGTCCACGAAGTCCGGGATCACCCGGTAGGCGGCGTCGCCCGTGTCGCCGGCACACGCCACCAGGAGCAGCGGAAGAAGGATCGACTTGCGCATGGGTTCAACTCCTGATGTGGGGGATCACGCCTTCATGATGTACAGGGCGATACACCCGCTGTACTCGGCGAAACACTCGATGTCCGCCAACCGCTGGAGCCAGCCGCTCAGGCTGTATGTGTCGTTCAGGCACTCCACGTATCCGGTCGTGCAGTCCGCGCCAAGCGCGGCGGCCGGGCGGGGGACGAAAGCCACCGTCGCCACGGCCAGTGTGAGTACTGCGATCAGCTGCTTCATGGGTTCCTCCCTGGTTGCGATGGGGCACAAGCCGACCCTTCGCACCCAGAATGCTCTACGATACGGGGCCCCTCCATGGCTGATTGGGACGAAGTGGAGAGGGTGGAGGGGGGAGAGCAGAGGCACGAGGCACGGCACGAGGCACGGCACGAGGCACGGCACGAGGCACAGGCACAGGCACGAG
>JBPRGE010000079.1:0-17670 GCA_051418035.1 Candidatus Longimicrobiales bacterium M2_2A_002
TTCCGTCGGGTGCACACGCGGGCGCCGGTGCGGTAACCCGGGCCCGCCCTGACGAGGAGCCGATCATGAACCTGATCCTGTCCTGGCTGATCCTGTCGTTCGCCGTGTGGGTGACGGCGGAGATCCTGCCCGGCTTCCACATCAAGAGCTTCGGGAGCGCGATCCTGGTGGCGGCGCTGTTCGGGGTGCTGAACTTCCTGCTGGGGTGGATCTTTTTCGCGGTCTTCGCCATCGCCACGCTGGGGATCGCGCTGCTGCTGGCGTTCATCACCCGCTGGATCGTCAACGCCATCATCCTGGTCATCACCGACAAGCTGACCGATCACCTGACCATCGACAGCTTCGGCTGGGCGCTGGGCGGCGCGCTGCTGATGTCGGTGATCGGGACGCTCGGGGAGTGGATCCTGGGGCTGACGTAGGGAGGCGGCAGAGGTCAGTGGATCGTGGATCGTGGATTGTGGATCGTGGATCGTGGATCGTGGATCGTCCTGACTCCTGACTCCTGACTCCTGACTCCTGACTCCGACTTTCCGCCTCACCGGAACCGATGGATCCCGAACGGCTTCCAGTCGATGGGTGATGCGCCGCGGGTGATGAGCTCGGCGGTGATGCGGCCGGAGATGGCGCCGAGGAGGATGCCGTTGCGGCCGGTGCCGGTGGCGTAGAGCAGCCCTTCCAGCTCCGGGTCGGGCCCCAGGATCGGGAGCGTGTCCCCGGAGACCGGCCGGACGTCCGCCCACCGCTCGGCGGGCCGGGCGCTGCGGAGGCCGGGGACGAGGCTGGCGGCCTCGGTGTGGATGGCGGTCGCGGCGTCGTCGGTGACGGTCCGGTCGAAGCCGACGTCCTCCATGGTGCTCCCGGCGAGGACGGTCCCGTCGTGGCGCGGGACGAGGTAGTCGCCGTGGTGGGACGCGACGAGGCGGGCGAGGGGCGCGCTGCCGGCGGGGAACCGGAGCATCTGGCCGCGTACGGGCCGCACGGGGACCGGTCGCGGCAGACCCCCGATCCGATCGCTCCACGCGCCGGCGGCGAGGACGACGCGGTCGGCGCTGAGGGACCGGCCATCGTCGAGGACCACGCCGGTGGCCGTGCCGCCGTCGGTGCTCACCCGATCGACCCGGACACCGGTGATGACCCGTACATCGGTGGCGGCCAGCGCGGCGGGGAGCGCGTCGGTCAGGAGCTGTGTGTCGATCTGCCCCTCGTCGGGGAGCCAGAGCCAGGAGACGGGTGCGGGGGCGAGTCCGTCCTGGAGGTCCGCGGCCTGGTCGGGGTCGAGGAGCTCGGCCCGCTGTCCTTCGGCCCGCTGCCAGGCGACAGCCTCGGCGGCGGTCCGGTGCTCCGCCTCGGTCCGGTTGGCCACCAGCATGCCGTCGCGTCGCAGGTGCAGGCTCTGGCCGGAGAGCGACTCGACGGTCCGGACGAAGGCGTCGTAGTCGTCCCGGGCGCGTACGCCCAGCCGGTAGAGGGGGCCGGGACCCGGCGACTCGTACTGGGGCGCGAGCATCCCCGCCGACGCCCCGGTGGCCGCCGCGGCCGGCGCCTCGGCCTCGACGACGCTGACGAGCGCGCCCCGCTCGTGGAGCGCCAGCGCGGTGGCGCACCCCATGATCCCGCCCCCGATGATGACGACTTCGTGCATCCCGTGCCCTGCTCGTGTGGCTTTCGTGTACTGCGGGCGACCCCGGCCAATAGTCACTGCGGGATCCGTTCCGGGCAAACGGCCGGTCGTCGGAGGACGCCCTAGCGGAAGGAGAAAGTGAAGCCGGTCCGGACCACGACGTCGTCGGGCACCACGTTCTCGGGCGGGCGACTGTCGTGGCGCCACTCGCCACGGACGGTGAGATCGACGTTCTCGGTCAGTGCGATCTGGAGCGAGAGGTCGGTGAGGGTGCGGACATCGTCGAAGGCGGACAGGTCGGGCTGGATGTAGCCGACGCCGACGAGCCGCACGGACTCGGTCAACGGACGGACGGCGACGATGAGGTTGGCCATCCGCCAGACGTCCGTGTTCACCGGGTGATCACCGGCGACCCGGTCGGCGTCCAGCTCCTCGGCCTCGTACATGGCGCCGGTCCCCACATCCAGTGTCATGGCGCCGTCCAGGATCCGGTGTCGGATGCCCGATCCCAGCAGCACCCGCTGCTGGAGCAGGTTCGCGTGACTCGCCTGGAACTGGACGAAGTGGAAGCTCTGCCAGCGGGCGGCCAGCCAGTGGTTGTACCGGACGTGCAGGTACTGGTCGCGCTCGAGCCCCTCATCGGTCTCGGACCGGTAGTCGTAGCCGACGAAGGCCCGCAGCCAGTCGTCGGACCACCGATGACCCACCACCACCCCGGCCAGCACGTCCAGGTACTCGGTGTTGCCCCGGCTCACGCTGAACGCGCCCTCCACGCCCCAGTGCCAGCCCCGGACGTCACCGGGCTGGAGCCGCTCGACGTTCAGGATGGTCTGGGCGGCGGCGTCCTGCGCCAGCAGTGTAGTCGCGGCGAGGGCCAGGACCGCCAGCGCGAGGCGGACCACGCCGCCACCGGGAGCGGGCCCGGCGCGCGGCGTGCGGCACCGGGGGGCGGGCGGGGACGGGTCGGTGATGGCGCACGGCATGACCCGAAAGATCCGGTGTCCAGGCCGGGATCGCCAGTCGCGCGTCGCCCGTCGTGGGCCCGGAAGCCATGCACGTCGCGGCGGCTGGCCCGGGGGTTGCACGCTGCGACGGCTGCACACGCTGCGATTTCCGATCAGCCACCCAGGAAGGAGAGCACGCGCATGGCCCTTGACCCGCTGGCCGGCGAGCCCGTCCCGGAAGACCGACTCACGGATGTGTCCGAGCTCCGAACGGCGTTCGTCGAGCGGCAGCCCGACGCGTCGAGCCCGGCGGAGCGGGTCTCGTTCGGGACGTCGGGCCACCGGGGCTCGTCGCTGGACCGGACGTTCAACGAGGCGCACATCCGGGTGATCGCCCGGGCGGTGGCGGAGTACCGGGCCGAGCAGGGGACGACGGGGCCGCTGATCGTGGGGAAGGACACGCACGCGCTGTCGGAGCCGGCGTTCGAGGTCGCTCTGGGAGTCCTGGCGGCCGCGGGGGTGGAGCTGCACATCGATGCCGCGTCGCCGTACACGCCGACGCCGGTGGTGTCCCATGCGGTGCTGGCGGCGAACGGTGCCGAGCGGATCGGGCGCGCCGACGGTCTGATCCTGACGCCGTCCCACAACCCGCCGGAGGACGGAGGGATCAAGTACAACCCGCCCCACGGCGGCCCGGCGGCCGGAGACGTGACGGGCGTGATCGAAGCCCGCGCGAACGAGCTGCTGGAGAGCGGGCCCGGGCAGGTCGAGCGGCTGGGGCCGGACGCGACGCGGGCGCGCCCGGAGACCCGCGAGGTCGATCTGCGGCGGGCGTACATCGAGGAGCTGGGGGAGGTCGTGGACCTGGAGGCGATCGCCGCGGCGGGGATCCGCATCGGAGTCGACCCGCTCGGCGGGTCGTCCGTCCACTACTGGGACGCGATCGCCGACGCGTACGGGCTGGACATCGACGTGGTGAACCCGGCGGTGGACCCGGCGTTCTCGTTCATGACGCTCGACTGGGACGGGAAGGTCCGGATGGACTGCTCCTCGCCGCACGCGATGGCCGGGCTGATCGGGCTCAAGGACCGCTACGATGTGGCCATCGGGCTGGACCCGGACGCCGACCGTCACGGGATCGTCACCCCGAGCGCCGGGCTCATGAACCCGAACCACTACCTGGCCGTGGCCGTCTGGTACCTGTTCGAGAACCGACCGGGGTGGCGGCCGGACCTGGGCGTGGGCAAGACGCTGGTCTCCAGCTCCATGATCGACCGGGTGGCGGCGGACCAGGGCCGGACGCTCGTGGAGGTGCCGGTGGGTTTCAAGTGGTTCGTGGACGGGCTGACCCGGGGCGAGATCGCGTTCGCGGGCGAGGAGAGCGCCGGCGCCACGCTGCTGCGGCGCGAGGGGTCGCCGTGGACGACCGACAAGGACGGGATCGTTCTGGGGCTGCTGGCCGCCGAGGTCACGGCGAAGACCGGTCGCGACCCCGGCGAGCTGTACGGGCAGCTGGAGGAGCGGTTCGGCGCGCCGGTCTACGAGCGGATCGACGCGCCGGCCACGCCGGCGCAGAAGGCCGCGCTGAAGGCGCTCTCGCCGGAGATGGTGGAGGCCGACGAGCTGGCGGGCGAGCCCATCGTCGCCAGGCTGACACGCGCGCCGGGCAACGACGCCCCCATCGGCGGGCTCAAGGTGGTGACCAGGAACGGCTGGTTCGCCGCGCGGCCGTCGGGGACGGAGGACGTCTACAAGATCTACGCGGAGAGCTTCCGCGGCGCCGACCACCTGGCCCGGATCCAGGAGGAGGCGCGAGGGATCGTGCAGGCGGCGTTCGACGAAGCGGGCTGACGGATGCGACGACGGGATCATCGTCTCGTGACTGGAGCGACGGGCGGCGAAGGCGGGCGCCGCGGACCCGACGGGACAACAGACCGGTGACGTCCCGGCAGAGTCGTTCGAGCTCGAACGAACGTTCCGGGCGGCGTTCTGAGTAAATCGTTGTGCCGCAGTCGTTTACGCTACAAGCCGTCGAACTGGTTCGTTCGAGATCGAACGACCTCCCGCCAGGGGAACGGGCGCGCCACCGGTTTCTGCTGCCCCCGGTCCGTGCGGCGGGCCCACGCGAGGGCGGGTCCTTCGGCGGGTGCGGCCGCTACATCCCGATCTTCTGGAAGAAGTCGTTCCCCTTGTCATCGATGAGGATGAACGCGGGGAAGTCGTTGACCTCGATCTTCCAGACGGCCTCCATCCCGAGCTCGGGGAAGTCGATGCACTCGACGGACTCGATGTTCTCTTCGGCCAGGACCGCGGCCGGGCCGCCGATGGAGCCGAGGTAGAAGCCGCCGTGGCGCTTGCAGGCGTCCACCACCTGCTGGCTCCGGTTCCCCTTGGCGATCATGACCATGCTGCCGCCGTGGCTCTGGAGCAGGTCGACGTACGGGTCCATCCGGTTGGCCGTGGTGGGCCCGAAGGAGCCGGACGCCTTCCCCTCCGGCTTCTTGGCGGGGCCGGCGTAGTAGATCGGGTGCTTCTCCAGGTAGTCGGGGAGCGGGTCGCCGCGGTCGAGGATCTCCTTGAACCGTGCGTGCGCGATGTCGCGGCCGACCACGATGGTGCCGGAGAGTCGGAGCGCGTCGCCGACCTCGAGGGTGGACAGCTCGGCCAGGACCTCGTCCATGGGCCGGTCGAGGTCGATGGGATGGCCGTGGCCGGTCTCGCCCTCCCGGTACTCGGCGGGGATCAGCCGGCCGGGGTCGCGGTCCAGCGCCTCCACGAAGAGTCCGTCCCGGGTGATCTTGGCCTTCAGGTTCCGGTCGGCGGAGCAGGAGACGGCCATCCCGACGGGGCAGGACGCCCCGTGGCGCGGGAGCCGGACCACGCGGACGTCGTGGGCGAAGTACTTCCCGCCGAACTGTGCGCCGATCCCCAGGTTCTGCGCGGCCTCGAGCAGCTTCGACTCGAGGTCGAGGTCGCGGAAGGCGCGGCCGTGCTCGTTGCCGGTGGTAGGCAGCCCGTCGAGCTCCCGGGCGGTGGCGAGCTTGACGACCTTCATGACGGCGTCGGCGCTGGTCCCGCCGATGACGAACGCGATGTGGTACGGCGGGCACGCGGCGGTGCCCAGCGACTTCATCTTCTCGACCAGGAACGCCTCGAGGGTCTCGGGGTTCAGCAGCGCCTTGGTCTTCTGGTAGAGCATGGTCTTGTTGGCGCTGCCGCCGCCCTTGGCCATGAAGAGGAACCGGTACTCCTCGCCGTCGGTGGCGGCGATATCGATCTGGGCGGGCAGGTTCGTCCCCGAGTTCTTCTCGGTGTACGTGTCCAGCGGGACGGTCTGGGAGTAGCGCAGGTTCTCGCCCGTGTACGTGTCGTAGATCCCCTTCGAGATCCGCTCCTCGTCCTTCACGCCCGTCCACACCCGCTGCCCCTTCTTGGCGACGACGGTGGCGGTCCCCGTGTCCTGGCAGACCGGGAGCGTCCCGTCGGCCGAGACCTCGGCGTTGCGCAGGAAGGCGAGGGCCACGCCCCTGTCGTTGCTGCTGGCCTCGGGGTCGTGGAGGATCTGCGCCACCTGCTCGTTGTGGCCGGGTCGCAGGAGGAAGGAGACATCGCGCATGGCCTCGCGGGCCAGGACCGTGAGCGCCTCCGGGTCGACCTTGATGACGTCCCGGCCGTCGAACTGCTCGACGGTGACCCAGCGCTCGGAGCCCTCGAGCTTCCGGTACTCCGTGGTGTCGGGGCCGGCGGGGTACGGGTCCTGGTATTCGAACTCGGGGGCCTGCTTCGCCCCGGTGGCGGTATCGGGCATGGTCGGATCGCTGTGAAGGTGATACACCGGATGCGTACGGGGCTGCCGCAAGGTAGGTCCCGCCGGGATGCGGGGTCAATCGGGTGGGCGGCCGCGGCGGCGTGAGGGCGGCGCGGGAGGGCGCCCCCCCCCGGTGCTGCCCGGGGGCGCGAGGGTTGCAGGGAAACGGGGCGCATGGAAGCCGTTGCAGCAGCCCGTTCCGTCGACCCGATCCCGGGAGGAGACCGTTGAGCATGCGTCGCGCCCCGAGACACGCGTCGAGCCAGGGGGCGCCGGCCGCCCCGGTGGCGGAGCGCGTCGCGGGTCTCCGGGCGGCGGCGGTCGTGCTGATGTCGGCGGCGCTGCTGGTCCCCGGGCTGTCGGCGTGCCGGCGGCCACCGCATGTTCTACGGGTGGGGCTACGGCGGCCAGGTCATCTTCGTGGTGCCGGACCTGGCGATGACCGTGGCGGCGACAGCCGATCCGAACGCCCCGCGGGGGAGCCGGCACCTGCAGGCCGTCCACCGGCTCCTCGACGACTGGATCGTCCCGGCGGCCGAGGCCGGGGCCCGCCCGCCGGGTAGCGCCGCCGGGTAGGGCCCGTCGGGCCGGGCCCGCGCGCCCGCGGTGCCGCGGGGTCAGTCGCCGGGCGCAGCGGGTCGGAAGACGCTGTCGCCCGAAGCCACGAGCCCGCGCTGGGGGATCCAGAAGTCGCCGAGCCGGGCCTGCCGTTCCAGCGGTGCCGGTCGGCCGAGGTCCTCGCCATCCACGACCGCCGTGCTGCCGTCGACCGACCACACCCGGCGGGGCGCGGCCAGGAACCGCTGGCCGTTCGGGACCCGGCCGTGGAGCCGCAGTCGGCCGGCGCCGAGGATCGGCCCGGCGACGCGGCCCATGGCGCGGAGCGCCCGGCCGCTCCGCCACCAGCGCTCCGGCATGACCCGGGCCGCTCCGGTCAGGAGTCGTGTGGCCGGTGTGCCCGCGGCGCGGACCTCCCAGTGGAACCCGGCGTTCCCGGTGATCACGGCGAACCGGTGGGGGCCGGCCCAGGAGACCACGATCTCCGTCTCCACCACGCGGGCGACGGCCGACCCGAAGTAGCGGGGACAGGAGCAGCGGGGCGATACGTTCACGTACATGGTCCACTTCCCGCCGGGCCCCCGGTGCCAGACGGAGGTGTAGCCGGGCCCGACGGAGGAGACGGCGAAGCGCCGGAGTGCCAGGACATGGTCGGACTCGAAGGGGAGCCCGACCACGCCCCAGCCGGTGAATCGCTCCCCCGGCGGGGCGGGCGGTCGGACCCGGTGCTCCAGCTGTCTGGCGCGGGCTCGCGGCTCCATGGTCGGCCTCCGGGCGGCGTGTCGAGGTCGCGTGTCGAGGTGGGGCGACGGCCGGCTACGCGCTAGCGGGGGACTCGGCGTCGCCGGCCCGCTCCCGGCCTTCGTACCCGGTGTTGGGGAGGGGGAAGAAGGCCGGGACCTGCCGGCGGTACTCCCGGTAGCGGTCGCCGAAGCGCGCCACCAGGTCGCGCTCCTCGAGCTGCACGGCCACGAGGATGTACGCCGTGGTGCCGCCCGCGAAGAGGAGGTGGCCGACGGTCATGGTCGGGGTCGCCCAGAACGCGATGAGGAAGCCGGTCAGGATCGGGTGTCGGATCACCCGGTAGAGGCCCGGGACCCGGAACCGGTCCTCCGGGCGGTCCCTGCCCGTGAAGTCGTACCACACCTGCCGGAGGCCGAACAGGTCGGCGTGGCCGATCATGAACGTGGCGGCGAAGAGGATCGCCCAGCCGAGGCCGAACAGCATCCACAGCGCCACCCGGGCGGGCCCCCAGCTCACGTGCCAGACCACGTCGGGGATCGGCTGCCAGAACACGAGCAGGAGGATCAGCGCGAGGCTCGCGAAGAGGACGTAGGTGCTCCGCTCGATGGGTTTCGGGACGATGCGGGTCCACCAGCGCTTGAAGCCCTGCCGCGCCATCCCGCTGTGCTGGAGTGCGAACAGGAGGAGCAGGGCCGTGTCCACGAGCAGCGCCGTGCCGAGCGAGGCGCGGCCTCCGGTGTCGATGCTCTTCGGGACCCAGACATCGGCCACGAAGAGGATGCCGTAGCCGAAGGATGCCAGGAAGATGCCGTATGCCACCAGGCCGTAGAGGAAATGAAGCGTCCTGCGCATGGTCGACCTCCTTCGCGAGTAGGGGGCTCGTCGCACCGGGCCTGAACGGGCCCGGCGATGGTGCTCACCCACCAAGGTGGCGATGGAAGCGTTCGAGATCGTGAGGCGTGGGTCCCAAATCCGGCGCTGCGGCGGTCGGGTCGTGGGACCGCGGTCCCAGCTGTCGGCGCTCAGTCGGCCTGCTGCCGGCCGAGGCCCCGCTCCCGGGCCAGCACGATGGCCCGGGCCCGGCGGCCCACGTCCAGCTTCCGGAAGATCCGCGTGATGTGGTTCCGGACCGTCTTCGGGCTGATGCAGAGCGTCCCGGCGATCTCGTCGTTGGAGAGCCCCTGCGCGATGAGGTCGAGCACCTGCCGCTCCCGGTCGGTGAGGTCGGGGAACGGCGGGCCGTTCCCGGGCGATGCCTCGGTGCCCTCGATCCGCAGGAACCCGCGGACGTGGTCGAGGAACTCGGCCCACGCCGGCTCGTCCTCGAGGAGGATGTGGTTCCGGCTGTCCAGCGGGACGAACCGGGCGTCGGGGATGAGCGCGGCCAGCTCGCGGCCCCGCCGGAACGGGATCATGGCGTCGTCGCGTGCGTGCAGCACCAGGGTGGGCGCGGACACGAGCGGGGCCAGCTCGCGGATGTCGGTGGTGAACACGGTCCGACCGATGGCGAGGGCGTTGGCCGTACTCGTCGAGACCCGCTGCAGCTCGGTATACCACTCCATCTGGACCCGCGTGGCCTCGGGCACGAACAGTGTGGTGAAGACCTGCCGGAACGCGGGGTTCTCCTGTCCCCACCCGAGGGCGACGAGGTTGGCCAGGGTCTCAGCCTCCCGCCGGATCGGCGCCGGGGGATCGCCGGCGAGCCGGCCCCGGGCGAAGCCGCCGTAGAGGATGAGCCGGGAGACGCGCTCCGGGTGGCGCGCCGCGTACGCCACGGCTACGGGGGCGCCCTGACACACGCCGAGGAGGTCGAACCGGTCGAGTTCCTCCGTGTCGACCACGGTCTCGAGGTCCCGGACCCAGGCGTCGAAAGAGATCTCCGGCACGTCCCAGTCGGAGAGGCCGCACCCGCGCTCGTCGTACCGGATCAGGGTCCGGTCGGAGGACAGCTCGGTGAGCCAGTGGCGCCAGACCGGGCTGCCCCAGTCGGACTTGAGGTGCGTGAGCCAGGTCGCGGTCTTCACCAGGGGCGGGCCGTGCCCGCTCCGGGCGTAGGCGAGACGCGTCCCGTCGCCGGTACTGCACAGATGAATTCGCTGATCCATGGGGTCCGCCAGAGGGTGGGGGGAGCGTTCACCACGGATCTCTACGATAGGAAGAACCGGAGGGGGGACGAAAGGCAGCCGGCGGTCGGGAGCGCCCGGTCGGACGGGGGCTCCGGCCGCCGGCCGAGGTGGTGGCGGTGGGTCCGGGCTCGACTTGCCGGTCCACGGTGGACGGCTGATCTTTCCACGAGAGAAGGAACCGGGAGCACGCGGCGTCCCCCTGATCAGCGCCGGGCTGCCGTCCTCGCAGAACGAGCGAACCTGGGCCCCCACCGGCGAGGCGATGTGACCTCATCCGACGGCTCTCCGACGCCTCTGGAGCAGGGCCGCTCCGCGTACCGGGACCGGGAGTGGGCCAACGCCCACGCGCTCCTGACCCGGGCGAACGACGATTCCCCTCTGGATCCGGAGGATCTCGAACTGCTGGCTGTCTCGGCTTTCATGACCGGACACGAGGCGGTGTACGAGGAATCCCTCGAGCGAGCTCACCGGGGCTACCTGGAGGCGGGGGTCCCGGAGGCAGCGGCCCGGTCCGCACTCTGGCTCGGACTGCACCTGGCCGAGCGGGGCGAGATGGCGCAGGGGAGCGGCTGGTTCGGCCGGGCCGGTCGCATCCTGGACGCTGTCGGCGACTGCGTGGAGCGAGGTTATCTCCTGCTCCCGACGGGCCTCCGGTCCCTCGCCTCCGGCGACAACGAGGCAGCGGCGCGGGTGGCGGAGGAGGCCATCGCGTACGCCCAGCAGTTCGGGGACAGGGATCTGCTGACGCTGGCGGTCCACATGAAGGGGCGGGCGCTGCTGCGGCAGGGAAGAGTGGCCGAAGGACTGGCGCTCCTGGATGAGGCGATGGTCGCCGTCAGTACCGATGATCTGTCTCCCCAGATCACGGGACTGGTGTACTGCAGCGTCATCAGCGCGTGCCGGCGAGTGTATGCCCTCGAGCGAGCGCACCAGTGGACGGCAGCGCTCACGGACTGGTGCGAGGCCCAGCCCGACATGGTGGCCTTCCGGGGGCAGTGCCGGGTGTTCCGGTCGGAGCTCATGCGGCTGCAGGGAGCGTGGCGGGCGGCGTTGGAGGAGGCGGATCGGGTCGAGGCCGTGGCCGGAGACGCCATCGCCGGCGCCGCCCACTACCAGCAGGGGGAGGTGTACCGGCTGCAGGGGGAGCTGGAGGCGGCCGAAGCGGCGTATCGACGCGCGAGCCAGGCCGGCCGGGAGCCCCAGCCCGGGCTGGCCCTGCTTCGCCTGGCGCAGGGCGATGCGGAGGCCGCCGCCGGAACGATCCGCAGGGCGCTGGGGGAGACCGACGACGCCCTGGTCAGGGCGCAACTCCTGCCCGCGTTCGTTGAGATCATGCTGGAGACGGAGGACCTGGAAGCTGCGGCGCGGGGGAGCGTCGAGCTGCAGGAGACGGCCGACCGGTTCCGGAGCGACGCACTGCGTACCATGGCCGAGCAGGCCGGGGGCGCGCTGGCGCTCGTCCGGGGTCAGCCCGAGGAGGCGCTGGCTCCGCTCCGTGCGGCGTGGAGAGGGTGGCGCGCCCTGGGAGCGCCCCACGACGCGGCCCGCGCCCGGATGCTCCTGGGTGCAGCGTGCCTGGCACTGGGTGACGAGGATGGCGGCGTCATGGAGCTCCAGGCGGCACGATCCCGGTTTGAGGCTCTCGGCGCCGGGCCCGATGTCGAGCGGATCGATGCCCTGATCCGGGGCCGGCCGCCGCGCGATACCCACGGGCTGACGCCCCGCGAGCTCCAGGTCCTGGCACTCGTCGCCACGGGAAGGACAAACCGGGCCATCGGCGAGGATCTCTACATCAGTGAGAAGACGGTCGCACGGCACGTGAGCAACATCTTCCGGAAGCTGGGGCTCGCCTCCCGTGCCGCGGCCACCGCGTTCGCCTACGAGCACGGGCTCACCGAGCCGCCTGCATAGAAATACCCATCCGGGTCTCACGCCGATTTGGACAATTCGTCCGAAGCGGAGGGCCGGGGACGGGGGTTACGGTATCGATGGAGGCCGGCACCGCCGGTCCCAGGAACGGTGCTGACCCGCGACCCGGAGGACGCCATGGACCACCCGCACGACACCGAGCACTTCGAGACCCTGGTCATCGGCGGCGGGCAGGCCGGGCTCGCCATGGGCTACGAGCTCGCCCGGCGTGGCCGATCGTTCCTCATCGTGGACGCCTCCGACCGGATCGGCGACGCGTGGCGCCAGCGCTGGGATTCGCTCCGCCTCTTCACGTCCGCCCGGTACGACGGTCTGCCCGGGATGCCGTTCCCCGCCCCTCCCCACTACTTCCCGACCAAGGACGAAATGGCGGACTACCTGGAGCGGTATGCCGAGCACTTCGGGCTCCCGGTTCTGACCGGCAGCCGGATCAAGCGGCTGATGCGGGCGGAGGACGGCGGGTTCATGGCCGTCTCCGACGCCGGGCGGATCCGGGCGGACAACGTGGTGGTGGCCATGGCCAACTACCAGGAGCCCCGGGTGCCCGATCTCGCCGATGGCCTGGATCCGGGAATCGTCCAGATCCACTCCGCCGACTACCGGAACCCGTCCCAGCTCCAGGACGGCCCTGTCCTCCTCGTGGGTGGCGGGAACTCCGGCTCGGAGATCGCCATGGAGCTGGCGTCCCGCCACGAGGTCTGGATGTCCGGCCGGGACGTAGGGAACCTTCCGTTCCGGATTGCGAGTCCGATCGGCCGGTCGGTCATGGTGCCCCTCGTGCTGAAGGTGCTCTTTCACCGCGTGCTGACCCGGTGGACGCCCATCGGCCGGGCACTCCGGCCGAAGGTCATCGGACGGGGCGGGCCGCTGATCCGGGTCATGCCGCGGGATCTGGAGGAGGCGGGCGTGAAACGGGTTCCGAAGACCTGTGGTGTGCGCGGCGGCCTGCCGCTGCTGGAGGACGGGCGCGTGCTGAAGATCGAGAACGTGGTCTGGTGCACCGGATTCGACACCGGGTTCGAGTCGTGGATCGACCTGCCGATCCACGAGAGTGACCACGAGCCCCGCCACGAGGGCGGCACGGTACCGGGTCAGCCCGGGCTCTTCTTCCTCGGTCTCCATTTCCTCCGGGCGATGTCGTCCGCCATGATCCACGGTGTGGGGCGCGATGCCGACCACATCGCCGAGCTGATCGCCGACCGGGGTCGGAGCACGGCTCCGGCCGGCGGGACGGGAGTCGCGTCGCAGGAGGCTCCCGGAGGGGCCGTGGTGGCCGGAAGCTGAGCCGCCGGGCGCCGGTCCGGTCTGCCCCGGGGCCGGCTCCGGCCGGCCCGGGCTCCTGGCGTGAAACGTGCCCCTCGGTGTGGTCGAACGCCCGCACTTCAGACGAACCGAGCGGGGGAGCATTGTGGACCGACGGACGTTCCTGGCGATGTGCGGCGCAGCGCTGGCGGGGCGGTCCATGACGGGCCCGGGCCAGCCGGCCGGTAGCAGTGGCAGACGGGTGCACGGTCCGGGGCCTCGGCGGTCCCGGGGTCCGGTGCGAGCGACCGACTCGAGCCGGGTCCCGCAGGCCGCCACCCTCTTCCTGGCCGGCGATGTCATGCTCGGCCGCGGGATCGACCAGGTGCTCCCCCACTCGGTGGATCCCCGGCTGTACGAGTCGTACGTGAAGAGCGCCGAGCGGTACGTGGAGCTGGCCGAGACGGAGAGCGGCGAGATCCCGTCGGAGGTGCCGTACGACTGGGTCTGGGGCGACGCGCTGGCGGTGCTCGAAGCTGTGGCCCCCGACGCCCGAGTCATCAACCTGGAGACGGCGGTCACGACCTCCGCGGAGCCGTGGCCCCGGAAGGGGATCCACTACCGGATGCACCCCGGGAACGTGCCGGTGCTGACGGCGGCGGCCATCGACGTCTGCGTGCTGGGCAACAACCACGTCATGGACTGGGGGCGGCCGGGGCTGGAGGAGACGCTGTCGTCGCTCCGGAGCCGGGGGCTGCGGACGGCCGGGGCGGGCGCGGACGCGGCCGAGGCCCGTTCACCCGCCGTGGTGGAGACCGATGCCGGTCGGCTGCTGGTCTTCTCGTACGGCGTGCCCAGCGCGGGTGTCCCGCCGGCGTGGGCGGCGACGGCAGCCGAGCCCGGCGTGAACCTGCTCCCGTCGGTCGATGCCGACGCGGCGGATGAGGTCGTCCGGACGGTGGAGGCCCGCCGGGAGGACGGCGACCGGGTCGTCGTCTCGATCCACTGGGGCGGGAACTGGGGCTACGACGTGCCGGCTCGCCAGCGACGGTTCGCCCACCGGCTCATCGACGCGGGCGCCGCGGACGTGGTCCACGGCCACTCATCGCACCATCCGAAGGGGATCGAGGTCTACCGGGACCGGCCGATCCTGTACGGCGCCGGCGACTTCCTGAACGACTACGAGGGCATCGGCGGCAGGGAGGAGTACCGGAGCCAGCTGACGCTCATGTACTTCCCGACGCTCGCGGCCTCCGGGGCGCTGCGGGAGCTGCGGATGACGCCCATGCGGATCCGGCGGTTCCGACTGGAGCGGGCGACGGCATCGGAGGCGGAGTGGCTGCGGCAGACGCTGGACCGCCACAGCCGGCCGCCGGGTACGCGGGTGGAGCGGGACGGTGACGAGCTGGTGGTATGGCCGGGTGTCCCGTGAATTTGCTCTCCATCGCCCGGCCTTGAACATTGCACACAGGTGAGCCGCCCCTCCGGCTCCGCCACCGCAGCTCAATCCAGCGACCCGATCCGCGACGAGGTTTCCCATGGAATCCGGTCTTCGGACGACGCACGCCATCCTGCTCCTTCCCGCCATCCTGCTGTCTGCCATCGCATGGGCGGCGTGCGGGGACGGCGCTACTGGCCCGGGGGGCGGGGGTGAAGGGCCCCCGATCGCCAGGATCACGGTCTCACCTCCGGCGGACACACTGACCGCACTGGGGGACACGATCCGGCTGGTGGCCACGGCGTTGGATGCCGACGGTGACGATGTGGTTGGCGTGAGCTTCGACTGGAACTCGACCGATGACGGCGTCGCGGTCGTTGACGGAGAGGGCGTCGTGGAGTCTGTGGGTAACGGCGAGACGGCGATCACGGCCGAGGCCGACGGGGTAGTGGGAAGTGCCGCGGTAGCGGTGGCACAGCGGGTCGCTGGGGTGACCGTGAGTCCCGGGACGGCGACGCTGTCCACCGTGGGCGAGACCCTCCAGCTCAGCGCCTCGGCGACCGACGAGAACGGGACCGCCGTGACGGACGCCGTATTCGTCTGGCAGTCTATGGACCACGCAGTGGCGACTGTGTCGCCGGCGGGGGTCGTGACGGCCAGGGGCAGCGGCGCGGTGGTAGTGACCGCCACGGCGCAGGATGTTCCGGGACACGCGGAGCTTCTGGTCGATCAGCGCGTTGATCATCTGGCGTTCCGGACGCAGCCGACCAGCGCCACGGCGGGTGCGGCGATCGACCCGGCCGTGCAGGTGGAGGTGCTGGACGCCGCGGGGCACGTTGTCGAGGACGCCGAGTTGGCAGTCACCCTGTGGCCGGGGACCAACCCGGCGGGCGGGACCCTCGGTGGCACCGCCACCGTGCACGCCACAGCCGGCGTGGCGACGTTCAGCGGCCTCTGGGTCGATGCGGCGGGCAGCGGCTACACCCTCGAGGCCACGGCCGGGGGTGCGGGGGCTGCCACGAGCCACACATTCGATATCACGCCGGGACCCCCCGACCAGCTGGCTTTCACGGCCGGCCCGACCAGCGCAACGGCGGGGCAGTCCATCGGGTCGCCGATCCAGGTGGAGATCCAGGACGCCTACGGCAATCGATCCGATACGGCAACGGCCGTCGTATCGCTTCAGCTCGGATCCAACCCCGGTGACACGGAACTCGAGGGTACGACTACGGCCGATGCGATCAACGGAGTGGCGAGCTTCGGCGATCTGAGTCTGCGAGCCGCCGCCTCCGGCTACCGGCTCCGCGCGCTGGCCGATGAGCTCGGGGAGACGCTGAGCGCGGCGTTCGATATCGCGCCGGCAGCAGCCACCCGCCTCGCCTACCTCAGCCCGCCGACCGATGTCGAGGGGCAGGAACTGTTCGACCCGGTCCGTGTCGCCGTGCAGGATTCGTTCGGAAACGTGGTCACCGGCTCCGCCGCAACGGTCAGTGTGGAGCTCGGTCGTGACCCGACGTTCGGCGAGGCGACGTTGACAGGGCCGACCATGGTTTCCGCTATCGAGGGGCTCGCCACCTTCGACAGCCTGGCAATGGCGCTGCCGGCGGACGGATACGCCCTCGACGCCACAGCCACCGGCCTGAGCCGGGCGGCGAGCGACTGGTTCGCCGTGGATCTGACGTTCGTCCGGATCCGCGCTGGTGGCGGGCACAGCTGCGGGATCACAGTCCCCGGTCATGCCTACTGCTGGGGCGCTGATGATCGTGGCCAGCTCGGGAACGCGGTGGATGCGCTGTACTTCGACTCTCCCAGGCCGGTGGCGGGCGGGCACGCGCTCGTGCAGGTCAGCACTGGAGCGAACCATACATGCGGAGTGACGACGGACTCGGCCGTCCTGTGCTGGGGCGATAATGATCGCGGTCAGCTGGGCGACGGGACGACCACCGACCGACCCATACCCGCGCCGGTCAGCACTTCCGCCTCGTTCGTCCAGGTGAGCGCAGGGGCGAACCATACCTGCGGACTGACGGCCACGGGCGAGCTGCTCTGCTGGGGGGCGAACGCCTTCGGTCAGCTCGGGGACGGATCGTCGACCGACAGCTCGACCCCGGTGGCCGTCTCGAGCCAGGAGAGCTTCGCCCGTGTCAGCGCCGGCAGCGAGTTCACGTGCGCGACGACGACGGCCGATACGGCGTTCTGCTGGGGTTTGAACAACCTCGGTCAGCTCGGGAACGGGACCACGACCAGCTCGAGCACCCCGACGGCCGTGGCCGGCGGCCAGGCCTACACAGAGGTGGACGCCGGGGACGACCACGCATGCGGCGTCACCTCTGCCGACGACGCGTACTGCTGGGGCGCGAATGGGTTCGGACAGCTGGGGGACGGGACGGCGACCAGCAGGTCCACACCGGCCGCGGTGGCGGGCGGGTACAGCTTCCGGACCGTTACGGCGGGCACGGGTCACACGTGCGCGATCTCCAGCAACGACGGGGGCTACTGCTGGGGGCAGAACGACCAGGGCCAGCTGGGCACGGGCAGCACGACCAACTGGTCCGCCCCGCAGCCGATCGCCACGGAGGCGCCGCTCGACCGACTCGTCGCGGGCGCACAGCATTCGTGCGGCGTGACGGCACTCGGCGAGGCACTATGCTGGGGTAGCAACTTCTCGGGACAGCTCGGCGACGGCGACACCGAGGACCGTCTCGAGCCGGCCCTCGTGGTGCAGTAGACAACCCCGACGTCCGGACCGGTCTACACCAGCCGGAAGAAGAGCGCCGCGATGTAGGCCCCCAGCGCGCCCACGGCGAGCACCGCGACCAGCCGGTGCACGAGGTCGCTCCGGCTGAGGAGTCCCACGACGGCGAGCCCGAGGAACCCGAGGAGGAAGAGGGGATTCGCGCCCGTGGCGATGGCGCCGGTCAGGACGTACTCCTGGGCCAGGCTGGTGACGGGGACGAGGGCCAGGATCCCGAAGAACCAGCGGCGGTTCTCGAAGTAGCGGGCCCGGAGGTCGATCCCGTCGTCGGCCTCGCCCTCGGGGACGAGGAGGTAGCTGAGCAGGTAGACCAGGACCGGGATCGCCAGGACCAGGGCGAACCCCGGGAACGTCCAGGCCGCCAGGTCGCGGCGCTCGAAGATGGCCCACCAGATCTGGATGAACGCCAGGAACAGCGCCCCCATCCAGAGGACGCTCGGCAGGTAGAACCGTACGTCGTCCCGGCGCCGGATGATCCGCGCCATCCCCGCCAGGAGGTGGGAGA
>JBPRGE010000080.1:0-51856 GCA_051418035.1 Candidatus Longimicrobiales bacterium M2_2A_002
GAGGGCCGGAACTGGAGCACGGAGATGGTGGACGCCTCGGAGGGGGAGGTGGGCGGCTACCGGGAGGCGAGCTTCATCGTCCGGGGGAAGAACGCCTACGGCGACCTGCGGAGCGAGTCGGGGGTGCACCGGGTGCAGCGGGTGCCGGAGACGGAGAGCCAGGGCCGCATCCACACCTCCGCCGCGACGGTGGCGGTGCTGCCGGAGGCGGAGGACGTGGACATCGAGCTCCGGGACGAGGACCTCCGGATCGATGTCTTCCGCTCGTCGGGCCCCGGGGGCCAGAGTGTGAACACGACGGACTCCGCGGTGCGGATCACCCACGACCCGACGGGGCTGGTGGTCAGCTGCCAGGACGAGAAGTCGCAGCACAAGAACAAGGCGAAGGCCATGAAGGTGCTGCGCAGCCGGCTGCTGGACCGGAAGATCGCCGAGCAGGAGGCGGCGCGGTCGCGGGACCGGAAGGCGCAGGTGGGGACGGGCGACCGGTCGGCGAAGATCCGGACATACAACTATCCCCAGGGCCGGGTCACGGACCATCGGATCAACCTGACGCTCTACAAGCTCGATGACGTGATCGACGGCGACCTGGACGAGCTGGTGGACGCGCTGAAGCTGGCCCGGGAGGAGGAGCGTCTGGCCGAGGACGCGGTGGCGTGACCCCATCGGCCTCGCCGCCCCGGCCACTGGATCTGACGAGGCTGGCCGCCGGGCACCTGGCGGAGAAGGGGATCGAGGAGGCCCGGCTCGATGCCGAGCTGCTGCTGGCCCACGTGCTGGGGATCCGTCGGCTGGACCTCTACCTCCAGTTCGAGCGCCCGCTCGAGCCGGACGAGGTCGACGCGTACCGGGAGGCCGTGCGGCGGCGGGCCGCCCGGGAGCCGCTCCAGTACATCACCGGCGAGGCGGCGTTCCGGGAGCTGACACTGGCGGTGGACCCCCGGGTGCTGATCCCGCGGCCGGAGACGGAGGTGCTGGTGGAGGAGGTGCTGGAATTCGGGCGCGGGGTCGGAGAAGGAGAAGGGGAGGCCACGGCATCGCGGGCGACGATCCTGGATATCGGTACGGGGTCGGGCGCGATCGTCCTGAGTCTGCTCCACGAGGGCCCGTTCGAGCGGGCGGTGGCGACGGACGCCAGCGAGGGCGCGCTGGAGGTGGCCGCCGCGAACGCCGGGAGGGCCGGTCTCGCCGACCGGGTGGAGCTGCGGCACGGGTCGCTCTGGGAGCCCATTGGCGACGGCGAGGAGTTTCGCGTTATTGTGTCGAATCCGCCGTACGTGGCGGACGCGGACCGGAGCACGCTGGAGCCGGAGGTGGGCGACCACGAGCCGGACGCTGCGCTGTTCGCGGGCGAGGACGGCCTGGAGGTCATCCGGTCGATCGTCGCGGGCGCGCCGGCGCATCTGTCGCGAGGCGGGCTCCTTGCAGTGGAGGTGGGACTCGGACAGGCCGGGGAGGTGGCGGCGCTGTTCCGGGCGGCCGGCTTCGCGGCGCCCCGGATCGCGGCGGACCTGGCGGGCCGTGAGCGGATCGTGTCAGCGGTCCACGACTGAGAATGTGACGGAACGGAGCTTCATGAACGAAGGGATGCTGGAAAAGGCGAAGGACGTCGGCCGGATGATCGGCCAGACCGATGAATACAAGAAGCTGCAGAAGGCGCGGGAGCGGCTGAACGAGGACCGGGAGACGGTGGAGCTGGTGAACCGTCTGTCGGAGCTGGAGCAGGAGTTCCAGCAGATGCTGCAGCAGGGTGAGCAGCCGTCGGAGGAGGAGCAGCAGGAGTACCAGGAGCTGATGGGCGAGCTGCAGGGCGGGCCCCGGTACCAGGCGGTGGTGGCGGCCCAGTCCAACTTCGACAAGGTGGTCCAGCAGGTGAACGAGAAGATCGGCGAGGGCATCGAGGCCGGCGCCGCGTCCAGCATCATCATGCCGTCGTAGCCCCATGGCGCTGGAAGCGCTGAGGGGAGGCGTCTACCGCATACTGGACCCGCTGACCGCGTGGCTGGTGCGGCGACGCGTGCACCCCAATCTCCTGACGACGCTGGGCTTCGTGGTGACCATCGGCTCGGCGTTCGCGTTCGACCAGCGGTACGTCCGCACGGCGGGGTTCCTGATCCTGCTGGGCGGCTTCTTCGACATCATCGACGGCCGGGTGGCACGGCTCAGTGATCTGGGCAGCAAGTTCGGGGCGTTCTACGACTCGACGCTGGACCGGATCAGCGAGATCGCCGTGTTCCTGGGGCTGCTGTCGCTGTACAACGACTACCGGCTGGAGCTGGGCGATGTCGGCATGATCTACCTGATCATGATCGCCATGGGCGGCTCGCTGATGGTGAGCTACACCCGGGCCCGGGCCGAAGCGCTGGGCCTCGACTGCAAGGTCGGGCTCATGCAGCGGGCCGAGCGGGTGGTCCTGATCGGTGCCGCGTCGCTCTTCTTCGGGCTGGCCTGGAAGGGACTCGTCCTCAAGGGCGTGATCCTGGTCCTGGCCGTGCTCACCAATGTCACCGCGATCCAGCGGATCATCTGGGTCTATCAGAACGCCGGCGGGGTACCGCTGGAAGAATCGACCTCTGACCTGAAGGAATAGCTCGTGACCGAACCCATGGATATCCGTCCACCCGATGGCAAGCTCGGCGTGCTCCTGCCGGGGCTCGGCGCCGTCGCCACCACGTTCATCGCCGGCGTCGAGTCGGTGCGCCGCGGGCTCGCCGAGCCGATCGGCTCCGTGAGCCAGATGCAGACGATCCGGCTCGGGAAGCGGACCGAGGAGCGGACGCCGCTCATCAAGGACTTCGTCCCGCTGGCGTCGCTCGACCAGCTGGTCTTCGGCGCCTGGGACCCGATCCCGGACAACGCGTACGAGAGCGCGAGCACGTCGGCGGTGCTGTCGGAGAAGGACATCGACTCGGTGGGCGACTTCCTGAGGTCGGTGTCGCCGATGCCGGCGGTGTTCCACACGGACTACGTGAAGCGGCTGGACGGCCCGAACGTCAAGTCCGGCAACAAGATGGAGCAGGGCGAGCAGCTCCGCGAGGACATCCGCACGTTCAGGGAGGAGCACGGCTGCGACCGGCTGGTGATGATCTGGTGCGGGAGCACCGAGGTCTTCCTGGAGCCGGGCCCGGCGCACCAGAGCCTGGAGTCGTTCGAGCAGGCCATGCGGGACGATGACCGATCGATCGCGCCGTCGATGATCTACGCGTGGGCGGCGCTGAAGGAGGGCGTGCCGTACGCGAACGGCGCGCCGAACCTGAGCGTGGACATCCCGGCGCTGCGGGAGCTGGCGGAGGAGACGGGCGTCCCGGTGGCCGGGAAGGACTTCAAGACGGGGCAGACGCTGATCAAGACGATCATCGCGCCGGGGCTGAAGGCGCGGATGATCGGGCTGCGCGGCTGGTTCAGCACGAACATCCTGGGCAACCGGGACGGCGAGGTGCTGGACGACCCGGAGAGCTTCAAGACGAAGGAGGAGAGCAAGCTGAGCGTGCTGGAGCACATCCTCCAGCCGGAGCTGTACCCGAAGATGTACGGCGACATCTACCACAAGGTCCGGATCAACTACTACCCGCCCCGGGGCGACAACAAGGAGGGGTGGGACAATCTGGACATCTACGGGTGGATGGGGTACCCGATGCAGATCAAGATCGACTTCCTGTGTCGGGACTCGATCCTGGCGGCGCCGATCGTGCTCGACCTGGCGCTCTTCATGGACCTGGCGCACCGGGCGGGGCTCGGCGGGATCCAGGAGTGGCTGTCGTTCTACTTCAAGAGCCCGATGACGCTGCCGCGGCTGTACCCGGAGCACGACCTGTTCATCCAGCACATGAAGCTGAAGAACACGATCCGGCGGTTCATGGGCGAGGACCAGATCACGCACCTGGGGCTGGATTACTACGGGTACGAGTGACGTGACGGAGGGTCGGGGTCGGGGGGTCTTCCTCGCGCTGGAGGGCCCCGAGGGGGCGGGCAAGAGCACGCAGGTGGCCCGGCTGGAGCGCTGGCTCGCCGACCGGGGTCGCACCCCGCTCATCACCCGGGAGCCCGGCGGGACGCCGGTGGCGGAGGACGTGCGCCGGATCCTGCTGCAGTCGGAGTCGCTCTCGGCCCGGACCGAGCTGCTGCTGATGCTGGCGTCCCGGTCCACGCTGGTGGAGGAGGTGATCCGGCCGGCGCTGGAGGCGGGCCGGGTGGTGGTGACCGACCGGTTCCACCTGTCGACGCTGGCGTACCAGGGGTACGGCCGGTCGCTGCCGTTCGAAGACGTGGTGCGGATGAACCGGTTCGCCACGGGCGGGCTGGAGCCGGACCTGACGGTGTTCCTGGACGTGGAGCCGGAGGTCGGCGTGGCCCGTCGCAGGGGCCGGGGCGGCGGGCCCGACCGGATCGAGCGGGCGGGCGAGGCGTTCCACCGCCGGGTGCTGGAGGCGTACCGGGAGCTGGCGGCGGGGGACGAGCGGATCGTGCGGGTGGACGCGTCGCCGTCGGCGGGCGCGGTCCACGAGGCGATCATCGCGCTGGTGGTGGACCGGTTCGGAGAAACCTTCAGGGTACGAGAGGGTTAGTAGAGAGCGGACCGACGAACGCGGATGGCATGGAGGACGGATGAAGCTCAAGCGCTCAGTTTTGATGCCGGTGCTGGTGGCCGTGGTGGGGCTGTCCACGGGCGGCTGGCTGCTCCAGCAGGGGGTGGACCCGCAGACGAACGTCTACTTCCAGAACCGGCTGCTGGAGGAGGTGGTCCGGCGGGTCTCCAACGAGTTCGTCGAGGAGGTCGACCAGGACCAGCTCTACCAGATGGCGATCGACGGGATGATGCGGGAGCTGGGCGATCCGCACTCGGTCTTCATGACGCCGGAGGACTACGAGAACCTGCGGCTCCAGACCCAGGGCGAGTACGGCGGGCTGGGGATCGAGATCGACATCCGGAACGGGTGGCTGACGGTCCTGTCGCCGCTGCCGAACTCGCCCGCCGAGCGGGTGGGGCTCCAGGCCGGCGACCGGATCATCAAGGTGGAGGGCGAGTCGACGGAGGGGTGGACGACGGACAAGGCGGTCTCGACGCTCCGGGGCCCGAAGGGATCGACCGTCTCCATCACCGTCGCGCGGGTCGGGATCGAGGAGCCGATCCCGTTCGAGATCACCCGGGGCGACATCGAGCTGACGGCCGTGCCGGCGAGGTACATGCTGAACGATGACGTGGGCTACGTCGAGCTGAACGTGTTCAGCGAGACGGCCACGGACAGCCTGATCCACGCCATTGACGGTCTGCGGGAGCAGGGCGCCACATCGCTGGTGCTGGACATGCGCCGGAACAGCGGCGGGCTGCTGGACCAGGGGATCAACGTGGCGGACCTGTTCCTGGGGCAGCGGGCGGTGATCCTGGAGACCCGGGGCCGGTCGGCGGGGCAGAGCCGCGTCTTCCGGGCCACCCGTGACGACCAGTACCCGGAGATGGAGATCGCGGTGCTGATCGGGATGCGGAGCGCCTCGGCCACGGAGATCGTGGCGGGCGCGCTCCAGGACCATGACCGGGCGGTGATCATCGGCGAGACGAGCTTCGGGAAGGGGTCGGTGCAGACGCTCTACGAGCTGCCGGGTCGGAACATCCTGAAGCTGACCACGGCGCGCTGGTACACGCCGAGCGGCCGGAGCATCCAGAAGCCGTACGGCATCGGGGCGCAGCCGGAGTCGGCGATGGCGGATGGCGCCGAGGTGGAGGTGACCGAGGCCGAGCCGGAGGATGACGTCGTCCGGGAGCTGGAGGACAAGACGGAGGCGGGCGTGCCGGTCTACCGTACGGACGCCGGCCGCCGGGTCCTGGGCGGAGGCGGGATCACGCCGGACCTGGTGGTGCGGGACACGTTGAGCACGGCCGAGCAGGCGCTGGTCCGGGAGATCCAGGACGACGTGGCGCTGTTCAACAACGTGCTGTACGAGTACGCCGTGGAGTACAGCCACGACCACGCGCAGCTGCAGCGCGGGTTCCCGGTGACCTCGTCGATGATCGAGGCGTTCCGTGCGCGGCTGGCGGAGGCCGGGCTCGAGATCGACCGGGACATCTTCCACGCCGCCGACCCGCTGGTGCGCCAGCGGCTGGCCAACGAGATCAGCGTGGCCGCGTTCAGCCGCGAGGAAGGGTGGAAGCGGCTGACCCAGAACGACCCACAGGTCCGGGCGGCCGTCGACCTCCTGGACACCGCGTCCTCGACGGACCAGCTGTTCGCGCGGCTGCCGGGCTACGCGGAGCGGAACCGCATGCCGCTGGGGGTCGAGTACCAGCAGAACCCGGGTGAGGGCGACGCGCCGCACCCGTACTGACCGGTGACCGTCTGGGTCCTGCTGTCGCTGGCGGCGTCAGGACTCGCCGTCGGGTTCCTGGCCGGACTGGTCGGGGTCGGAGGAGGGGTGCTGATCGTGCCCCTCCTCTACTTCTTTTACGGGCACCCCGCCTGGAGCGGCGTGACGCTGCCGGCGGAGCTCCACGCCGTGGTCTCCCACGCCACCAGCCTGCTCGTGATCGTGCCCACATCGATCCTGGGCGCGTGGACGTACCACCGGGCGGAGCTCGTGGCGTGGCGGGCCGCGCTCCCCATCGCCGTGACGTCCGTGGCGGCCGCGCTGCTGGCGAGCCAGGTGACGGCGTCGATCCCGGCCCCGGCGCTCAAGCTCGCCTTCGGGGTCCTCCTGGTCGTGTCCGGCGCCCGGCTCCTGCGGACGGGCCGGCTGCCGGAGCCGAACGAGTCGGGAGAGACCCATCTGGCGGTGGCGGCGCTGGGCGGCGCGGCCGTGGGCGCACTCTCGGCGCTGCTGGGGGTCGGCGGCGGGATCGTCGCCATCCCGATCCTGGTCTACCTGGTGGGGCTCCCGCTGGAGAAGGTAGCGGCCACGTCCATGGGGATCATCGTCCTGACCGCGCTGGCCGGTGTGGCGGGGTACGCCCTCGGTGATGCGCCGCCGGTGATGCCGCCGGGCAGTGTGGGGTACGTCCACGTCGTGGCGGCGCTCCCGATCGTGGCGGGCGCGCTCGTCGCCGTCCGGCTGGGCGCGAGGGTGAACCAGTCGCTGGACACGAAGCGGCTGCGGATGCTCTTCGGGCTGGTCTTCATGGCTCTCGGGATCCGACTGGTGATCGGGAACCTCGCCGCGCTGCCCGGGATCGGGTGACGGGCGGGTCGAGGGAGCCGCGCGCTGCGGGCGGCGCCGACCCCATGGCCGGGATCATCGCGCCGCCGGGGCTGATCCTGCTGGTCGCGGTCCTGGCCATGAGCTGGGGCGGTCCGCTGGTCCGGTACGCGACGGCGCCGGCGCTGGCGGTCGCCGGGTGGCGGGTCGCGTTCAGCGTCCTGTTCATCGCCGTGGTGGTGCTGCTCCGGGACCGCGGCCGGGCCATCCGCCGGCTGAGCGGCCGGGACTGGGCGCTGGCGGCGCTGTCGGGCGCGTTCCTGGCGGGCCATTTCTGGAGCTGGATCGCGTCGCTCTCGTACACGACGGTGGCCAGCTCGGTGGTGCTGGTGAACACGCAGCCCGTCTTCGTGGCGCTGCTGTCCATCGCCTTCCTGGGGGAGCGCCCCACGCGCCGGCAGTGGGCCGGGATCGGTGTGGCGGTGGCGGGCGCGGGCGTGATCGGCTGGGGCGACTTCGCCGGCGGGACCGAGCCGCTGCTGGGCGACCTGCTGGCCGTGGCCGGCGCGGTGTTCGTCTCGCTCTACTACGTGATCGGCCGGCGGCTGCGGCAGCGGCTGGCGCTCTGGGACTACATCGCCGTCGTCTACGGGGTCGCGGCGCTGATCCTGCTCGGGGCGACGGCGCTGTTCCCCGACGTCGACGTGACGGGCTACCCGGCCACCGACTGGCTGGTGTTCCTCGCGCTGGCGGCCGGGCCGATGATGATCGGGCACACCGGTGTGAACTACGCGCTCCGGTACGTCCCCGCCTACGTGGCGAACCTGACGCTGCTGGGCGAGCCGATCGGCGCGACGCTGCTGGCGTGGTGGTTGCCCGGGATACGGGAGGAGCCGACGGCGCAGCTGATTGTGGGGGGCACACTGGTCCTCCTGGGGATCGGGCTCGGCGTCATCCGGCGCAGAGCGACAGGCGATTGACCGATCGGGCCATGGTCGGTGGGCGCGAGGGCGTACAACTTGGAGAGGGCACAGGGATGAGCGGAGCGCGGGTCGAGGTGACGCGGGGCGGCCTGGTGGAGTCCGTCCACGCGGTGGACGTGGCGGTGGTCCGGGATGGCGGCGACCGGCTCGTGGCCCGGGCGGGCTCGCCGGACCGGGCCGTGTTCGCGCGGTCGGCCGTGAAGCCGTTCCAGGCGCTGCCGCTGGTGGAGGACGGCGTGCTGCCCCGGTACGGTCTCGGCCCCGAGGCGCTGGCGCTGGCGTGCGCGAGCCACAACGGCGAGCCGCGGCACGTGGCCGTGGCCCGGTCGATGCTCGACGCCGTCGGGCTCCCGGAATCCGCGCTGGCGTGCGGGCCGCACCCGCCGTTCGACGACGCGGCGGCGAACGCGCTCCGGGCCAAGGGCGAGGAGCCCGGCCGGATCCACAACAACTGCAGTGGGAAGCACGCCGGCATGCTGGCGCTGGCCTCCGCCCACGGCTGGCCGACGGACGGCTACCAGGAGGCGGGCCACCCGGTGCAGGAGCGGGTGCTGGACGAGATCGTCCGGTGGTCGGGCGTGGACCGGTCGGCCATCGCGACCGGCGTCGACGGGTGCGGCGTGGTCACGTTCGCGCTCCCGCTCCGCGCCCTCGCCCGGGCGTTCGCGGCGCTGGCCGCGGCCGCGGCCGCCGAGGCCGGGGAAGCCGGGCCCGTGGCGGTGGTGGAGGCGATGACGCGGCACCCGTTCCTGGTGGGCGGGACCGACCGGCTGTGCACGCGCCTGATGGAGGTCACCGATGGCCGGGTGCTGGCCAAGGTCGGGGCCGAGGGGGTCTACGGCGCCGTGGTCCTCGATGACGGGACCGGCATCGCGCTCAAGGCCCGGGACGGGGCGAAGCGGGCCGGCGAAGTCGCGCTCCCGGGCGTGCTGGACGCGCTGGGCGCACTGCGCCCCGGGGAGCTGGACGCGCTGGGCCGGTGGGCGAGCCCGGAGGTCCGGAACACCCGGGACGAGGTGGTCGGCGGGATGCGCGCCGTGGTGGCGCTGGAAGCCGGCCGTGGGTGAGGTCGGCGGTATCCTCGACCCGCGAACGCGGTCGCTGGTCCGGCTGGCGGCGTCGCTGACGGGCGACGAGAGCGTGCAGGTCGAGGCCATGGATGAGGCGGCGGCCGAGGCGCCGGCGGAGGCGGAGGAGGTGCTCCTGCAGAGCTACCTGTTCCTCGGCTACCCGGTGGCACTGAACGCGCTGCACCTGTGGCGGCGGAGGACGGGGCGGCCCGCCCGGGAGCCGGAGGAGGACCGCGCCGGTGGGGACGGGATGCCGTCGTCCCGGGTGGAGCGGGGGCAGGAGGTCTGCCGGAAGGTGTACGGCGATCAGTACGACGCGCTCCGGGACGTGATGGCCCGGATCCACCCGGAGCTCGACCGCTGGGCCGTGGTCGAGGGGTACGGAAAGGTGCTGGGCCGGCCGGAGCTCGATCTCCGGACGCGGGAGCTGTGCATCGCCGCGCAGCTGACGGGGACGGACGCGAGCCGGCAGCTGCACTCGCACCTGCGGGGCTCGCTGAACGTGGGGAACCCGGCGGCCGCGGTGGAGGCCGCGCTGGACGCCGTGGAGGACATTGTCGGGACCGACCGGCACGAAGCGGCCCGGAAGGTGTGGGCCCGGGTCCGGGACCGCTGGCTATCGAAGCAGGAGGAGTGACGGATGTTCGTCGATGAAGCCACGATCAACGTGTACGCCGGCGACGGCGGCTCGGGCGCCGAGGCCTTCCGCCGGGAGAAGTACGTCGCCCGGGGCGGACCGGCGGGCGGGAACGGCGGGAAGGGCGGCGACGTCATCCTCCGGGTCGACGAGCAGCTGAGCACGCTCCTCGACTTCCGCTACCAGGAGCACTACAAGGCGGAGCGGGGCCAGCACGGCGAGGGCGGGAACCGGACGGGCGCGAGCGGTGACGACCTCGTGCTCCGGGTCCCGCCGGGGACCACGGTCTCCGATGCCGACACCGGCGAGACGCTGGGCGAGCTGCTGTCGCCGGGCGAGGAGCTGGTGGTGGCCGAGGGCGGTCGGGGCGGCCGTGGGAACGCGGCGTTCGCGTCGCCGACGAACCGTGCGCCCAGGGAGTGGGAGCCCGGGGAGCCCGGCGAGGAGCGGCGGATCAGGCTGGAGCTGAAGCTGATCGCCGATGTCGGGCTGGTGGGCCTCCCGAACGCGGGAAAGTCGACACTGCTGGCGGCGGTCTCGGCGGCGCGTCCGAAAGTGGCGGAGTACCCGTTCACGACGCTCCAGCCGAACCTGGGGGTGGTCCAGCTGTCCGGGAGCCGGACGTTCGTCCTGGCCGACATCCCCGGGATCATCGAGGGCGCCCACGAGGGGAAGGGGCTGGGCCACCAGTTCCTGCGGCACATCGAGCGGACGCGGCTGCTGGCGTTCCTGGTCCCCGCGAACAGCGAGGACCCGGCCGGGGAGCTGGCCACGCTGCGGGCGGAGGTGGAGGAGTACTCGGAGGAGCTGGCGGAGACGCCGTTCTGCGTGGTGGTCACGAAGGCCGACCTGCTGGGCCCCGACGAGGAGCCGCCGACCCTCGATGTGGACGGCGCCTGGGGCACGTTCCTGATCTCGTCGGTCTCCGGACGCGGGATCGACGAATGGAAGGAAGCGATGTGGGGCCGGGTCCGCGGGGAGCTCGAGGAGGAGCAGACGGAGGACGAGGAGCCGTGGCGGCCGTGAGCAGGGATCGGTCGGAGCCCGGGCCGATCCGGCCGGAGCCGGCGGTCCTGGAGCGCCTGATCCGGGCGGCCGCCATCCCCGGCGTCGGCCCGATCGCGCTGAAGGGGGCCGTGGAGAACGGCGCCGGGTCGGTATCGGGGCTGGAATCGCTGATCCGGGAGCGGTCATCCCGGCTCTCCGCGGCCGGGGCCGACCGGGTGGATGGCTGGGTCCGCCGGATCATGGAGACGGTCCGACGGGAGCGGCACCACGTCCTGGTCCCGGGGCTGACCTCCTACCCGGAGTCGCTGATGCCCCTGGACGAGCCGCCGTATCCGCTCTTCGCCCGGGGCCGGCTGACGCTGCTGGAGGCGCCGACGGTGGCGATCGTGGGAACCCGGGCGATGACGGCATACGGCCGGGAGTCGGCGCATCGGCTGGCTGCGGGGCTCGCGGCGGCCGGCGCGACCGTGGTGAGCGGGCTCGCCCGGGGCGTGGACGGCGTCGCGCACCGGGGCGCGGGCGCCGGACGGACGGTGGGCGTGGTCGGGTGCGGGCTCGATGTCGCCTACCCCAGGGCTCATGCGGAGCTGCAGGAGGCGATCGGGCGGGAAGGGCTGCTGCTGGGCGAGCTGCTGCCGGGGACGCCGCCGGCGCGCCACGCGTTCCCGAAGCGGAACCGGATCATCGCGGCCGTCTCGCGGGCGGTGATCGTGGTGGAAGCGCCCCACGGCAGCGGCGCGCTGAGCACGGCGGCCCTGGCCCGGGAGCAGGGCAAGGACATCTACGCCGTGCCCGGCCCGATCTGGTCCCGGGTGAGCGAGGGGACCAACGCGCTGATCCGGGACGGCGCGAAGATGGTGACCAGCGCCCGGGAAGTCGCGGTGGCGCTGGGGCTGCCGGAGCCGCCGCCGGACGCCGAGAAGGAGATCCCGCCGCCCGGGCTGGAGGGGCAGGCACTGGCGCTCTGGCGGGCGCTCGGGCCCGAGCCCCGGCACGCCGATGAGGTCGTCGCCCGGGCCGGACTGGAGCCTCGCCGGGGGCTGGCGTCGCTCCTGTCGCTGGAGATCCAGGGCCACGCGCGTCAGGTGTCGGGGATGCGGTTCCGTCGGCGGGGAACGGGGCATCGACCCACGTGAGCCGAGCCACCGACCCTTCCGAGCCGCGCACGGCGGACGTCCCAGCGCCCGGAGCCGGGCCCGCGGGCCGTCCCTCCGGATCGCCCCGGCACGTCTACGTCCACGCGCCGTTCTGCGCGCGGCGGTGCAGCTACTGCGACTTCGCGGTCACGGTGGCCGCCGACCCGCCGGTGGCGGCGTGGGCCGAGTGCGTCGGTCGCGAGCTGGCGATGCTGGCGGGGGACCGGGGCTGGGGCACGCTCGACCTGGAGACGCTGTACGTGGGCGGCGGGACGCCGTCGCTGCTGGGGGTCGGCGCGATCCCGGCGCTGCTGGACGCGCTGACGGCCGGAGCCGCCGGGAGGTCCGGGGCGTCCGGTGCCGCGGGCTCCGGTGTCGGGGCGTCCGGTGTCGAGCGGCCCGGCGTCGAGCGGCCCGGCGTCGAGCTGGCCGGCGTCGAGCTGGCCGGCGTGGCGGAGCTCACGGTGGAGGCGAACCCGGAGAGCTTCACACCGGAGCTGGCGGCGGACTGGGTGGCCGCGGGCGTGGACAGGGTGAGTCTGGGCGCGCAGACGTTCCACGAGCCGTCGCTGCGGTGGATGGGGCGGCTGCACGGCCCGGAAGGCCCGGCGCGCGCGGTCCGGACGGCCCGGGGTGCGGGGCTGGAGAACGTGGGGCTGGACCTGATCTTCGGGCTGCCGGAGCGGCTGGGTCGGGACCTGGACGAGGACCTCGACCGGATCCTGGCGCTGGAGCCGGAGCACATCTCGGTCTACGGCCTGTCGGTGGAGCCGGACACGCCGCTGGGCCGGTGGGTGGCCGAGGGCCGGGAGACGCTCCCGGACGAGGACCGGTACGGCGAGGAGTACCTGCGGGTCACGGACCGACTGCGCGCCGCGGGGTACCATCACTACGAGGTGTCGAACTTCGCCCTGCCGGGGCGGGAGGCGCGGCACAACGCGGCGTACTGGCGCGGCGTCGCCTACCTGGGGCTCGGGAACGGGGCCCACTCGTACGTGGCGCCGGAGCGGTGGTGGAACGTGCGGGACTGGCCGGCGTACCGGGCGCGGGTGGAGCGGGGCGAGCGGCCGGTGGCGGAGTCGGAGCGGCTCGACCCGGACGCGGCGGAGCTGGAGCGGATCTGGCTCGGGCTCCGGACGGACCGGGGACTGGACCGGTCGAGACTGGCGCCGGCCCAGGCGGCCCGGGCGGCGGACTGGGAGCGGGACGGGCTGGCCGAACGCGCCGGCGGGCGGGTCCGTCTCACTCCCGAGGGATGGCTCCTGCTCGACCGGCTGGCGGTGGAGCTGGATGCCGCGGGCACCGGAGTTGCTTGAACAGGGGCCGGGTCCCCGCCAGATTCACGCGATTGTCGCAAGACCGGACGGACGGCATGACAGGATCCCTGACAGAGCGCGAGCAGCAGGTGCTGGACGCCGTGATCCAGACGTACGTGGCCACGGCGGAGCCGGCGGGGAGCCGCACGGTCGCCAGGCGGTACCGGCTGGGCGTGTCGCCGGCCACCGTCCGGAACACCATGGCCGACCTGGAGGAGAAGGGGTTCCTGTACCACCCGCACACATCGGCGGGCCGGATCCCGACGGACCTGGCGTACCGCTACTACGTGGACACGCTGATGCAGCCCACGCGGCTGACGGAGGCGGAGAAGAAGCGGCTGCGGCTGGAGCTGGGCGCACCGGAGAGCGGCCCGCTGGAGCGGCTGGTGCGGCGGGCGACGCAGGCGATGGGGCTGCTCACGGGCGAGCTGGGCGTGGCCATCTCGCCGTCGGTGGACGACGTGGTGGTGGAGCGACTCGAGCTGCTGTCGCTCTCGAGCGAGAAAGTGCTGCTGGTCCTGAACCTGCGAAACGGCATCGTGAGAACGGTGTACGTGGACCTGCCGATCTCGGTGCCCCGGGAGACGCTGGTGGCCGTGACGGTCATCCTGAACGAGCGGCTGGCGGGCCAGAGCATGGGCGAGATCCGGGACACGCTGCCGGGTCGGCTCCGGGACGCGACCACGGACGAGGAAGCGTCGGAGGTGCTGAACATCTTCCTGCAGTCGGGGGAGGAGCTCTTCGACCTGTCGGGCGACGAGGTGCACCTGGGCAACACGAGCGTGCTGGCGAGCCAGCCGGAGTTCGAGTCGGGCGCGGACCTCCGGGGGCTCATCGAGCTGACGGAGCAGCGGGACCTGCTGGCGAGCGTGCTGACGGAGCGGGACCCGAGCGCGCGGCTCCAGATCCGGATCGGGTCGGAGAACCAGGCGCCGGAGCTGGCGGGGTTCACGCTGGTGACGGGCGAGTACCGGGTCGGGCACCTGGGCGGTGTGATCGGCGTGATCGGGCCGACCCGGATGCCGTACGACAAGGTCGTGACCATCGTCGACAGCACGAGCCGACTGGTCACGGAGCTGTACAGCGCCGAATCGCAGGGAATCGAACGGGAGATGAGGGACTGAACTGGACGTGATGCGTGACTATTACGAGGTCCTCGGCGTAGACCGGGACGCGGACCAGGACGCCATCAAGAAGGCGTACCGGAAGCTGGCGTTGAAGTACCACCCGGACCGGAACGGCGGCTCCGAGGAGGCCGAGGAGATGTTCAAGGAGGCCACCGAGGCGTACGAGGTGCTCCGGGACGACGAGAAGCGGGCCCGCTACGACCGGTTCGGCCATGCCGGCATGGGTGGCGCCGCGGGTCGGGGTGCGTACGGCGGCTTCGACTTCTCCGACGCGCTGGAGATCTTCATGCGCGACTTCGGCGGCTTCGGGCTGGACGACCTCTTCGGCGGCGGCCGGGGCCGGGGCGGGCGCGGCCGCCGCGGCGGTCCGCAGAAGGGCCCCGACATCCGGATCCGGCTCCCGATCACGCTGGCCGACGTGGCCACGGGTGTCGAGAAGACGCTCCGGGTCGACGTCCAGAACCCGTGCGACGCGTGCGATGGCTCGGGCGTGGAGGGCGGCGGTACGCCGTCGGTCTGCGAGACGTGCGGCGGGAGCGGCGAGGTGCGCCGGGTCCAGCGGTCGATGCTGGGCCAGCTGATGAGCGTGACGCCGTGCCCGACGTGTCGGGGCGAGGGCCGGGTCATCGAGGACCAGTGCCGGGCGTGCGCCGGGACCGGTACGGAGGAGGGCGAGGCCGAGATCGAGGTCCAGGTCCCGGCGGGCGTGTCCAGCGGCGACTACATCACCGTCCGTGGCAGGGGCAATGTCGGCCGTCGCGGCGGCCGGCGCGGCGATGTCTACGTGGTGCTGGAGGTCGAGGAGGACGAGCGGTTCGTCCGGGAGGGCGCGGACCTGTACTACGAGCTCCCGATCACGTACGCCCAGGCGGTCCTGGGCGATACGGTGGAGGTGCCCACGATCCTGGGCAGCGAGGAGCTGGAGATCCCGAAGGGCACGCAGTCGGGGACGATGCTGCGGCTCCGGGCCCGGGGGCTCCCGCACCTGCAGGCCGCCGGCCGGGGTGACCAGCTGGTCCGGATCGCCGTGTGGGTGCCCGAGCGGGTCGACGGCGAGCACGAGGAGCTGCTGAAGCGGCTCCGTGAGATCGAGGGCCCGGCACCCGACAGCATCGAACGGGAGGAGTCGGGCGGGTTCTGGAGCAAGGTCCGGGAGGCGTTCAGCGCGTGACGCCCACCCGCTGGATCGCGCTGACGGTCCGGGTCCCCTCGGAGGAGCTCGCAGACGAGCTGGCCGAGGGGCTCGTTGCGTTGGGGGGTCTGGCCGTGGAGCAGGACGTGGACCTGCTGACCACGTACATCCCGGAGCCGGCGGACCCGGAGTCCTTCCTGGTGGCCGCGGCGGACCGGCTGGCGGCGGTCGCCGGCACGGAGCCGGAGATGCTCTGGCGGTGGCAGGCCGACGAGGACTGGACCGCCCGCTGGAAGGAGGGTCTCGGTCCCCGCCGGGTCGGGGACCGGATCGTCGTCACGCAGCCGTGGAACCGGGTGGAGGACGACGAGGCGCTCGTGATCGTCATCGACCCGTCGTCCGCGTTCGGGACCGGCGAGCACCCCACGACCCGGGGCGCGCTCCGGCTGCTGGAGTCGGTGGTGACGGGCGGAGAGCGGGTGCTGGACGTGGGCGCCGGGAGCGCGATCCTGTCCATGGCCGCGATCCGGCTCGGCGCCCGGTCGGCGCTGGCGGTGGAGTCGGACGCCGGCGCCATGGCCACCGCGGCGGCCAATGTCGCCCGGGCCGGCCTGCAGGACCGGATCCAGCTGGTGAACGACGTGGTGGACCCGGCATGGCTGGCGGCGGCCCGGGGCGACGGCTTCGACCTGATCGTCGCGAATGTGCTGAGCGGCGTGCTGACACCGCTGCTCCCGGCCTTCCGGTCGGTGATCCGCGCGGACGGCCACGTGATCCTCGGCGGGATCATGGACGAGGAGGCCGACGCGCTGCGGGCCGCCGCGTCCGACGCCGGACTGGTGGTGGTGTCGGAGGACCGGGAGGGCGAGTGGTGGACGGCGCTGGTCCGGCCGGGAGCGTAGCCGTCACGGCGCGGTACGCGCGGTCGGCGGCCCGGGCCAGGACGTCGGCCTCCGGGCCGGGCGACAGCAGGCGGGCGGCGGTCTCGAGGAGCAGTGCGGAGACGCCCGCGCCGGGCGAGGCCCGACGCGCCCGGAGCGCGACCCGGCGGCCGCCCCGGAGCCCGGCCTCGCGGAGCGCGCGGTCGTAGGCCGTCTCCCGGTCGGCGGAGAGGAGCTCGAGCCCCGGGAGCGAGACCGGCTCGACGAGGATGAGCCTGGGGTCGGCGGCGATGCGGCGGGCCAGCCCGTCGGGGTCGACGGTGCCGACCCGGGCGGCGAGCTCGTCGAGGGGGAGCGCCACGCACGCGGAGCTCCGCAGGATGGCGATGGCGCGTTCGATGATGGGATCCGTCACGGTGGCCTCCGGGTCGCGGGTCCTCCATCATGCACCGTGGGCGCGTCGATCGGAATGGCCCGACGGGCCTGCGGGCTGGCGCGTCGGGACGGAGTGAAAGCGGAGTAAGGAGTAAGGAGTAAGGAGTAAGGATTCACGGGGCAGGAGCGAGACAGGGAGGAGCGGGAGATGGCGGAAACACTGAAGGAGCGGATCCGGGCGGACCTGAACGCGGCGCGGCGGTCGAAGGACAAGCTGCGGACCACGGTGCTGACGACGGTGCTGTCGGAGATCCGGAACAAGGAGATCGAGCAGGGCGGCGAGGCCGACGACGAGGCCGTGATCGGGGTGGTCACGAAGGCCATCAAGCAGCGGAACGAGGCGGCGGAGCAGATGCGGGACGCGGGCCGGGAGGAGCTGGCCGAGAAGGAGGAGCGGGAGGCCGAGATCCTGGACGCGTACACGCCGGATTCCATGGCGGAGGACGAGGTCCGGGCGCTGGTGCAGGAGATCATCGCGTCGGGCGCCGACAACATCGGCGCGGTGATGGGCGCGCTGATGCCGCAGATCAAGGGCCGGTTCGACGGGAAGGAAGCGAACCGGATCGTCCGCGAGGAGCTGGGCTGAGGCCCGGCCCGGGACGGAGACGCGACCGTTGGCGGCCGGGACCATGAACGAGCACGCGCTGGGCGTCCTTCAGCTCCCGTCCGCGCTGGACGTGGTGGCCGAGCGCGCGAGCAGCGGGCTCGGCGCCGAGGCCGTGCGCGCACTGGAGCCGGTCACGGACCTCGAGAAGGTCCGGGCGGAGCTGGAGCGGGTGGACGCCATGATGGTCTTCGTCACCAGGACCGACGGGTGGGCGATCCCGGCGATCCCCGACATCCGGACGGAGCTGAAGCGGCTGGCCAAGCCGGGGTCGCTGTGGGAGGCGCGGACGCTGCTGGAGGGGGCCCGGCTGATCCGGTCGAGCGCCACCACCCGGGACGTGCTGAGGAAGCACCTGGAGGACGTGGAGCCACTGCGGCCGCTGGCCGACCGGCTGGTGGAGCTGCCGGCCCGGGCGGCGGCCGTAGAGAGCGCGATCGACGACGCCGCCGACGTCAGGGATGACGCGTCGCGCGAGCTGGCCCGGATCCGGCGCGAGCTCCGGTCGCAGCGGAGCAGCATCGTCGAGAAGCTCGAGCGCTATATGGGCTCGCTCCCCGGTGACTACCGCGTCCAGAACGCGTCGGTCACGATCCGTGACGGGCGGTACGTGGTCCCCGTCCGGCGCGAGGGCCGCAAGCACGTGGGCGGGATCGTCCACGACGAGTCGGCGACGGGCACCACGCTCTTCGTCGAGCCGCCGCTTGCGCTCGAGCTGATGAACCGGGTCCGGGAGCTGGAGATCGCCGAGTCGCGGGAGGTCCGCCGGATCCTGGAGGAGCTGACGGAATCGCTGCGGCCCCACGCGGGCGAGCTCCGGGGCGCGCTGGAGGCGCTGATCCGGTTCGACTCGCTCTACGCCCGGGCCCGCTACGCGATCCACCACGACGCGGCGCCGCCCACGGTCACCGAAGACACCTCCGACTACGAGGTGGTGGCCGGCCGCCACCCGCTGCTGCTGGCCGGCGACGAGGCCGTGGTCCCGTTCGCGCTGCACCTGGAGCCCGGGGAGCGGACGCTGGTCGTGTCGGGGCCGAACACGGGCGGGAAGACGGTCCTGCTGAAGGCGATCGGGCTGCTCAGCCTGATGACGCAGGCGGGGATCGTCCCGCCGGTGGCGAAGGGGACGCGGCTGCCGGTGTTCGGGAACGTGTTCGCGGACATCGGCGACGAGCAGTCCATCGAGGCGAGCCTGTCGACCTTCTCCGCGCACGTGGCCAACCTGCGGGAGATCGTGGACGAGGCGGACGCCCACTCGCTGGTGCTGATCGACGAGATCGGCAGCGGGACGGACCCGACGGAGGGCGCGGCGCTGGCCCGGTCGATCCTGGTGGAGCTGACCCGACGCGGCACGATGACCGTCGCCACGAGCCATCTGGGCGCGCTGAAGCTGCTGGCGGGCGAGGAGGACGGCGTGGTGAACGCGTCGCTCCAGTTCGACGCCAGGGAGCTGAAGCCGACGTACCGGCTGGTGAAGGGCGTACCCGGGCGGAGCTACGGGCTGGCCATCGCGCAGCGGCTCGGGTTCCGCGACCGGGTGCTGGACCGGGCCCGGGAGATGCTGCCGCAGGGCGAGCGGGACGTGGGCGCGCTGCTGTCGGAGCTGGAGGTGAAGGAGCAGGAGCTGGCGGACGCGCTGAACGACGCCGCCCGGGAGCGGAAGGCGGCGGAGGAGGCCCGGAAGGAGGTCGACAAGCTGCGGGAGGAGCTGAAGGAGCGGCGGGCCGGGGTGAAGCGGCGGGAGGCGGACGCCGAGCGTCGGGCCCGGCAGCAGGCCCGGGACATCCTGATGGACGCCCGCAAGGACGTCGAGGACGCCATCGCCGAGCTCCGGTCGGCGGTGGAGGGCGGTGCGGGGGCGGAGGCGTTCGAGGAGGCCGCCCGGTCGGCCCGTCGCAGGGTCGAGCAGGCGGCCGGGAAGCAGGAGGAGCGGGCGCCGACACGGCCGGACCGGGAGCGCCCGTCGGAGCCGCCACCGGACCTCGAGGAGGGCGCGGCCGTCCGGATCGCGGCCACCGGGGCCGAGGGGACGGTGGTCGAGATCCGGGACGGGCGGGCCACGGTGGAGACGGGTGGAATGCGGCTCGACGTGCGGGCGGCGGACCTCGAGGTGGTGGACGAGCCGCATTCTCCGGGGTCGGGCAGGGGTCAGGGCTCGGGCACGCGCACGAGCACGAGCACGGGGGGCACGTGGAGCGGGCCCGGGGTGGAGGCGTCGCATGAGGTGCATCTGCTGGGGCTGCGGGCGGAGGAGGTGGCGAGCGAGCTGCTGCCGGCGCTGGACGCGGCGATCCAGGCGGGGCTGCCGTCGCTGCGGGTGGTGCACGGGAAGGGGCAGGGGATCCTCCGGGAGGTGGTGGGCGAGCTGCTGGACCGGGACCCGCGGATCACGTCGTACCGGCCGGGGGGGATCGGCGAGGGCGGGTCGGGCGTGACGGTGGTGGAGCTCGAATGATCCCGGACCGGGTCGTCGAGGAGGTCCGGGAGCGGGCCGATATCGTCGAGGTCATCGGCGAGCACGTGGACCTCAAGCGATCGGGGAAGGAGTTCAAGGCGCTCTGTCCGTTCCACAACGAGAAGACGCCGTCGTTCTACGTGGTGCCCGGCAAGGGGTTCTACAAGTGCTTCGGCTGCGGCGAGTCCGGCGACGTGTTCGGCTTCCTCATGGACTATGTGGGGCTGTCGTTCAACGAGGCGGTGGAGAAGCTGGCCAGCCGGTACGGCGTGGAGATCCCGAAGCAGAAGGAGTACCGGGAGGAGGACGACCGGCTGAAGCCGTACCGGGAGGCGGTGGCTTTCGCCGCCGACTTCTACGAGCGACAGCTGCGGGAGGAGGCGGGCGCGACGGCACGGGAGTACCTGGACCGCCGCGGGATCGACGACGAGGCCGCCGCACGGTTCCGGCTCGGCTACGCCCCCGACGGCTGGCGCGCGCTCCGGGACGCGGCCCATCAGCACGGCTTCGAGGACGACGTGCTCGAGACGGCGGGGCTGATCAAGACGAGCGAGAAGTCGCCGGAGCCGTACGACCGGCTCCGGGACCGGCTGATCTTCCCGATCACCGACATCCGGGGCACGGTCATCGGCTTCGGCGGCCGGGTCCTGTCGGGCGACGCGCAGGGCCCGAAGTACCTGAACTCGCCGGAGACGCCGCTCTACCACAAGGGCCGCGAGCTGTACGGTCTGCACTGGTCGAAGACGGCGATCCGGCGGGAGGAGGCGGCACTGGTCGTTGAGGGGTACATGGACTACGTTTCGCTGGCTGGCCGGGAGATCGAGAACGTGGTGGCCGCGCTGGGCACCGCGATGACGCCCGAGCAGGCGCAGCTCCTGACCCGGTACGCCGGGCAGGTCCTGCTCCTGTACGACAGCGATGCGGCGGGGCTGAGGGCCACGTTCAGGAGCGGCGACGAGATCCTGCGGGCCGGGGGGCACCCGATGGTGGTGACGCTCCCGCCGGGCGAGGATCCGGACTCGGTAGCGCGGGAGGGCGGCGGCGAGGGGCTGCAGCCGTACCTCGACGACGCCGTGGACCTGCTGGAACGGAAATTCCAGATCCTGGAGGAGCGCGGATACTTCGAGGACGTCGAGGGTATCCGGAAGGCGCTGGACGGGCTGCTCCCGACGCTCCGGGCCGCGAAGGACGCGACGCTCCGCGACATCTACGTGGACCGGGTCGCGAAGCGGACGGGCGTGCGACGGGAGACGCTGGAGCAGGAGATCCGTGCGGCCCGGCCATCGCCGCGGCGGGCGGTGTCCCAGCGCCGGGAGGAGCCGGCGCCGTCGTCGTCGAAGGACAGCACGGAGCGGCTGCTGCTGCTGCTGCTGGTGCGGGACACGGGCCGGATCCGGCAGGTGGAGTCGCTGGTGGAGCCGGAGGTGCTCCGGGGGCAGGTGAACCGGGAGCTCTACTCGGCGCTGCTGGAGCAGGGCCGGGAGCGGGACGTGGCGGATCTGGAGACCACGGACGCGGCCCGGGCGCTGCTGGAGGACCTGCTGGGCGACAGCGTGGAGCTGTCGGACCCGGACCGGAGCTTCCGGGACGCGGTCGAGTTGATCCGGATCCGGTCGATGCTCGACCGGCTCGACGAGCTGCAGGAGCTGATCGACCGGGCGGACGAGGCGGATCGGGAGGCGCTGTTCGCCGAGAAGCTGGAGCTGAGCAAGAAGGTGAAAGAGAAAGCCGCGGAGGTAGGCACGCTGGGCGAGAAGATGTCGACCCGGTACCGCCGGCACCTGAAGCGGCCGTGACACGATAAAGAGGAGGAGAATGGACGAAACCTATCAGGCGCTGCTCGATCTCCAGGACCTGGACGAGCAGATGGCGGACGCGAAGGCAAAGGTCCGGGAGTTCGAACCGGAGCTGGAAGAGCTGGAAGCTCCCGTCGAGGAGCTGGAGGAGCAGGTCGAGGCCGTACGGAGCCGGCTGGAGGAGATGAAGGCCGAGGAGCGGCGGCTCGAGCGCGGTGCCGATGACAAGCGCGCCCAGCTGGAGAAGTACGAGACGCGGCTGGAGCGGGTCCGCAGCGCGCGGGAGGAAGCGGCAGCGCGGACCGAGATCGACCTGATCAGCAAGGCGATCGAGGCGGATGAGGAGGACGCGCTGGAGCTGATCGATCAGATCCGGCGGACGGAGCTCAAGCTCGACGAGCTCGAGGGCAAGCTCGCGGACCTCCGGGAGGAGATGGCGCCGAAGCGGGAGACGCTGCTGAAGGAGCGCGACGAGGCGGCCGACCAGCTCGACATCCTGAAGGACAAGCGGGAGAACAAGCTGATCCGGCTGAGCGACGACGCGGCCCGGCTCTATGAGCGGATCCGGGGCGGGAAGACCAAGGTGGCGCTGGCGAAGCTCACCAGGGACGGCGCGTGCGGCCACTGCTTCAGCATGATCCCGCTCCAGGAGCAGAACGAGATCCGAAGGCGGGAGGCGCTCCACCGCTGTGAAGCGTGCGGGGTGATCCTGTTCGCGGAAGACTGAGGCGGCGAACCCGAAACGGTTCGCCGTTTTCGATTCGGTGACGACCCCGGTGCTCCGGCCCCGGTGGCGCGTGCCCCCGGAGCCGCCGTCGGAGGCGGCGGTCGCGGAGCTGGTCCGAGCGCTGTCGCTCCCGGAGCCGCTCTGCCGGCTGCTGGCGGCCCGGGGCCACGACGCGCCGGAGCGGGCCCGCGCATTCCTCCGTCCATCGCTCTCGGCGCTCCACGACCCGATGGGGCTGGCCGACATGGACCGGGCGGTCGCCCGGCTCGCAACGGCCCTCGAGGCCGGCGAGACGATCTTCGTCCACGGCGACTACGACGTGGACGGGATGTGCGCGGCCGCCCTCTACACCCGGGTCCTGCGACGGCTCGGCGCCCGGGTCGTGCCGTTCGTCCCCCACAGGGTCCGCGACGGCTACGACCTGGGGCCCGGCGGCGTGGCCCGGGCGACGGAGGCCGGCGCCGGGCTGATCCTGACGGCGGACTGCGGGACCGTGGCCCACGACGCGGTCACCGCCGCCCGGGCCGCGGGGATCGACGTGATCGTGACGGACCACCACACGCCGGCGGCCACACTGCCGGACGCGGTGGCGGTGGTGAACCCGAAGCGGACGGACTGCCACTACCCGAACCCCCACCTCTCCGGAACGGGGGTGGCGTACAAGGTGTCGCTGGCGCTGGGCCGGCCCCGGGGCGTCGACGACGAGGAGATCCACTACCTGCTGGACCTGGTGGCGCTGGCCACGGTGGCGGATGTGATGCCGCTGGAGGGCGAGAACCGGGTGCTGACCCGGTTCGGGCTCAAGGTGCTGGACCGGACCCGCAACCCGGGGCTTCGTGCGCTCCGGACCGTGGCGGGGCTCGGTGACCGTCCGCTCACGGCCGGTCGGCTCAGCCACGTGATGGCGCCTCGACTCAACGCCGTGGGCCGACTGGAGGACGCCGCGGCCGGGCTCCGGCTGCTCCTCTCCGACGACGGCGGCGCCGAGGGGCTGGCCCGGGAGCTGGAGGCGGTGAACGCCCGCCGGCAGGCGGTGGACCGGGAGATCCTGCGGCAGGCGCTCGACGCGCTGGACGGGTACGACCCGGCGACCGACCGGGGGGTGGTGCTGGCGGGGGAGGGGTGGCACCCCGGGGTGATCGGGATCGTGGCGTCCCGGGTGGTGGAGCGGATCCACCGGCCGACGGTGCTCATCGCGGTCGATGGCGCGACCGGCATCGCCCGGGGGAGCGCCCGCTCGATCCCGGGGTTCGACCTGCTGGATGCGATCCGCGCGTGCGGCGACCACCTGGAGCGGTTCGGCGGCCATCCCGCGGCCGCGGGCTTCGACATCCGGACCGACCGGATCGACGCGTTCCGCGCGGCGTTCACCGCGGCCGCCCGCGACCGGCTCCCGGACCCGCCGGTCCCCGAGCAGCGGATCGACCTCGAGCTGGCGATGTCCGAGATCACGCCCGAGCTGGTCCGGTACATGGAGTACGCCGCGCCGTTCGGGCTCGGCAACCCCACACCGGTCTTCGCGCTCCGGGGCGTGGCCGCCGAGGGGGTCCGGGCGGTGGGCAGCGACGGGTCGCACCTGAAGCTGACCCTCAGCGATGGCGACCGGTCGCTCCCGGCCATCGGGTTCCGGATGATGGGGACCCACGGCGAGATCGCCCGCTCCGGCGGGCCCGTGGACGCGGCGGTCAAGCTGGAGGAAGACCACTGGCGGGGCCGGGCCCGGATCCAGGCCAAACTGGTGGACCTGCGGCCGGCGGACGGCGCGGCCACGGTCGGCCGGCCGGGCGGCGCGGGATGATGCGGATCATCGCGGGGCGATGGCGGGGGCACACGATCCGGGCGCCGGCGAGCGACCGGACGCGTCCGACGACGGACCGCGTCCGGGAGGCGTGGATGAGCATGCTGCAGCCCGCGATCCCCGGCGCCCGGGTGCTGGACCTCTTCGCCGGCTCCGGCGCGCTCGGGCTGGAGACGCTCTCCCGGGGCGCGGAGCACGCGACGTTCGTGGAGCGGTCCGGCAGGGCGCTGAAGGCGCTGAACGCCAATATCCGGACGCTGGGCGCGGAGGAGGAGACCCGGGTGGTCCGGGACGACGCGATGCGCTTCGTCGACGGGATCGAGCCCGGCGCGTACGACATCGTGCTGGCGGACCCGCCGTACGGCTCCGGCGAAGGCGCGGCGCTTGCGCAGCGGTTCCTCCGGCAGCCATTTGCCGACATGCTATGGATCGAGCACCGGGTCCCGGACGCGCTCCCCGAGTCGGAGCACGCCGACACCCGCCGTTACGGAGACACGCTGATCACCCGTTACCTCAGACCGGACTGACGCCTGATGCCTCCCCGACACACTGACGCGATCTACCCCGGCTCCTTCGACCCGATCACCAAGGGCCACGAGGACATCGTCCGCCGCACGCTCGACTTCTGCGAGCGGGTCATCGTGGCGGTGGGGCACCGGGCCACCCAGGCCAAGACGGGGCTGTTCGACATCGACGAGCGGGTGGCGATGATCGAGGCGGTCTTCGCCGACGAGGACCGTGTGGATGTGGCCGCGTTCAGCGGCCTGCTGGTGGACTTCGCCAGCGAGCAGGACGTACACCTGATCGTGCGCGGCCTGCGGGCCGTGTCCGATTTCGAGTACGAGTTCCAGATGGCGCTGATGAACCGGGACCTGAACCCGGCCATCGAGACCCTCTTCCTGGCCCCGGACGCACAGTACTCCTACCTCTCGGCGTCGCTGGTCCGCGAGATCGCGTCGCTGGGCGGTGATGTCAGCGAGTTCGTGTCGCCGCTGGTCCGGGACGAGCTCCTCAAGAAAGTGGACAGACAATGAGCGGATTTCTGGATAGAATCGCAGAACGCGCGATCGCGAACCCCCGGCGCATCGTCATGCCCGAGGGCCACGACCCCCGGACCCTGGCCGCGGCCGTGCGGCTGGAGCAGGAGGGCCGGCTCGACCCCGTGGTCCTGGGATCGGAGGCCGAGGTGCGGGCCGGCCTCCTGGATGTGGGCGGCCACGAGGACATGATCGTGATCGACCCGCAGACGGACGCGCGGCACGACCGCTTCGTGACCACGCTGCTCGAGCTGCGCAAGGACCGGGGCCTGACGGAGGGTGAGGCGATCCAGTGGGCGCGCGACCCGCTGATCTTCGGCGCGCTGATGGTCCGGGAAGGGGAGGTCGATGGGTCGGTGGCCGGGGCCGACCACCCGACCGGCGACGTGATCCGGGCGGCGATCCGGTGCGTGGGGCTGAGGCCGGGGATCTCCATCGTCTCGTCGACGTTCTACATGGTGTGCCGCCCGTTCCGGGGCGGGCCCGCCGAGGAGGAGGTCCTCTCGTTCACGGATGGCGCCGTGGTCCCGGACCCGGATGCCCGGCAGCTGGCGGACATCGCCCGGGCGTCGGTGGCGGCGCGGCGGTCGATCGTGGGCGATGAGCCGAAGGTCGCGTTCCTCTCGTTCTCGACCCGGGGCAGCGCCGAGCACGAGATGGTCGACAGGGTGAAGGAGGCGGTCGCCTACTTCCGGGAGGACGAGCCGGGCGTGGTGGCCGATGGCGAGCTGCAGGTCGATGCGGCGCTGATCCCGGAGATCGCCCGGAGCAAGGCGCCGGACTCGCCGGTGGCCGGGCAGGCGAACGTGCTGGTGTTCCCGGACCTGGACGCGGGCAACATCGCCTACAAGCTGGTCCAGCGGCTGGCGGGCGCCGAGGCCATCGGCCCCGTGCTGCAGGGGCTGAACAAGCCGTGCAACGACCTGTCCCGGGGCGCGACCGCGGCGGATATCGTGGCCGTGGCGAGCCTGACGGCATTGCAGGCCGGCGACTGACGCGGCACCTTTTGCGACAGCGAGCACGCGGACATCCGACCCGTACACGGAGAGGCTGACATGGGGTTCGAGGTGAAGAAGGAAGGGGACGTCACGGTCCTGGATGTGGAGGGCCAGCTGATCGTGGGCAACCGGCAGGAGCTGAAGCAGATGGTGCTGGACGAGCTGGAGAGCGGGGAGAAGCGGTTCCTGATCGACTTCGACCGGACCGGCTATATCGACTCCTCGGGCCTCGGCGTGCTGGTCAGCCTGTCGAAGAAGATCCGGGAGCAAGGCGGCGAGCTGCGGCTGGCCAACCTGAACGAGGACCTGCGGACGCTGTTCGAGCTGACGAAGCTCGACACGCTCTTCCGGCTCGCAAACAGCCGGGAGGAGGCGCTGTCGTCGTTCTGACGACGGGACCATGGAGTCACGACACGTCCTCGAGCTGCCCAACGACCTGGGCGCCATCGACCGGTGCGTGGGCTACCTCCTCGATCGGTGCCGGGACGCGGGCTTCGACGAGCGTCGGCTCCGGCTGAACTTCCGGGTTGGCGTGGCCGAGGCGCTGGCCAATGCCATGATGTACGGGAACGCCCGGGACCCGGGCAAGCGCGTCACGCTGGAGGCCATCGTCAGCGACCGGTGCGTCCGGGTGCGCGTCACCGACGAGGGCGCGGGGTTCGACCCCGACGCGCTGCCGGACCCGACGCTGCCGACGAATCGGACCCGGACCCGGGGCCGGGGCGTGTACCTGATCACCGAGCTCATGGACGAGGTCACGTTCAACGAGCAGGGCAACTCCGTGGAGATGGTCCTCTACGCCGAGGAGGGGCCGCGGACACGGGAGGCGTCGTGACGGAGACGCTGCGCCTCGACAGCGGCCGCCGGCTGCCGCGCTCCGTCACCCGTCTCCTGGACCGCTACGCCCGGGCCCACGACGGCGCCGACGTGCGGGTCTGGCGTCGGCTCGACCACGGCTGGGCGTGCCTCTACCCGACGGAGGCACAGACGGATGGCGGGCCGCGGACGGCCCACCGGATCGCGCTGGACGGCACCGGCTTCGGCCCGCTGGAGCTGGAGCTGGGGGACGGCGCTGGGGGCAGCGCGGAGGGCGGCGATGCCGAGTTCCTGGCCGCAGCGCTACGGCAGGCGTTCACCCACGAGCAGGAGGCCCGCTCGGCGGCCCACGAGCTGAGCGAGCGGTACGAGGAGATCAACCTCCTCTACTCCATCGCGGAGATCCTGGCGTCGTTCCTCTCCATGGAGCAGGCCACCACGCTGATCCTGCAGGAGGTGACCGACGTGCTGGGCGCCCGGCGGGCGGCGCTGTGGGTGGCCGACGAGTCGTCGCGGAGCCTGCACCTGAAGGCGGAGGTCGGCGAGGAGGGGCTGGAGGGCCCGATCCCGATCGACGACACGACATCGGTCACGGCCCGGGTCTTCCGGGAGCGGCAGCCGGTGAACCTGGAGCGGGGCGACCAGATGCCGGAAGGGCTGCTGCGGGAGCCCCGACCGCGGGGCGCGGAGCCCTATCTCTCGGTGCCCGTCAACTATACGCCGCCGGACGGCGGGAGCCGGCCCGTGGGCGTGATCACGCTCGTGGGGCGCCGGACCGATGTCCGGTTCAGCGCCGGCGACCTGCGGCTGCTGACGGCCATCGCCAGCCAGGTGGCGGCGGCGCTGGAGACCCAGCGGCTGGTGCGGGAGAACGTGCGCCGGGAGCGGTTGGAGCGGGAGATGGAGCTGGCCCACGACCTCCAGCTCAAGCTGCTCCCGGACGCGGCCCGGTTCGCGCCCGGCGCCCGGCTCGCGGCCCGGTGCGTGCCCGCCGACTCGGTGGGCGGCGACCTGTACCACCTTTTCGAGCTGCCCGACGACCGGCTCGGGCTGGTGATCGCCGATGTCTCCAGCCACGGGTTCTCAGCGGCGCTGATCATGGCGCTGACCATGAGCGCCATCGCCATCTACGCGCAGGAGGCCGGTCGCCCCAGGGAGGCGCTCCGGCACATGCACGAGTCGCTGATCGACGAGCTCGAGTCCACGGAGATGTACCTGACCATCCTGTTCGCCGTGGCGGACCCGTCCCGCGGCGAGATCACGTGGTCCAATGCCGGGCACCCCCACGCGTTCGTGGTCCGCGCGGATGGCGCCACGGAGCGGCTGGACGCCACCAGCCCGCCCCTCGGGACGTACACGTTCCCCGAGTACGGCGAGGAGCGGACCGCGTGGGGTGAGGGCGACCTGCTGTTCCTCTTCACCGACGGGCTGTCGGACGCGTCCGGACCCTACGGCATCAGCGGTGAGCAGGCGCTCCTCGATGAGGTGGTGCGCATGCGGGACCGGGAGCCACAGGAGATCCTCGACTGCCTCTTCGACGCGGCCGTGACCGACCAGAACGACATCCCGCCGGACGACCGCACCGCCGTCCTGCTGCGGAGCTGACCCGTGCGGGCCAGGAGGTCGCTGGGCCAGAACTTCCTCGTCGACCCGAACCTCCAGCGGAAGATCGTGGACGCCGTGGAGCCGGGCCCCGACGACACCGTCATCGAGATCGGCCCCGGCCAGGGCGCCCTCACCGATCGGCTCGCCGGGGCCGCCGGCCGGCTCGTGGCCGTCGAGCTCGATGACCGCCTCGCCGAGGACCTCGCCCGCCGCTTCGACGACGATCCGTCCGTCTCCATCATCCACGCCGACTTCCTGGAGTGGGAGCCCGGCGATCTGGCGACGCGGGAGACCAGGGTGGTGGGGAACATCCCCTACAACATCACGTCGCCGCTCCTCTTCCGGCTCCTGGAATGGCGACCGGCGCCGGAGCGGATCGTGGTCATGGTCCAGCGGGAGGTGGCCGACCGGATCCTGGCCGAGCCCGGCGAGAAGGCGTACGGCGCGCTGACCGTCGGCGTCCGGGCCGTGGCCGACGTGGAGCGGCTCTTCCACGTCGGGCGCGCCGCGTTCCGGCCGGTGCCCGGTGTCGACTCCACCGTGCTGGAGATCCGGCCCCGGGGCGAGCAGCCCGACGAGGCCGACTTCGACCGGGCCGCCGGGCGGCTCCGGGCCCTCACGCGCGCCGCGTTCGGGCTGCGGCGGAAGCAGCTCCAGAAGATCCTCCGGATCGCACCGGGCTACGGCCTCGACCCGGAGGCCGCCGAGGCCGTGCTCGCGGAGGTGGGCGTGGAGCCCGCGGCCCGCCCCGAGACGCTGGACCCCGACACCTTCGTCGCCCTGGCCGATGCGCTGGCCCGGCGCGGCTACCCGAGCGGCGAGCCGGGGTCATGATGGGGGTCGCGGTCGCGGCGCTGGCCGGCGCGCTGGTCGGCGCGCTGCTCGCCGGCGCCCGGGGCCTGCGGAGGGCGCGGCGGCGAGAGCGGGAGCTGGAGGAGACCCGCCGTCGCCTGGCCGCCGCCGAGGAGGCCCGGGATCGCTTCTTCGACCGGGCCGCCCACGAGCTCCGGGCCCCGCTGTCCGCCATCTTCGGCTACCAGGAGCTGCTCCAGGACGGGGCGTACGGCGAGCTCACACCGGACGCCGCCGACGCCGTGGAGCGGATCGGCCGGGCCGGGCACCACCTGCTGCACCTCACCGATGGCATCATCGAGCTGGGCCGGCTCCGGGCGGGCGACCTCCGGCCGGAAATGGAGACCGTCGACCTGGGGATGATCCTGGCCAGCGCCGCCGATACGTTCCGGACGCAGGCCGCGGAGCGGGGGATCACGCCCACCGTGGAGCTGCCCGACACCATGCCCCGGATCCGGTCCGACCACGACCGGCTGGTGCGGGCCCTCGACCTGGCGATCACCTCCGCCATCCGTCACCCGGCCGGCGGGGCCATGACGCTCCGGGTCGCGCTCGAGGACGGCCTCGCCATACTCCGGATCGGACCCACCGAGATCGAGGTCGGACCCGACCCCGACGACGCCGCCGGCACCGGGATCCGCCTGGCCATGGTCCGCGGGATCGCGGAGCTGCTCGACGGCGGGCTCGAGCTGCCCGGCGAGGGCGGCCACGTCCGGGAAATCGTGCTCCGGATCGCCGCACCCCCAGCACCGTCGCAGGGGCTTTGACGGCCGCGGGTCGCGGGTCGTATAGTTTGTGAAACCATTCACAAGCCACCGCACAGCACGCGATCCGTCCATGAGCAAGGTGTCCGAGCCGACCATCAGCCGTCTGTCGCTGTACCTCCGCCTGCTGGTGGAGCTGCGGGAGGCGGGGGTGGACACGGTGTCGAGCGAGGAGCTGGCGGGCCGGAGCGGGACGACGGCGGCGCAGGTGCGGAAGGACCTGTCGCTGTTCGGCACGTTCGGGAAGCGGGGGCTGGGCTACGACGTGGCGGAGCTGGAGTCGCGTCTGCGGGACATCCTGGGGCTCGAGGGGCAGTGGTCGGTGGCGCTGGTGGGGGCCGGGCGGATCGGTGCGGCGCTGTTCGGCTACGAGACGTTTCGCCGGCAGGGGTTCTACATCGAGGCCGTGTTCGACAGGGACCCGTCGAAGGTGGGGCAGCGGTGGGACGGGCAGGAGGTGCTGCCGGACGGGATAATGGAGGAGGAGGTGCGGTCGCGGGGCATAGAGATCGCGGTGCTGGCGATGCCGGCGCGGTCGGCGCAGGCGGTGGCGGACCGGCTGGTGGAGGCCGGGGTGAAGGGGATCCTGAACTTCGCGCCGACGCGGCTCGACGTCCCGTCGGGTGTGGTGGTACGTTCTGTGGACATGGCGTTGGAGATGGAGGGGCTGTCGTACGCTCTGACGCACGGGGCGGAGACCTCGGGCTCAGGATGAGGAGGCGGTGATGGCGGGGGTGAGGGTCACGAGCGAGATCGGACCACTGGAGTCGGTCGTCTGCCACACGCCGGGCCCGGAGCTGCTGGCGGTCACGCCGAGCACGAAGGAGGACTTCCTCTACGACGACCTCCTGGACCTGGAGGAGGCGACGCGGGAGCACAAGCGGTTCAGGGCGCTCCTGTCCCGGTTCGCGGAGGTCCACGAAGTGGCGGACCTGCTGGCGGACGTCATGGAGATCGAGGAGGCCCGGTCGCTGCTGGTGGAGCGGGTATTCGACGTGACGCGGTCGGCCCCGCTGGCGGATGCGATCCTGGACCAGCCGGGGGAAGAGCTGGTCCGGATGTTCATCGAGGGGATGGAGCTCGAGGAGGGACCCCTGGCCCGGGTGCTGAACGTGGAGAGCTACGCGCTCCCGCCGCTGCCGAACCTCTTCTTCACGCGGGACGCGGCGGTGGTGGTGGGCGGGGGGGTGATCATCGGGTCCATGCGGCACTCCGTGCGGTGGACGGAGGAGATCCTGATGAAGGCGCTCTTCACGTACCACCCGGCGCTGCAGGGTACAGGGATCATCTACGACGGCAGCGAGGAGCGGCGGTCGGGGTACACGATCGAGGGCGGCGATGTCCACATCGTGCGGCCGGACACGGCGATCATCGGCGTGAGCCAGCGGTCGAGCCCGGTGGCGTTCGACGCCATCGCCGAGGAGCTGGGCCGGAACCACGGGATCGAGCACATCATCGTGGTGGTGCTGCCGAGCGACCGGGCCATGATCCACCTGGACATGGTGTTCACCATGGTGGACCGTACGCACGCGGTGGTCTTCCCGCCCGCGTTCGTGGGGCCGGACCGGTACGCGGTGCTCTACCGCCGGACGGGGCAGGCGAGCATGCAGGAGATGCCGAACGTGTTCGCGGCGCTCCGGGAGGTCGACCTCCCGCTGGAGCCGATCTTCTGCGGCGGCGACAAGCGGTCGTTCCAGGAGCGGGAGCAGTGGTCGAGCGGGTGCAACTTCGTGGCGGTCCGGCCGGGCGTGGTCCTGGGCTACTCCCGCAACGAGCGGACGTACGCGGAGATGGAGCGGGAGGCCGGGTTCCGGATCATCGCCGGGGTCGACTACCTGACGGGCGAGGCGGAGCTGGAGGAGGACGACCGGGCGGTCCTCACGTTCGAGGGCGGCGAGCTGGTCCGGGGCGGCGGCGGCGGCCGGTGCATGACGCTCCCGATCCGGCGGGCGGACGTCTGGTGAGGCGGCGGTGAGCGGCCCGGCGGAGCACTACCCGCCGCGCCCGGAGGACGTGGCACTGGACGGGCTCGAGTACGCGGTGGTTGACTGCGAGACCACGGGCGGGTCGCCGGCCCGGGGGCACCGGGTGACGGAGATCGCGGCGATCCGCGTGGACCGGGCGGGCCGGGTCCTGGACGAGCTCTCGTCGCTCGTGAACCCGTACCGCGCGATCCCGCCGGGGATCACCCGGATCACGAAGATCGATGACGCGATGGTGGCGGACGCGCCGGCGTTCACCGACATCGCGCCCCGCGTCCAGGAGGTGCTGGCGGGCGCCGTGTTCGTGGCCCACAACGCGCCGTTCGACCTCCGGTTCGTGGAGTGGGAGATGAAGCGGGGGGACTTCGGTCCGCCGAAGGGGAAGGTGCTGTGCACGGCGCGGCTGGCCCGGAAGGTCATGACGGAGATGCGGAGCCGGTCGCTGGACGCGCTGATCCGGCGGTGGGACATCCCGTGCGAGCCGCGGCACCGCGCCTACCCGGACGCCCGGGCCACGGTGGACGTGCTCGGCCACCTGCTGGACCGTGCCGCGGAGCAGGGGATCGGCAGCTGGGCCGAGCTGGACGCGCTCTTGCGGAAACGGAAGAAACGGAAGAAGCGGACGTCACTCCCCACATCCATGGAGTTCCCGGAATGGGCATGAACGCGAGTATCGACGACCTCCCGCTGGTCCGCACCCGCACGGTGGGCGACCTGACCGTCCACGCGCTGGAGGCGGGGCTGCAGCGGCTGGATGGCGGCGCCATGTTCGGCGTGGTGCCCAGGCCGCTCTGGGAGCGGCGGATCGAGGCGGACGACCGGAACCGGATCCCGCTCGCGCTCCGGTGCCTGCTGGTGGAGACGCCGGACGCGCTGGTCCTCGTGGACACGGGGATCGGGAACAAGGAGGACGAGAGGTTCACCGAGATCTACGGCGTGGCGAACGCGGGGTCGCCGACCCGGCTGGAGGACGCGATCCGGGCGGCGGGGCACGCGCCGGAGGACATCGACATCGTCCTCAGCACGCACCTCCACTTCGACCACGCGGGCGGCAATACGCGGGCCGATCCCGACGACCCGGACGGCCCGCCCGTGCCGGCGTTCCCCGGCGCCCGGCACATCGTGCAGCGGGAGGAGTTCGAGTTCGCCCACAGCGACAACGAGCGGATCCGGGCGAGCTACATGGTCAAGAACTTCGACCCGATCCACGACGCGGGGCTCTGGGACTTCGTGGAAGGGCCGCAGGAGATCGTGCCGGGCGTGGGCGTGATCCGGACGCCGGGCCACACGCCGCACCATCAGTCGGTGGTGCTGGAGTCCGGCGGCGAGACGGCGTGCTTCCTGGCCGACCTGGTCCCCACGAGCGCGCACCTGCCGCTCCCGTGGATCATGGGCTACGACCTGGAGCCGCTGGTCACGCTGGAGCAGAAACGGGTCCTGCTGGAGAAGGCCCGGACCGAGGAATGGCTGCTGATATTCGAGCACGATCCGGTGGTTCCGTGGGGGCGCCTGGAACGGGACGAAACGCGGCCCACGCTGCGGGAGGAATAGCCCCCGCCGGGCATTGGCCCGGCGCCCGCGGCATCGCTATACTACGACGGCTCGACGGCCCCGCGCGGCGGGGCCCATGAACGGTGATCTCGACGCGGGAGAACGATAGATGAGCGACCCGGCACGGACGGCGGTAATCGTCGCGGCAAAGCGGACCCCCATCGGCCGGTTCCTGGGCGGGCTGAGCTCGCTCCCGGCCACGGACCTCGGCGCCCGGTCGATCCGGGCGGCGCTGGACGTCTCGGGGATCGATCCGTCGGACATCGGCGACGTGATCCTGGGCAACGTGATCAGCGCGGGGCTCGGGCAGGCGCCCGCCCGGCAGGCGGCGCTGGGCGGCGGCGTCCCGGACACGGTGGGCGCCATGGCCGTGAGCCGCGTGTGCGGCTCCGGGCTCCAGGCGGTGATGTCCTCGGCCCAGGCGATCCGGGCCGGCGACGAGCGGGTCATGGTGGCCGGCGGGATGGAGTCCATGTCCGGCGCGCCCTACTACGTGTTCAACTACCGGGGCGGCGTGAAGTTCGGGACCCAGCAGCTGGTGGACGGGCTGATCCACGACGGGCTGTGGTGCGCGTTCGGCCAGTGCCACATGGGCGGGCACGCGGAGTACACGGCTGACAAGGCCGGGATCACCCGGGAGGAGGCCGACCAGTTCGCGCTGGAATCGCACCAGAAGGCGGTGGCGGCGCAGGACGCGGGCAAGTTCGACGCCGAGATGGTCCCCATCGAGATCACGACCCGGAAGGGGACCACGACGGTGGACGCCGACGAGTCGCCCCGGCGGGACACGTCGCTGGAGGCGCTGGGCAGGCTGAAGCCCGCGTTCACCCGGGACATGCCGGACCACATCGAGGAGCCGGTGGTGACCGCCGGGAACGCGCCCGGTCTCAATGACGGCGCCGCGGCGCTGGTGGTGGTGAGCGAGGAGTACGCGAAGGCGAACGGGCTCGACATCCTGGCCCGGATCAACGCCTACTCCAGCGGCGCGGTGACGCCGCAGGAGCTCTTCTTCGCGCCCGTCCGGGCCGTCCGGCGGGTGATGGAGAAGGAGGGCAAGAACATCGACGACTACGACCTGATCGAGGCGAACGAGGCCTTCGCCGTGCAGGCGCTGGCGGACGGCAGGGAGCTGGGCTGGGACTGGGACCGGGTGAACGTCCATGGCGGCGCCGTGGCCCTCGGCCACCCCATCGGCGCGTCCGGCGCCCGGGTGCTGGTCACGCTCCTGCACGCCATGCGCGACCGCGACGCCCGGACGGGGCTCGCGACGCTCTGTCTCGGCGGCGGCGACGCCGTAGCCCTGTCCGTGGAGAGGATCTGACATGAACGACGCTATCCTGCGAGCGAAGCGGGTGGCCACCGTCGAGGTGGTCGAAAGCCGGAACCTGCGCCGGGTGATCGCCGTCACGGCGTTCGCCGTGGCCACGGCGCTGAGCGCCCAGGTCTTCGTGCCGCTGCCGTTCACGCCCGTGCCCGTGACGCTGCAGACGGCGATCGTGCTCCTGGCGGGTGCGCTGCTCGGGCCCCGGCTCGGCGCTGCGTCCCAGATCGCGTACCTGGGGATGGGCGTGGCCGGGCTGCCGGTCTTCGCCGGCGCCGGCTTCGGCCTGCACCATCTGCTGGGCCCCACGGGCGGCTACCTGCTCGCGTTCCCCGTGACCGCGTACGTGGCCGGGATGATCGCGCGGCCGTCGGGGCGGAAGGAGCTGGTGGAGCTGCTCCGGCTCGCCGGCGGGCTCTTCCTGGCTTCCCTGGTGATCCTCGGGGGCGGCACCGCGTGGCTCGCGGCCATGACCGGCGACCTGGCGGGCGCCGTGGCGCTCGGGCTCGTACCGTTCCTCATTGGCGATGTCGTCAAGGTCGGCCTCGCCGCACTCATCGCATGGCGCGGGCGCGAGCGAACCCTCGAGTTGCTCTGACTCGGGGGTTTTTCATTGGGTGTGTCGGGGTGGACCCGATGGCTCGTGACCGGGGCCGGCCGACCGCGGACGCCGTGGCGCGTGCTCCTGTACATCGCGCTCTTCATGGCGCTCCTGTGGCTGGAGGGGCTCCTGTTCCCGTTCATCAGCGGGCTGGAGCTGCCGGAGGACCGGCTCTCCATCGGGCTCGTGGCGCAGACGACGCTGGTGCTGACCGCCGCGCTGGGCGCCGCATGGGTCATGCTCCGCTGGGTCGACCGGCGGCCGCTGCGGTCGCTGGGGTTCCCGCTGACCGGTGCGGGCGCCCGGGAGCTGGGCATCGGCGTCGCGGCCGGGACGGCGGCCCTGGCGGGCGTGGTCGCGGTGTTCGCCCTGCTCGGCTGGTACCGCTACGCGCCGGAGCCGGGCTCGCTCGGTGGGTGGGCGACGACGTCGGGCGCGGCGCTGCTGGCGCTGGCGATCCCCGCGGCGTCCGAGGAGGCGCTGCTCCGGGGCTACCTCTTCCGGACGATCCGGGAGGGCGCCGGCGGGTGGGTGGCCGTACTGTTCACGAGCGTCGTGTTCGCGATGCTTCACGGGGGCAACCCCGGCGCCGGGACGTTCGAGCTGGTCAACATCTTCCTGGCGGGCGTGCTGCTGGCGGTGGCCGTGCTCCGGACGGGCACGCTCTGGCTCGCCACGGGCGTGCACCTGGGGTGGAACTGGGTCATGTCCGGCCCGCTGGACCTGCCGGTGAGCGGGCTCCAGGGGCTGGACGTCCCGCTGTACGACGCCGTCGCGGTCGGCCCGGCGTGGCTGACGGGCGGCGACTTCGGACCGGAGGGCGGACTCGTGGGCACGCTCGGCGTGTGCGCGGGAATCGTCCTCGTCATCTGGCTAACGAGACCCGGCGCCGTGCTGGCCGGGGCTGAGGAATAGGAGAACCGAGATGTCGAAGATCGAGCGGGTCGGTGTGGTCGGCGGCGGGACCATGGGCAACGGGATCGCCCACGTCTTCGCCCAGAACGGGCACCCGGTGGTGCTGGTGGACGTGGACCGGGACCGGGTCGACGCGGCGCTGGGCACCATCCGGAAGAACCTGGAGCGGCAGGCGAAGAAGGAGATCATCGGCGAGGGCGAGGTCGACGAGATCCTGGGCCGGATCGAGGGCGCCACGGAGATGGACGCCGTCGAGGGCGCCGGACTGGTGGTCGAGGCCGTGCCGGAGAAGATGGAGCTGAAGGAGAAGATCCTGACGCAGCTCGACCCCATCGTCGGCGACGGGATCCTGGCGTCGAACACGTCGTCCATCTCCATCACGGCGATGGCGGCGTTCACGTCGAAGCCGGAGCGCGTGATCGGGATGCACTTCATGAACCCGGTCCCGGTGATGAAGCTGGTGGAGGTGATCCGCGGGCTCCAGACCAGCGACGCGGTGACCCGGACGGTCATGGAGACGTCCGAGGCGCTGGGGAAGACGCCGGTGGAGGTGAACGACTTCCCGGGCTTCGTCTCGAACCGGGTCCTGATGCCGATGATCAACGAGGCCGTGTTCGCGCTCATGGAGGGCGTGGCGGAGGCCGAGGCCATCGACACGGTCATGAAGCTGGGGATGAACCACCCCATGGGCCCGCTCGCGCTGGCCGACCTCATCGGGCTGGACACGTGCCTGTCCATCCTCGAGGTGCTGCACCGCGACCTGGGCGACGACCGCTACCGCCCCTGCCCGCTGCTCCGGAAGTACGTGGACGCGGGGTGGCACGGGCGGAAGACCGGGCGGGGGTTCTACGAGTACTAGAGGTGACAGGCGGGACGGTTGATTCCGGTGTTCGTGCTTCGGTACGGGCCCGGTCTTCCGAGATCTGAGATCTAAGATTTGAGATCTGAGTGGTTCGCGGGGAGTTCGGAGTTCCGGGCTGGGTTCGGGGCTCGCGGTGGGGCGAGGTCGAGAAGCGAGAAGCGAGGTGGGGATCCGAGGTGAGCCTCGGAGTCCCGGGTTTCGCGACGAGGCGGCCCCGAAGTATGGCCCTGCCGTGAAGGTGGACGAAACGAGACGAAGTCGGGGATGAGCCAACTTGGATCTTAGATCATAGATCTTGGATCTGCAGTTGGATCTGCCGCCGCGATGGGTGGATGAGGCGGGCAGCTGGAGAGCGAGACAATGCACGACGCAACGACAGAGCAGGAGCAGATCCGCGAACTGGCTCGCCAGTTCGCCGAAGGTGAGCTGCGGCCCCATGTCGAGGAGTGGGACCGGGACGCGGCGCTGGACCCGGGCGTGCTGGCGCAGCTGGGCGAGCTCGGGTTCTTCGGGATGCTGGCGCCGGAGTCGCACGGCGGGATGTCGTTCGATGTCGCCACGTACCTGGCGGCCATCGAAGCGCTGTCGTGGGGCGAGCCGGGGATCGGGCTGACGCTGTCGATCCACAACGCGGTGATCGCGATGCTCGACCGGCACGGGACCGACGCGCAGAAGGAGGCGTGGCTCGGGACACTGGCGTCGGGCGAGCGGGTCGGGGCGTTCGCCCTCTCGGAGGCCGGCGCCGGGTCGGACGCGTCGGCGGTGGCGGCGGTGGCCGCCCGGGACGGCGACGACTGGGTGATCCGGGGCCGGAAGAAGTGGGTCACGAACGGCCGGCTGGCCGGGCTCGCGGTGGTGGTCGCCCGTACCGGCGGCGACGGGCCGGACGGGCTGAGCGCGTTCCTGGTCCCGACCGGGTCCAACGGCTGGGTGGTGGGCGATCGGGAGGACACCATGGGGCTGCGGTGCCTCGAGGTGGTGGACGTGGAGCTGGACGAGGTCCGGGTCCCGTCCGACGCGCTGCTCGGCGGCGAGGGGTTCGGCTTCCGGCTGAGCATGGAGGGGCTGGACCTGGGCCGGCTCGCGGTCGCGGCGCAGGCGCTGGGCATCGCCCAGGCGGCGCTGGACCACGCCACGCGCTACGCGGACGAGCGGGAGCAGTTCGGCCGCCCGATCCGGGCGTTCGAGGCGATCCAGTTCAAGCTGGCGGAGATGGCGACGAAGGTCGCCGCCTCACGGTCGCTGCTGCAGTGGGCGGCCGGCGAGGCGAGCACGCAGGGAGCGGCCATGGCGAAGCTGTTCTGCAGCGAGAGCGCCATGGCGGTGACGACCGAAGCGGTCCAGATCTACGGCGGCTACGGCTACATGCGGGACTACCCCGTGGAGAAGCTGATGCGGGACGCCAAGGCCACGGAGATCTACGAGGGCACAAACGAGATCCAGCGCGTGGTCATCGCGCGAGAGCTTTATGGGAGAGGATGAGATGGAGATTTTCGAGAAGATCCAGGAGCACGATCACGAGCAGGTCGTCTACTGCTACGATCCGGCATCGGGCTACAAGGGGATCATCGCGATCCACAACACCACGCTGGGGCCGGCCCTCGGCGGGACCCGGTTCTGGAACTACAAGAGCGACCGGGAAGCGCTGACGGACGTGCTCCGGCTCTCGCGCGGCATGACGTACAAGTCGGCCGCCGCCGGGCTGAACCTCGGGGGCGGGAAGTCGGTGATCATCGGCGACCCGAAGATCAAGCGGCGGGAGATGATCTTCCGGGCCCACGGCCGGTTCGTGGAGAGCCTGAAGGGCCGCTACATCACGGCCGAGGACGTGGGCACGAGCGTGGAGGACATGGACTACGTCCACATGGAGACGGAGTATGTGACGGGGCTCGCGGGGCGGAGCGGCGACCCGTCGCCGGTGACGGCCTACGGCACGTACCGGGGGATCAAGGCGGCCGCGAAGGCGAAGTACGGCAGCGACGACCTGGACGGCCTCACGGTGGCGGTGCAGGGAACCGGTCACGTCGGCTACTTTCTCTGTGAGGACCTGGCGGCGGAGGGCGCGAAGCTGGTCGTCACCGACATCGACGCGGACCGGGTCCAGCGGATCGTGGACGAGTTCGGCGCCACGGCCGTCGACCCGGACGACATCTACGGCGTCGAGGCCGAGGTCTTCGCCCCGTGCGCGCTGGGCGCCGTGGTGAACGACGAGACGCTGCCGCAGTTCAAGTTCGACATCATCGCCGGTGCGGCGAACAACCAGCTGGCGGAGGAGCGGCACGGCAAGGAGCTGATGGACAAGGACATCCTCTACGCCCCGGACTACGTGATCAATGCCGGCGGCGTGATCAACGTGTACGGCGAGCTGAACGGCTGGAGCCTGGAGCGGTCCAAGCGGAAGGCCGGCGAGATCTACGACACGCTCGAGCAGCTCTTCGAGCTGGCCGAGGAGCACGGGCTGCCGACCAGCGAGGCGGCGGACCGCGTGGCCGAGCGCCGGATCGAGCAGGTCGGGAAGATGCACCGTACGTGGCTGTAGGAGACGGAATGGACGCACTGAGGGCGACCGACCCGGAGATCTTCGATACCGTCGCCCGCGAGGCCCGGCGCCAGAACGACACGCTGGAGCTGATCGCGAGCGAGAACTTCACCTCACCCGCCGTCCTCGAGGCGATGGGCACGGTGTTGACGAACAAGTACGCCGAAGGCTATCCGGGTCGGCGCTACTACGGCGGCTGCGAGGTCGTGGACGAGACCGAGCGGCTGGCCATCGAGCGGTGCAGGGCGCTGTTCGGCGCCGAGCACGCCAACGTGCAGGCCCACTCGGGGTCCCAGGCCAACATGGCGGCCTACATGGCGCTCATGGAGCCCGGCGACACACTGCTGGGGATGGACCTCAGCCACGGCGGGCACCTGACCCACGGCTCGCCCGTGAACTTCAGCGGCCGTCTCTACGACGTGGCGGCGTACGGCGTGGACGAGGCCACCGGTCGGCTGGACTACGACCGGGTCCGCGCGCTGGCGAAGGAGCGCCGGCCGCGGGTGATCGTGGCCGGTGCGAGCGCGTACCCCCGGATCATCGACTTCGAGGTGTTCGGCGAGATCGCCCGGGAGGTCGATGCCGCGCTGGTGGTGGACATGGCCCACATCGCGGGCCTCATCGCCGGCGGCGTGCACCCGAGCCCGGTGCCCCACGCCGATATCGTGACGTCCACGACCCACAAGACGCTCCGGGGCCCCCGGGGCGGGATCGCACTGACCACCGCGGAGCACGCGAAGGCGCTGGACAAGACAGTGTTCCCGGGGATGCAGGGCGGCCCGCTGATGCACGTCATCGCCGCCAAGGCGGTGGCGTTCCGGGAGGCGGCGTCGGACTCGTTCAAGGTGTACACCCGCCAGGTGGTGGAGAACGCCCGGGCGCTGGCCGACGCGCTCATGGGTCGGGGCTACGACCTGGTGAGCGGCGGGACGGACAACCACCTGATCCTGCTGGACCTGAGCGGGCGGGAGCTGACGGGGAAGGCGGCGGAGGCCGCGCTGGAGGCGGCCGGGATCACGACCAACAAGAACACGGTGCCGGGCGAGGAGCGGTCGCCGTTCGTGACCTCGGGCGTACGGATCGGGACCGCCGCGCTGACCACCCGGGGGATGGACGAGGCCGACATGCGGACCATCGGCGGCTGGATCGCCGATGTGCTGGACGCGCCCGGGAGCGAGGCCGTGCGGGAGACGGTCCTGGCCGGGGTGCGGGAGCTGACCGCGGCCCGACCGCTGTACCCGGAGTGGCGGGGTGGTCGGCTCGAGGCGCCGAACCCGGCCGGCGCGACCTGATCGGGGGCCTCCGGCCGGGGGGCGGCGACTCCGTTGCGAACCCGTGACCGAAGGCCCACCTTTCTCTGGGAGAGCGGACCGGGGCGGAAGGGTATGAACGACAGTACGGTATTCGCCGAAGAGGTGCTGAGCGGCCTCCGTGAGCGGCATCCCCGCTATCACGAGGCGGCGTACTTCTTCATCCTGTCCGCCCTCCACCATGTGCTGGAGCGGCTGACCGAGCCGCGGCACATCAGCGGCCGGGAGCTGGCCGAGGGGGTCAGGGACCTGGCGCTCCACCAGTACGGGCCGATGGCCCGGACCGTCCTCGAGCACTGGGGGATCGAGGGGACCCGCGATGTGGGCGAGATCGTCTTCGCGCTGGTGGACGCGGGCGTGCTCCTGAAGCAGGACGACGACTCGCCCCGGGACTTCGACGGCGTGTACGACTTCGAGGAAGTCTTCGACGTCGACTATCCCTGGGGCGCCAATATCTGAGCTGGCAGCAGAGGCCTCGACGGTGTCGGGGCCTTTCTCATTCGTGGCCGAGCACGTGATCGATCCGGGAGGGGATGAAGATGCAAGAGGCGCAATGGCCCGAGTGCCAGAAGTGCGATGATGGTGTCATGCTCCCGCTGTCCGACTACGGACGGGAGGGTGCGCCGATCCGGTACAAGGCCTGGGTGTGCTCGAACCCCGAGTGTGGCTTCAATATCCGCATAGACAACGGCGAGATCAGCTTCGGCCGGGCGATCGGCCCGAGCTACAAGTAATCAACCGGAGGAGCCCGTGAGCGCCACCCTATTCGGCAGGGAGCACGTGGCGCTCCTCACGGCCGACGAGGCCGCGGCACTGGACCGGCGCGCCCGGGAGGGGGGGATCCCCGAGCGGGCGCTGATGGAGAACGCCGGCCGGGCCGCGGCCCAGGTCATCCAGCGGCTGTACCCGACGGGGCCGGTGCTGGCGGTCGTGGGGAGCGGCAACAACGGGGGTGACGCCATGGTCGCGCTCCGGTCGCTCCAGCACTGGGGCCGAGAGGTGGCGTACATGCCGATCGGCTCCAGCGCGCCGGACCCGGCGCTGGCCGCGGGCCTCGAGCTCCGCCGCACCCCCATCGACGACGCCCCCCAGGCGCTGGCGGGGGCCGGCGTCATCATCGACGGGATCCTGGGCACGGGCGTCACCGGCGCGCCCCGGGAGCCGGCGGCCACGATCATCGGCGAGATGAACGGTGCGGGCCCGCCGATCGTCGCGCTGGACATCCCCAGCGGGGTGGACCCCACCACGGGCGCGATCCCGGGCGTGGCCGTGGACGCCGCGGCGACCATCCTGTTCGGCTGGCCGAAGACCGGCGCGCTCTTCCAGCCCGGGCGGCAGAAGTGCGGCCGGCTGCTGGCCGTGGAGATCGGGTTCCCGCCCCTCCGCGACGACGAGTACGGCGCCGCGCTCATCACGCCCGACTGGGCCCGGGCCCGGCTCCCGTACCGGCCGCCCGATTCCCACAAGAACTCGGTGGGCCGCGTGGTCGTCGCCGCGGGGCGGAAAGGGATGGCCGGGGCGGCCGTGGTGGCCGGGTACTCGGCCATGCGGGCCGGCGCCGGCTACGCCCGGATCGTCTCGGACGAGACGAACCGCACGATCATCCAGGGCCGCGTCCCGGCCGCGCTCTTCGTGGACCGGGCCGACCCGAACGCGATCCGGGAGGCCATCGCCCAGGCCGACGCCGTGCTGGTCGGGCCCGCCATCGGGACCGGCGACGCCGGCCGGGGGCTGCTGACGGTGGTTCTCGATGCCCTCGACGGCCGGGGCGTGGTCCTGGACGCCGATGCGCTGACGGTCCTGGCGGAGCAGGGCGGGCTCGACGCGATCGATGGCCCCGCGCTCCTCACGCCGCACCCGGGCGAGATGGCGCGGCTCGTGGACCGGTCCATCGCCGAGATCCAGGCGGATCCCATGGACGCGGCCCGGAGCCTGGCGGAGGCGCACGGGGTCACGGTGCTCCTCAAGGGGGCGCCGTCGGTCGTGGCGACGCCGGGCGCGCCGGTCCTGGTCGCGGCGACCGGCTCGTCGGACCTGGCCACGGCCGCCATGGGCGACCAGCTGGGCGGGCTCGCCACGGCGTTCCTGTCGGCCGGGGCCACGCCGGCCCACGCGGCCGGGCTCGCGCTCCTGTACGGCGGCCGGGCCGCCGAGCTGGCCGGCCGGGGCCGGTCGCTTACGCCCATGGACGTGGCCGACCGGATGCACGACGCGTTCGCCGGGCCCGGCGCCGCCGCACCGCCCACGGGGCTCCCGTTCGTGCTCTTCGACCAGCCGCCCCGCTGGTGACCCCGTGGTGACGGACCTCGGACCGGGTCGGGAGTTCGACCTGATCCGGAGCTTCCTCGCCCGGCACGGCGCCGCGCCCGGGCCGGCGGTCCGGGTCGGCCCCGGCGATGACTGCGCCATCGTCGCCGGCGATGGGATCGCGGTTTCGGTGGACATGACGGTGGAGGACGTCCACTTCCGCCGGAGCTGGCTCGAGCCCCGGGAGATCGGCTACCACGCCGGTGCCGCGGCGCTGAGCGACCTGGCGGCGATGGCGGCGCGGCCCATCGGCGTGCTGGTGGCCGTGGCGCTGGGCCCCGGCGACGAGGACGGCTTCGGGCGGGCCGTCATGGCGGGGCTGGTGGAGGCCGCGGCCGATGTCGGCGCCACACTTCTGGGCGGCGATGTGACCCGGTCGCCCGGGCCGCTGGTGGTGGACGTCACGGCAGTGGGGGCCGCGGCCCGCCCGGTCCTCCGGAACGGCGCGCGCCCCGGCCACGAGGTCTGGGTCACGGGCACGCTGGGCGCCGCGGCCGCGGCGGTGGCATCCTGGCTGGACGGCGACGAGCCGGCGCCCGAGGCCCGGGCGGCGTTCGCGCGGCCCACGCCCCGGATCGCCGAGGCGCTCTGGCTCCAGGAGCGGAGCGTGCCGGCGGCCATGGTCGACCTCTCGGACGGGATCGCCGGCGATGCCGGTCACCTGGCGGCCGCCAACGGCGTCCGGGTCGTGATCCGGGCCGGGTCGCTGCCCATCGCCGGGCCCGCGGCCGCCCGCGATGGCGTCCGGCTGGCGGCGGCGGGCGGCGAGGACTACGAGCTCTGCTTCACGGCGCCGGCGGGGGCGGTGGCCACGGTCCGGGATGCGTTCGTCGACCGGTTCGGCATACCGCTGACGAGGGTCGGGACGGTGGAGGAGGGGGAGGGCGCCGTCGTCGTGGATGAGGACGGGTCGGCGCTGGATCTGCGGGCGTTCCAGCACTGGGGCGCGCCGTGACGACGATCCGGACGGTCTGGACCATCGGCAACATCGCGGCGGCGACGCTCGTCTTTGGCCCGCTCGCCATCCTCGGCGGGCTCGTGAAGGCCCCGCTCGAGTACTTCGACTGGTGCGGCCGGGGCTGGTCGGGGTGGATCCTGTGGGCCAGCGGCTGCCCCGTCGAGGCCGAGGGGACGGAGCACATCGCGCCGGACACGCCCCAGATCCTGGTGGGGAACCACCAGTCGTGGATGGACGTGCCGGCCGTCGCCACGAACGTCCCGAAGAGCTACCACTTCGTGGCGAAGAAGGAGCTCGAGCGGGTGTTCATCTTCGGCCGGGCGTGGAAGGCGGCCGGGCACATCTCCGTCGACCGCACCGACCGCGAGTCGGCGGTACGGTCGCTGGACCGGGCCGGCGAGCAGCTGCGGCGGGAAGGGAGCGCCGTGATCGTCTTCGCCGAGGGGACCCGCGCGCCGACCGACGCGCTGCAGCGGTTCAAGAAGGGCGCGTTCATGCTGGCGCTCCATTCGGGCGTGCCGATCGTGCCGTTCGCGGTGGCGGGAACGCGCCGGGTCATGCCCAAGGGCCGCTGGCGGGTACGGAAGGGGCGGATTATCGTACGGTTCGGTGAGCCGATCCCCACCGCCGACCTCACCACCGCCGACCGGGAGACACTGATGGAACGGGTCCGGGACGAGGTCCGCCGGCTACGGGACGAGGGACGGGCGCGGCTCCCGCCCGGGGAGCTGGAGCAGGTGGCCGCAGGTCGTCAGAACGTCGCATCCAACGAGGACGAGTAGAGCATACATGTCGGAGATCATTGCAGTACGGGCACGCGAGATCCTGGACTCCAGGGGCAACCCCACCGTCGAGGCGGACGTGGGACTCGAGAGCGGCGCAACGGGACGGGCGGCCGTCCCCAGCGGCGCGTCGACGGGCGAGCTGGAGGCGCTGGAGCTCCGGGACGGCGGGAAACGCTACCTGGGGAAGGGCGTCCGCCAGGCCGTGGCCAACGTGAACGGCGACATCGCCGCCACCGTCCGGGGGATGGACGCCGCCGACCAGCGGGCCATCGACCGGGCCATGCTCGACCTCGACGGCACGGCCAGCAAGGAGGAGCTCGGCGCCAACGCCATCCTCGCCGTCTCGCTGGCCACCGCACGGGCCGCGGCGGCCGATGCCGGGCTCTCGCTCTTCCGGTACCTGGGCGGCGACGATGCGGTCACCCTGCCCGTCCCGCTCATGAACATCCTGAACGGCGGCGCCCACGCGGCGAACAACGTCGACATCCAGGAGTTCATGATCGCGCCCATCGGCGCGGACACGTTCCCCGACGCGCTCCGGATGGGCGTCGAGGTCTTCCACTCGCTGAAGAAAGTGCTCAGCGGACAGGGGAAGAGCACGTCCGTGGGCGATGAGGGCGGGTTCGCACCGGACCTGGCGTCGAACGACGAGGCCGTGGAGGTGATCCTCGAGGCCATCGACCGCGCCGGCTACGAGGCCGGTTCCGATATCGTACTCGCCCTCGATCCTGCCGCGTCCGAGTTCTACCGCGACGGGGAGTACGTCTTCCACAAGGGGTCCGGCGAGCGACGGTCCAGCGCCGAGATGGTCGACTACTGGGCCGACTGGGTCGAGCGCTACCCGATCGCGTCCATCGAGGACGGGATGGACGAGACCGACTGGGAGGGGTGGAAGATGCTGACGGACGGGCTCGGCGACCGGGTCCAGCTCGTGGGCGACGATCTCTTCGTCACCAACACCGAGATCCTCCAGCGCGGGATCGATGAGGGCGCCGCCAACAGCATCCTGATCAAGGTCAACCAGATCGGGACGCTGACCGAGACGCTCGACGCCATCGCGCTGGCCCGCGACCACGGGTACTCGTTCATCATCTCCCACCGGTCCGGGGAGACCGAGGACACCTTCATCGCCGACCTGGCCGTGGCCACCGCCAGCGGCCAGATCAAGACCGGCAGCGCCAGCCGGACCGACCGGACGGCCAAGTACAACCAGCTGCTGCGGATCGCCGAGGAGCTCGGCGACACGGCACGCTACCCCGGGAAGGACGCGCTGTGATCCGGAAAGTGGCGGCGGGCGCGGCGGTCCTGGCCGCGGCCTACTTCCTCGTGTTCGGCGGGGAGTACACCTTCCTCGACCTCTGGCTCCTCGACCGGGAGTACCAGACCGAGGTGGCCGAGCTGGAGGCGATCCGCGTGGAGGTGGCCGAGCTCGAGGCCGTCGCCGACTCGCTGGCCACCGACTCCGCCGCGCTGGAGCGGCTCGCCCGCGAGCAGTACGGCCTCATCCGGGAAGGCGAGCGGCTCTACCGGTTCGTCGAGGCCGACAGCGCCGACGGGCCCGCGATGGAGGAGCCGGAAGAGCCGCGGAACGAGGACGAGTAGACGTCGCACGGGGGCCGCTCCGGTCTCGAAACGACGGGCCGGCCGGCCCACTCGCCACCCACCGGCCGCGCGGTGCACAGCGACCCGCCGGACCCCGGTTGACACCTCCTCCGCTTCTTCTACCTTTACCTTTCTGTCGGGCAGGGTAGCTCAATCGGTAGAGCAGCGGAATCATAATCCGTGAGTTGGGGGTTCGAGTCCCCCCCCTGCTACTCGAAACGGAAGCGCCCCAGCGGGTTACGCGGGGCGCTTTTGTTGTGTCCGGAGGTTCCGCCGTTCTGGGCGGAGCCGTCCGTTGTTCTCGGGATCAGTCCGTTGTTCTGGAACGGCGGTCCACGCTCCCTCGGGTCAGGCTCATTCGGGGGTATCCTTTTCACCGGACCGACCACTGACCGCTACTTGAAGTCCTCTGGGTCCTGGGACTGGTGTCGGATGTGTAGAACGTGCACCAGGTCGCTGCGAATCGTGAAGGGCACTTTGTATGGGTCGTAGAGGCGGTGGCGGATATTCTCGCGAAAATACCGATCCTCGTACGCCGGGCCACAACGATCAGCTGAGGTCGCCCAATCGAGGATGACCGTGCGGATGCCACGGTACCACTCCCTCGGATATTCCGACCCAGGGAACTGCTTCTGTAGGTTCAGGTAGTGCGCGCGAAGGTTCTCCTTGGCTTCTTGCTCAACCTTCACACGGTACATCAAACATCCTCAACTGGAATATCGAGGTCACCTTCCAGCGATCGGAACGCATCCTCTGCATCCTGACCCGTGCCCGCGTACATTCCCTGGAGGCCGCGCTGGATTCCGACAATGGCTGCCGCATTCGCGGCGAGGTCCAGAAGTCGCTGATAGGCCTCGGCATCCTGTACTACTACTTCCGCTTGCCCGTGCACCGTCAACACCTCTGGTTTGCCCGTCTTCTTCAGCCGGTCCATGTGCGCGCGTGCGTTCCTCTGAAAATCCGAAAGGGAATGGCCGGGTTCGCTTACATGGATACCCCTGACGACGACCTTCCGCTCGACGCGGCGTACGGGGACGAGCGCCTGAAGGTCGACGGCTTGCAGAACCCGGCGCCGGCGGTCTTCTTCGGCGGTATGCAGGCGCGGCCGGAAGGCCACACCGCGTATTTCACCGACGAGCTCGGTCCGTGGCAGCGGGTTCACCGTGACCGACCGCGAACAGCGCCCGCACCGATCACCGCGCGGCCGATCACCGCGCGGTGGTGGTTCCGTGCCGGACCGAATAGCTTGGCCGGTCATGGACGAGAACCTCCAGCTTCCGGAAACGCACGAGGCGGAAAGCAGCCCGACGGGCAAGCGCCTGATGGTCCTCTCGCTGGCGGCGGTGGGGATCGTCTACGGCGACATCGGCACCTCGCCGATCTACGCCCTCCGCGAGAGCTTCCACCACAGCTACGGCATCGACGCCGTCGCGCCGAACATCCTGGGCATCCTGTCGCTCATCTTCTGGAGCCTCGTGCTGGTCATCTCGATCAAGTACCTGGGGTTCGTCCTGAAGGCCGACAACCGTGGCGAGGGCGGGATCATCGCCCTGACGGCGCTGGTCGCGCCGCCCGGCGAGGAGGACAAGACGCGGCGACGGAGGGTTCTGGGGCTGGCCGGCCTCTTCGGCGCGGCGCTCCTCTACGGCGACTCTATGATCACGCCCGCGATCTCGGTCCTCAGCGCCATCGAGGGGCTCGAGGTGGCCACGCCGGCCTTCCGGCCGTTCGTGATCCCCATCACCATCGGGATCCTGCTGGGCCTTTTCGCGTTCCAGCGGCGGGGCACCGAAGGCGTGGGCGCGGTGTTCGGGCCGGTGACCACGCTCTGGTTCCTGACGCTGGCGACCCTCGGCGTGGTCCAGATCGTCCAGAACCCGGACGTCTTCCGGGCGATGAACCCTGTGTACGCCGTCTCCTTCTTCGCCGCCAACGGGTTCCAGGGGGTTCTGGTGCTGGGCTCCGTCTTCCTGGTGGTGACGGGCGGTGAGGCGCTCTACGCCGACCTGGGCCACTTCGGGACCCGCCCGATCCGGCTGACCTGGTTCGTGCTGGTGCTCCCGGCGCTGCTCCTGAACTACTTCGGGCAGGGCGCGCTCGTGCTCGGCGACCCGGCTCTCATCGAGCAGCCGTTCTTCAGCATGGCCCCGGGCTGGGGGCTGATCCCGCTGGTGGTGCTCACCACCGCGGCCACGGTCATCGCGAGCCAGGCCGTGATCTCCGGCGCGTTCAGTCTCACGCGCCAGGCCGTACAGCTCGGCTACCTGCCCCGCCTGACCGTGCACCACACCTCCGAGAAGCGGATCGGCCAGATCTACATCCCGGCGGTGAACGCGGTGCTGATGCTGGCGTGCATCGGACTGGTCCTCGGGTTCCGGACCTCGTCGAGCCTCGCCGCGGCCTACGGCGTGGCGGTCACCACCGACATGGTCTTCACCACCCTCCTCTTCGGCGTGGTGGTCTACGCCCGCTGGGGCTGGCACTGGCTCCTGGCGGGGGCCATGGTCGCGTTCTTCCTGGTCATCGACCTCGGATTCTGGATCGCGAACCTGCCGAAGATCCCCGCCGGCGGCTGGTTCCCACTGGTCGTCGCCGCCGGGATCTTCACGCTGATGACCACGTGGAAGACCGGCCGCCGGATCCTGGCCGGCCACATCCAGGAGCGACGCATGCCGCTCGACGACTTCGTCGATTCCATCGCGGAAGAGCCGCCCCACCGCGTGGCCGGCACCGCCGTCTACATGGATTCGGACCCCGAGGGGACACCCACCGCGCTGCTCCACAACCTGAAGCACAACAAGGTCCTCCACGAGCGGCTGATCCTGCTCACCGTCCAGACCCTCGACGTGCCGTACGCCGACGACGAGGATGAGGTCCGGGTCGATGTCCTCGGTGAGGAGATGTGGCGCGTGATCTTCCGCTACGGCTTCAGCGAGGACCCGGACGTCCACGGCCGCCTCGCCGACATCAGCCTGGACGACCAGCCCATCGAGCTGCAGGAGATCACCTACTTCCTCGGCCGCGAGCGGCTCATCGCCACCGATCGGCCCGGGATGGCGCTCTGGCGCGAAAAGCTCTTCGCCGTCATGAGCCGCAACGCCACCGGCGCGACCACCTACTTCCGGATCCCGTCGAACCAGGTTGTGGAGCTCGGGATGCAGCTCGAGATCTGACATGAGCCGGGCCGGTGGCACACCACGGTTCACGGTGGAATCATAATCCGTGAGTCGGGGGTCCGAGTCCCAATCCCAATCCCACTCCAGGCCGTGTCACGCACTGCCTCTCAGTACGCCGCCGCCAGCCCCCCGATCACGATCAGGAAGAGGAGCAGGAACCAGAAGAACACGCCGACCCCCGTGGCCGGTGCCGGCTGTTCCACCGGCTCCGCCGGCCGGGGCTCGATGGGCGGGATGGCCGCGACGATCAGGGCGATCAGCAGGGCCGCGAAGAAGATCGGCATCCACGCCACGCCCCATGCCACCGGACCTACGGGCTCCGCCCAGGCGGCGATGGCCCAGCCGCCCAGGAAGACGAGCAGAAAGAACCACAGGAATCCGCCCCAGGGGCCGGGACGCCGGAACCCGTACGAGAAGATCGCAACGATGATCAGGGCGATCACCAGGGCGAACAGCAGCTCCGCGACGAACATGATCGATCCTCCTGTTCAAAACGCAATTCGTGGCAGTGTGCACTGTTCTCGTGGTGCAAGTCACAGACCGGATCGGAGTCGAGGGCTGCGCCCCCGGATGTCGGCCTTCCACTCGCTTCCAGCCGGGACGCGGGACTCGTCCATCAGTTCGTATATCCAGGATTCCTAACTCGGTGTATCAGGCAGGAACCGACGGAACGGAACTTGTTCCGGTTCGAGGGCGGACACGATCCGAGCCGGGAGCTGTGAATGCCGCGCGAAACCGTTGACCTGTCGATCCAGATCGAGCACCTCTCGATCCTGAACGAGGACGGGGAGCTCGACGAGGAGCTGGAGCCCGACCTCGACGATGACACCCTGCGGCAGATGTACCGGGCCATGGTCCTCGCCCGCCGGTTCGATGAGCGGATGCTGGAGCTGCAGCGGGGCGGTGAGATCGGCACGTTCGCCCCCGTCCGCGGCCAGGAGGCCGCCCAGGTCGGGGCCGTGGCGGCGCTGGAGGACTCGGACTGGATGGTGCCGGCGTTCCGCGAGATCGCGGCGTTCGTCTGGCGGGGTCTCCCGCTGTCCGACATGCTCCTCTACAACGCCGGCTACAACGAGGGCGCCGAGCCACCGGAAGGCGCACGCGATCTCCCCAATGCCGTACCGGTGGCGTCCCAGGTTCCCCAGGCCGCCGGCATCGCCTACGCCGCGAAGCTCCAGGACGGCGACGACGTCGTCCTCACCTTCTTCGGCGACGGGGCCACCTCCGAGGGCGACTTCCACGAGGCGCTGAACTTCGCCCGGGTCTTCGGCGTGCCGGCCGTGTTCGTCTGTCAGAACAACCAGTGGGCGATCTCGGTGCCCCGGGAGCGGCAGACGAAGTCGGAGACGCTGGCGCAGAAGGGGCTGGGGCAGGGGATGCGGTCGGTGCAGGTGGACGGCAACGATGTCCTGGCCATGTACGCCGCCACGAAGGAGGCGGTGGCCCGGGCCCGGGACGGCGAGGGCCCCACTCTGATCGAGGCCGTGACGTACCGGCTCTCGCTCCACACCACGGTGGACGACCCGAGCCGCTACCGCAGCGAGGAGGAGGTCGAGGAGTGGGAGGCGCGGGACCCCATCCCCCGTTTCCGGGACTACCTCGAGGAGAGGGGCGTCCTGGACGAGGACGCCCTCGACGAGATCGA
>JBPRGE010000081.1:0-1685 GCA_051418035.1 Candidatus Longimicrobiales bacterium M2_2A_002
AGGTGGCAATCGTGGCGAAGCCCTCGGGAATGTCGGCAGGAACCTGACCGAGTGCGAGGAGGAGTCCAAGACCTAGCGAAATCGTCGACCCGGCTCCGATCATCACGCCGTCGCTAAAGAGATCGACGGCGACGCCGGCGAAAATACCCAAGCACCTGACTCTGTACGTCCCCCGCCGGTTCGAGCGGCGATGAAGTCTGTGAGACTGTCGAGACCGATCGAGAAGAATCCTCCCGCGAGGAAAACGACGAGCACGAACCACGGCGGGTCAGCTTCGAGCGTCGTCGGAAGCAACTCGATACCGACGACAGCGAGGATAATGCCCGCCGCAACGTGGAGTGCTAAGCTGAGTGTATCGCCGGAGATCTCGAACCGTTCGGCGACGAGCCCACCGGAGATGTTCCCAATGGCCGGCATCGAACTCAATAGGAGTGCTGTCAGATAGCTGGTGGCCACGCTATCGACCCATCTCTACTTCGGTTTAGACTTGGAAAGGCCTTACTCCTGCTGTTGAGGAGATGCAAGTAGTATCCAGTCCCGTAGAGCGAAAAATTGCCCTCACTCCGTGAGGGGCATCTCCCAGACAATGAATCGGCTGATCATTTGTATTAGATAGGCAAAACCTTAGATATATTCCTTCAAACTATATGTTCTTTCACTACTCTTGTCTCGGAAAACAGTCTACCCAGAATTGGGTAAATCATTGATCTCGTCCACTAGAGCTTGACGGGATCTACGAATCTACGACCAATCTGACTATTCCGTTCTTAACTCACGGGACGTACAACCTGCCTAGGCTGGCGACAAATGGCTCATAGCTTGGATTTTTCTCAGCCTTCCTTCAGTTCTGCCGTGTCATCCAACTCCATTGCTTCCAACTTCTCGATAATCTCATCAATAACATCTACATGGGCGTTGACGAATTTATGTGTTTTATCGGTCGTCACTGCGCCCTCCTGAGACGGTTCGATGATTGACTCCTCCTCGAGTACACGAAGGGAATATCGAACTTTGTGATGAGGATATCCAGTATGCTGAGATAACTTCACAATCCCAATCGGTTCGTGTTGGATGACAAGCTGGAGAATCTGAAAATGACGGGTGAGCATATCGATCTCTTTTTCCACTCGGTCAATCACACAAACCACCTGGTATCTCACTTAGAGCCTGGAAATACGAAGATGAATCCATCACTACATCTTTGACAAACATATTTATTACCGCTTCATTATCAGGTCGACTGTGGCATTCTTTTATTTGTTCATGAGTATCACTGACCATGGGCCACTCAGTATCGGTATTCAGTTCTTCACGATGAACGTGTTTGGGGAATTCCTACATTCTGGGAATCCACTATAGAGTTTAACACGTGATTTGATCTGATGCCACTAGACTATACCTTGGGACGGTCCACAAATGATTTGGAGTCATCGTGGAATTTTGAGCAATGGACGATCTCCTGTTATTGCCCCGCTTGACGTACCGACAGGACCGTTTACTCACGGTTTCTAGGAGAAAATCTCAAAATGATCATCGATAGAAAAGCCTCCCACGTCGTTCTTCATTTTGCACCGGATAGTCGGTAACAAGCGAATAGAGTCCGGCCACTATGAAGAGTATGAACACGAGGTGAGCAAATAGGATGGCTGTTGACCAATGGCTACCTTTCGGCCAATAAACTATAA
>JBPRGE010000082.1:0-27895 GCA_051418035.1 Candidatus Longimicrobiales bacterium M2_2A_002
GACGCCTCCACGATCCGCAGCAGGTCGTCGGCGATCCGGCGGGCGGCGTCCGGCCGCGCACGCTCCCGTGCCCGGTCGCTCATCCGGCGACGGGTCGCCTCGTCGGTCGCCAGCGCCAGGACCTCCGGCCAGAGCCGCTCCGGGCCCAGCTCGGACTCCGGCAGCGCGATGGCCGCCCCGGCCGCTTCCAGCGCCCGTGCGTTGTGGGCCTGGTGGTCGGCGGCGGCGGTCGGGAGCGGGACCAGCACGGCCGGAACGCCCCACGCCAGCAGCTCGGCGGTCCCCATGGCGCCGGCCCGGGAGACCGCCAGGTCGGCGGACGCCAGCGCCTTCGGCATGGCATCGATGTAGCCGACGGCGTGGACCCAGTCGGTCACGCCCGCGGCCTCGAGCCGGGCCCGGATCCCGTCCACGTGGGCGGGGCCCGTGGCCCAGAGCAGCTCCAGCGAGTCCGGGCGATCCGCTCCGCCCGTCGCGACCCGCTCCACGGCGCCCAGCACCGCCTCGTTGATGGCCCGTGCGCCCTGGCTGCCGCCCACCACCAGCACGACCGTGGAGCCGGTGTCGAGCCCGAAGAACCGCCGGGCCTCCGCCCGGTCCGGGTCGGACTCCGGCGGCGCGATGGGGTTGCCGTGCTCGTGGACCTCCGTCCGCTTCCCCGGCCGCAGGTGCTCGACGGCTTCCGGGAAGCCCAGGTGGATCTGACGGGCGAACCGGCTCATCCAGCGGGTGGCGAGGCCCGGTAGCGCGTTCTGCTCCTGCAGCGCCACCGGAATGCCGGTCAGCACCGCCCACCCGCACGCCGGGCCGGCGGCGTACCCGCCGGTCCCCACGACCAGCGCAGGACGTCCCCGGGCCGTGAGCCGGGCGAGGCCCCACACGCTGCCCAGCAGTCCGGGCACGAGCCGCCAGTTCCGCCAGGGCCGCCGCCGGTGGATCGGGTGCAGCGGCAGGAGCCGGTACTCCACGTCCTTCCCGGGCAGGACCCGGGCCTCGACGCCTCTGCGGGCCCCGACGAAGACGGTCTCGAGCTCCGGCCGTGCCGCCCGCATCGCGGCCGCGATGTTGAGCGCGGGGTACAGGTGCCCGCCCGTGCCGCCGCCGGCGAAGATCACCCGGCTCATCGCGACCCCGCCCGGGCCCTGGCCAGCGCCCGGTCGCGCCGGTCGCTGATCCGGGCCACGCTCATGAGGACGCCCGCCGCGGCCAGTGTGACGATCAGGCTGCTCCGGCCGTACGAGACGAACGGCAGCGTGAGCCCCGTCGGCGGGACCAGGGCCAGGTTCACGGCCATGTGGAGGAACGCCTGGATCACCACCAGGTTGGTCACACCCAGCGCCAGGAGCGATCCGAAGAGGTCGGCGGCGCCCCGGGCCACCCGGTAGCCGACCAGCGCGAACGCCACGAACAGCACGGTGAGGATCGCCACGCCGACGAAGCCCCACTCCTCCCCGATCATCGCCAGGATGAAGTCGTTGTGGGGCTCGGGCAGGAACCCGAACTTCTGCTGGCCCCGGCCGAAGCCGCGCCCGAACATGCCGCCGCTGCCCAGCGCGATCAGCGACTGGTTGATCTGGTAGCCGAGCCCCGACACATCGGCGCTCGGGTCCAGGAACGTCCGGATCCGGTCCACCCGGTACGCGGCCCGGCTGACCAGCGACCAGAGCAGCGGCGCGGCCACGATCCCCAGCGCCAGGAAATGGGCCGGCCGGGCGCCGCCCGCGTACGCCACCAGCACGGCGAGGAAGACGGTGAGCGTGGCCGTGGAGTAGTCGGGCTGGAGCATGATCAGCCCGGCCACGACGCCCCAGACGATCAGGAACGGGGCGAGCCCCTGGCTCAGGCTCCGGAGCCGATCCTGCTTCTTCACCACCAGGTGCGCGGTCCAGATGATCAACGCCAGCTTCGCGACCTCCGACGGCTGGATCCCGATGGACCCGATCAGCAGCCAGCGACGGGCCCCGTTCGAGCGGGGCGCCAGCGACTCGGTCCCCGGAGCCACGGTGATCAGCAGCAGCAGCACGGCCACGCCGACGATCGGCCAGGCCAGCACCCGCAGCCGCCGGTAGTCGAGCTGCGCCGCGACGATCAGCGCCACGAACCCGGCCAGCACGCCGGACATCTGACGGAGCAGGTAGTAGTGGGGCGCCAGCCCCTCGGCCTGCGCCATCACCGAGCTCGCGCTGTAGACCATGACCATCCCGACCGTCACGAGCATGGTCGTGATGAGGAGCACGGCGGCGCCCTCCCAGCCCTTCCCCAGCCGGCTCGGATCCTGGTTCGCACGCGTGCTCGGATAGACGCCGGCCGCGTCCCGGGCCGGGCCGCCCAGCGCGGCGATGCCGAGCCTAGCCACGGGCGCCTCCCGCGGTCACACCCGCGATCTCCCCGGCCAGACGGGCGAACTGTCGGCCCCGGTCCTCGTAGTCCTCGAACATGTCGAAGCTCGCGCACGCCGGCGCCAGCAGGATCGCGTCGCCGGGATCTGCGAGCTCGGCGGCGTGCCAGACGGCGTTCCGGAAGGGGCCCGAGACCTTGTCCACGGGGATCCGGTCGCCCAGATCGATCTCGATCCGGTCGGCGGCCTCGCCGTACGCGACCACCGTGCGGACCCGGGCGGCACCGTCCCCGGCCAGCGGCGCGAACGACTCGCCCTTCGGCCGGCCGCCCAGGAGCAGGATCGTCGGGCGGTTCATGCTCTGCACGGCGACGCGGGCGGACGCCACGTTCGTCGCCTTCGAGTCGTTGATCCACAGCACCCCGTCCGCCTCGCCCAGCGGCTCCAGCCGGTGCCGGAGCGGTGGGAAGGAACGAAGTCCGGCGCGCAGGGCAACCACGTCGCCTGTAACCGCGTACGCCGTAACGGCGGCGGCCAGCGCGTTGGCGCGGTTGTGACCTCCCAGCAGCCTCAACTCATCCTCTCGGACAAGCGCTTCGTCCTCCCCGACCACTCGCAGCATCAGCGTGCCGTCCGGGGCGAGCCACCCGCCGCTCTCGCCGGCGGCGGGCTCGGACTCGGTGCGGAAATAGAGCCGGCGACCCGGTGCGTCTCCGACCAGCGCCTCCACCGCCGGATCGTCGCCGTTCAGGACCCACGTGCTCTCGGGGCCGGCATTGGTGAAGAGGCGGGCCTTGTCGGCGTAGTACGACTCCAGGTCCGGGTACCGGTCCAGGTGGTCCGGCGCCAGGTTCGTCACGACGCCGATCCGGGGCTCGAACGTGCGGATCCGCGCGAGCTGGTACGAGCTGGCCTCCACCACCACGTGCTCCGGTCGCGGGTCCCGGAGCGCCACCTCGCTGAGCGCCGTGCCGATGTTGCCCGCCGATACGGCGTCCGTACCGCCGGACCGGATCAGGTGCGTGATCCACGACGTGACAGTGGTCTTCCCGTTCGTGCCGGTCACGGCCGTGACGGGTCGATCCAGGTGGCGCCAGGCGAACTCGAGCTCGCTGGTCAGAGGGACGTCCCGGGCCTCCAGCGCGCGGATCACGTCGGCATCGGGCGGGATCCCGGGGCTGACCACCACCAGCGCGCACTCCGCCAGCCGGTCCACGGTGTGCCCGCCGGTTTCCACTTCGCCACCCAGCCGCCGGATCTCGGACGCGGCCTCCCGGACCCGCTCGGTCCCGGCCGCGTCGCTGGCGAAGACCTGGCTCCCGGTGGCCAGCGCCAGCCTCGCCGCCGCCCGGCCGCTCCGGGCCAGTCCGATCACGCCCACCCGTCCCGGCGCCGTCATCGGATCTTCAGGGTGCTGAAGGCCACGAGCGCGAACAGGATCCCGAGGATCCAGAACCGGATGATGACCTTGCTCTCCGCCCACCCCTTCTGCTCGAAGTGGTGGTGGATCGGGGCCATGGCGAAGATCCGGCTGCCCTCGCCGGTCCGGCTCGCCGTCCACCGGAACCAGCCGACCTGGAGAATCACGCTCACGGCCTCCATGACGAACACGCCGCCCACGACCACCAGCAGGAACTCCGCCTTCAGCAGGATCGCCACGGCGCCGATGGCGCCGCCCAGCGCCAGCGAGCCGGTGTCGCCCATGAAGACCTCGGCGGGGTGCGCGTTGAACCAGAGGAACCCGAGCGCGGCGCCCGCCACGGCCACGCAGAAGATCGTGAGCTCCCCGGCGCCCGGGATGTACATGAGCCCCAGGTACGCGGAGGTGTCGATCCGGCCGATCACGTACGCGAAGACGCCGAACGTGCCGGCCGCGATGGAGGCGAGCCCCGCGGCCAGGCCGTCGAGCCCGTCGGCCAGGTTCACGGCATTGGAGCTCCCGACGAGCACGAACATGACCCACGGGACGAACGCCAGCGGGAGGAACTCCACGTGCCAGTCGGCGAAGAACGGGACCATGGTCCACGTCGGGTTCTCCATGACCGGGACCAGGAGCAGTGCCAGCGCGAAGAGGAGCCCGAGCGCGCCCTGGCCCACGAGCTTGTAGCGGGCGACGAGCCCCTCGGTCCGCTTGCGGACGACCTTCAGGTAGTCGTCGATGAAGCCGAGCGTCCCCGTCCACAGGAGCACGACCAGCGCGATCACCACGTTCTCCCGGCTCAGGTCCGCCCAGAGGATCGTGGAGAGGGTGGTGGCCGCGAGGATCAGGACGCCGCCCATGGTGGGCGTGCCCGCCTTCGCCAGGTGCTCCGTCGGGCCCACGTCGCGGACCACCTGGCCCACCCGCAGCGCCTGCAGCCGACGGATGATCCACGGGCCGAGCAGGAACGACAGGACCAGCGCCGTCACCATGGCGCCGGCCGCCCGGAAAGTGATGTAGCGGAAAAGGTTGAAGACAATGTGGACGTCCGACAGGGGGACCAGGAGGTGGTAGAGCATCCGTCAGGCCCCCTTCCCCGTCGTGCCACCGCCGAACCGGGCCTCCAGCTCCGGGATCAGCCGCTCCAGCGCCACGCCCCGCGACCCCTTCAGCAGGACCACCTCGTCGCCCCGCAGCCGCTCCGCCATGGGCGCGAACGCGTCCACGGGATCCTCGGCGGTGATGAGCCGGTCGGCGAGCGCCGCCGTGCCGGCCCGGTCGGCCAGCGCCTCGAATGCCGGGACGAAGAGCCCGGTCGCGACGATCAGGTCGAGATCGGCCGCTGCCAGCATCTCGGCCGAGCGCCGGTGCAGCGAATCGCTCCTCTCGCCCAGCTCCAGCATGCTCCCGACCACGGCCACGCGGCCACCCTGCCGGGGCGTGTGCGCCATGGTGTCGATGGCAGCGGCCAGACTGGCCGGGTTGGAGTTGTAGCAGTCGACCAGGACCTTGAGCGCGCCGAACCGTCGGATCTCGCCCCGCAGCTTCGGCGGCGTCAGATCGGCCAGCGCCGCCAGCGCGTCATCCGGGTCGACGCCCCACTCCAGCCCCAGCGCCAGCGCCAGCAGCGCGTTCCGGACGTGGGCCGCGCCGCCGAACGGGAGCGTCGCGTCGCGACCCTGCCACCGGAACCGGACGGTACCGTCGTCGTCGATCCGCAGGTCGCCGGCCCGGAGCTCGGCGTCCGCGCGGTCGGTCCACCCCGCCACCCTGACCCGGCGGGTCAGCGACCGGGCGCGCTCGGGGAGCGAGGCCGGCTCGTCGGCCACGAGCGCCAGCCCGCCAGGCCGGAGCCGGCTGAGGAGCGACGTCTTCTCCCGGAGCACACCCTCGATGGTCCCGAAGCCCTCCAGGTGCCCCTCGGCGACGCCGGTGATCAGACCGACCTCGGGCTCCACGAGCTCCGCCAGCCGCGCGATCTCGCCGGGCGCGTTCGTCCCGATCTCCACCACCAGCGCGTCGATATCGTCGCGGGCGGCCAGCATCGTCAGTGGTGCGCCGATGAGGTTGTTCAGGTTCCCGGCGGTGGCATGGGTCGCCCAGCGCGTGGCCAGCACCGCCCGGGCCATCTCCTTCGTGGTCGTCTTCCCGTTCGTGCCGGTGATGGCGGCCACGCGGGCGTCCAGCTCCCGGCGGTGGTACCGCCCCAGCCGCCCCAGCGCCATCAGCGTGTCGGGGACCCGGTAGTACCGGAGCGGCGGCGCGTCGTCAGGGACCCGGTCCACCACCGCCGCCCGGGCGCCCTTCGACGCGGCTTCCGCCAGGAAGTCGTGGCCGTCGAACCTGTCGCCGTGGAGCGCCACGAAGAGGGCGCCCTCCTCCAGTGTGCGGGTGTCCGTGCCCACCGACGGGAACGACGACGCGTCCGGCCGGCTCCCGTTGCCCACATTCACCGGCACGGCCAGCTCGAGGGCGGTCATCACATCGGCGTCCGTCCACGGCCACGGGCTCACGACGACCCTCCGCGCTCACGCCACGCCCGGACGACCTGCCGCTCGTCCAGCGGGATCGTCTCGGTGCCCAGGACCTGGTAGGTCTCGTGCCCCTTCCCCGCCAGCAGCACCACGTCGCCGGACTCGGCCAGATCCAGCGCCCGGCCGATGGCCTCGACCCGGTCGGTGACCCGCTCGACGCGACCACCATCGGCGTCCGTGATCCCGGCCATGATCCCGTCGATGATGGCGTCCGGGTCCTCGGTGCGGGGGTTGTCCGACGTGACGATGGCGATGTCGGCGAGCGTCGCGGCGATCCGGCCCATCGCCGGGCGCTTGCCCGGGTCCCGGTCGCCACCGGCGCCGAACACCACGATCACGCGGCCCGCGGTGATGTGGCGGAGCGTGGCCAGGACCCGGTCCAGCGCGTCCGTCGTGTGGGCGTAATCGATGACCACGCGGAACGGCCGGTCCATCACCTGCTCCAGCCGGCCGGGCACCTGGGGCGCGTCGGCGAGCCCGTTCACGACCTCCTCGAGCTCGAGGCCGAGCCCCAGCGACGCGGCGGCGGCGGCCACGGCGTTCTGCACGTTGAACGTGCCAAGGAGCGGGAGGTCGACGGTGGCGCTGCCCCGGAACGTCCGGAGCGTGAACCGGGCGCCGGTGGGCCCCAGCTCCACGGCCTCGGCCACGACATCGGCGTCCTCCGCACCGTGCCCGCCGGCCACCGCGTAGCGCACGGCCCGGGGCACGCGCCGCTCGAGGCCGTCCCACGCCAGCTCATCGGCGTTCAGGACGGCGACGCCATCGGGGCGGAGCAGCTCGACGAACTCCCGCTTCGTCGCCCGGTACCGCTCGAACGAGCCGTGGTAGTCCAGGTGGTCCCGGGTCAGGTTGGTGAAGACGGCCGCATCGAACCGGAGCGCCTGCACCCGGGCCTGGTCGAGCGCATGGGACGAGACCTCCATGGCCACGGCCTCGGTGCCGCGCTCCACGAACGAGCGCATGGTGGTGGCCATCCTCACGGGGCCGGGCGTGGTCAGGCTCTCCGTCCCCGGGAGCGGGACGCCGCCCTCCGTGACGGCGCCCACCGTGCCGAGCGACGCCGCGCTGTACCGGGCGCCCAGCAGGTGACGGAGGATCCACACCGTGGTGGTCTTCCCGTTCGTACCGGTCACGCCGGCCAGCACCAGATCTTCGGCGGGCCGGCCCATGATCTCGTCGGCGGCCAGCGCCGCCGCGGGCCGGCCGGCGGTGACCACCACCTGCGGGATCGAGACCTCCAGCCGGCGCTCCACCAGCGCCGCGGCGGCACCGGCCAGCTCGGCGTCGGCGACGTGCTCGTGGGCGTCCGTCTCGAACCCGACCCACGCACAGAACAGGTCGCCGCTGGTGACGGTCCGGCTGTCGGCCGTCACGCCCGTGAGCGTCGGGTCCTCGGTCGGCGCCTCCCGCACCAGTCCCTCATCGCCGAGCCGCGCGACCACGCGGGACAGGGCGACCGGCTCCGGCACCCGCGGCTCCATCATCGGGACCGCCCCAGCCGGAGGCTCACGGTACGGCCGCGCTCCGAGACCACGCCCGGCACGGGCTCCATCGACCGGACGGACCCGAGCCCGTCCAGCCGGACCTGGAAGCCGGCCGCGTGCAGCGCCGCGGCGGCGTCGCGGGCGCTCTGACCCCGGACATCGGGGATACGGGTCCGACTCGGCTCGGGCGCCCGCCGGGGTGCGCCGGCATCGACCCGGAAGTAGAACGGGCCCGGCGCGGGCGGCAGCCACGCCACCGGTCGCCCGACCGGCTCCGGCGCCGGGTCGGGGACCGATGTCGCCACGGCCCGGCGATCCAGAGGTGTGGCCCGGGCGGCGAGGGCGGCGGTGAGGGTGGCCCGGGTGACGGGCGCGGCCACGGAACCGCCGTACTCGGAGCCCCGATCGAGCTTCACGAGGAAGACGAGCTGCGGGTGCCGGGCCGGGAAGAACCCGGCGAACGACGCGGTGTACGCGTCGCTCCGGTACGCGCCGTGCTCGAACATCCGTGCCGTCCCGGTCTTGCCGGCCACGCGGAACTCGCCGAGCCCCGCCTCCTGGCCCGTGCCCTCCTCGACCACGTCGCCCAGGAGCTCGGCCACCCGCGCGGCCGTCTCCGGGGAGACCGCCTGCCGGATCGGGCGCGGCTCGTGGTTCCAGACCACCGTCCCGTCCGTGCGCCGGACTTCACGGACGAGTCGGGGCTCAAGCAGCGTGCCGCCGTTGGCCAGCGCGCCGTACGCCATCGTCATCTGGAGCGGCGTGACCGACAGCTCGTAGCCCATGGCCAGGCTCGCCTGCGTGTACCCCGACCACGTCTCGGGCCGGGTCAGCCGGCCGCCGGACTCCGACGGGTACCGCACGCCGGTCGGCGTGCCGAAACCGAAGTCCCGGAGTGTGGCATACTGGGCGGCGGGCGAGAGCCGCTCCGCCAGCTTGACCATCCCGATGTTCGACGAGTACTGCAGCACCTCCGCGGCGGTCAGCCACTCGTAGCCGTGGACATCACGGATCTCGCGCCGGCCCTGGCGGAAGTACCCCTTCTCCGCGTACACCGAGTCCTGCAGGTCGACGAGCTGCCGCTCCAGCAGCGCGGCCATGACGAACGGCTTGATGGTCGAGCCCGGCTCGTACGGGTCCGTCACGCTCTGCCAGTGCCGGCTCCCCCGCTCGCGGATACTCGCCGCCGCCAGGATCTCGCCCGTCCGGGGATCCGCGAAGATCAGGTCGCCGCCCGAGGCGTCGTGCTCACGGATGGCCGTCCGGAGCGCGCCCTCGGCGATCTCCTGGAGCCCGAGGTCGAGCGTCAGGTACACGTCGTGGCCGGGACGGGGCTCCCGGACCGGCATCAGGGCGCCGGGGATCGGGCGACCCGCGGCGTCCCGCCGGACGACGGCATAGCCGGCCTCACCGGCCAGCAGCGAGTCGGCCTCGAGCTCGATCCCGCCCAGGGGCCGGCCATCGGCGGACGTGGTGCCCACCAGCTCCAGCGCCACCGTGCCGTGGGGCCGGAACCGCTCCAGCGTCCGCTCCAGGTAGACACCGCGCAGGCCATCGAGCTCCGCGCGGATCGTCGGCTCGTACCGGCCGGGGAGCACGACCCACTGGCGGCCGCGGTCCACCGCCCGGTTCAACCACCGCGCGGAGAGGCCCAGCGACCTGGCGAGCGCCGCCCGGACCGCCCCCGCATCGCGCATCTCGCCGGGGGCCGTGGCCACCCGGAGCATCTCCCGGGTCGTGGCCAGCGGGACACCGTTGCGGTCGAAGATGGCGCCCCGGGCCGCCGGCAGGACCACCTGCTCCCGCTGCTGCCGCTCGGCCTGCCCCTCCCACTCGGACGCCTGGAGCACCTGGAGCTGGAAGCCGCGGGTCAGGAGCCCGATCCCTCCCAGGAGGAGGGCGGCCAGGAGGAGCCGGCGCCGACGGACGTGTAACGCGCCCGGCTGGCTCATCCGCTCCCCTCCCCCGCGTCCACCGCGGCGGCCGGCGATGGCGTCGAGCGCCGGGCCAGCCCCGTGACCGGCGGCCGGAGCGGCAGAATCACGATCTCGTCGCTCTCGGGGAGCCGCATGCCGAACCGGTCCCGGGCCGCCTCGCTCACCCGGGAGCGGCTCTCCAGCTGCTCCACGCGTCGGAGCAGCGCCGAGCGACGGGCCTCCTCCACCACCCGCTCACGACGGGTGTCGTCGAGGCGGCGCAGCACCTCCAGCGCGCGGCTCTGACGCCAGACGACCAGCGTCAGCGACGCCAGCAGCACCGCGAACAGGAGCGCCGTACGGATCACCGGCGTGCCCTTCCTCATGCCGCCTTCCTCCACGCCCGAAGGCGGGCGCTCCGGGCCCGCGGGTTCCGTTCGACCTCCTCGTCCGAGGGACGGACGATGCTCCGGGTCAGCGTCTCGCCCAGCGGCTCGCCCCGGCACACGCAGACCGGGAGGTCGGGCGGACAGACGCATGCGCGACTCCACTCGCGGAACGCGTTCTTCACCCGGCGATCCTCCAGCGAGTGGTACGCGATGACCACGAAGACGCCGCCGGGCGCAAGCGAATCCCGCAGGGCCGGCAGGGCACGGTCCAGCGCGCCCAGCTCCTGGTTCACCTCGATCCGCAGCGCCTGAAAGACCCGCGCCTTGTCCTGCGGACCCAGGCGCGGGCCGTAGACGGCTTCGAGCACGGAGACCAGATCGTCGCTCGTACGGAACGGCTCGGTCGCCCGGCGCGACACGATCCGTCGCACCAGCGGCCACGCCCGCGGCTCCTCACCATACTCCCGGAGCACTCGCACCAGCTCGTCCTCCCCGTATTCGTTCAACACGTCCGCTGCACTCCCGCCCTCCGACCCCATCCGCATGTCCAGTGGGGCCCCCGCCCGGAAGGTGAAGCCCCGATCCAGCGCATCGATCTGATGCGACGAAACGCCCAGGTCGAGCAGGGCTCCCGCCAGCTCGACCTCGAGGCGCTCCGCAACGTCGCCGTAGTCCCCGAGCCGCGCCTCGAAGCGGTCGCCGTATCCCGCCAGACGCTGCCTCGCCTCCGCCAGCGCCTCCGGGTCACGGTCCACCGCCAGTACCCGCGCCTCCGGTCCGGCCTCCAGGATCGCTTCACTGTGCCCGCCGCCGCCGAGCGTCCCGTCGAAGTACACTCCCCCTCGTCGAGGCTCCAGCCAGCGGACCACTTCCTCCACCAGCACCGGGGTGTGATAGCCTTCCGTCATCGGCTCCTCCCCACCGCGGCGCGCCGCGCCGTCACCGGAAGATCTGTGGCGCGTACCGCTCGAAGTCCTCCTCCCTCCCCTCCACCGTCCCCTCGAAATCGGACGGGTTCCAGAGCTCCACCTTGTCGATCATCCCCACCATCAGGACCTGACCCTCCAGGTCCGCCGCCTCCTGCAGCCGCGACGGGATCAGGATCCGGCCCTGCGAGTCCGGGGATACTTCCACCGCGCTCGCCAGCACGCGCATCACCCACGTGCGCGACTCCGGCTGGTCGCGCAGCAGGTTCCGCAGCCGCGACTCCACGTCCCGCCACGTGCTCTGAGGATACAGCGCCAGCGACGGGGGGTAGACCTGCAGCAGCACGAAATGCTGGTCGTCGGTATCCCGACGGAAGGGCGCAGGCAGACTCACCCGCCCCTTGTCGTCCAGCGTGTACGTGTAGCTGCCCAGGAAAGTCGACACGCGGTCCCCGTGCCCGGTGGTGCGTTTCCCCACTCGTCCCCACTTCTCCCCACTGCGTGCCACCAAGCTAGGTCGCGGCCCCACTGCGTGTCAAGAGAGACCCACTGCGGATCGTGGATCGTGGGTCGTGGAGGGTGGCTCGGGGCCGCAATCCGGACTCTGGACTCCCTCCGGCCCGTGCCTTGCACGGCGATGCGGTCCGGAGACGGGAATCGCGATGTGAGGGAGCCAGGTGCGCATCAGTCTGATCGTGCGTCCGCGGGATCGGATGCCGTGGATGGGGGAAGTCCGGTCGCAGGTGGAATCGCTGCGGGAGGCGGGGCACGAGGTGGACCCGCGTCTGACGTTCGAGGGGGGTGACGCCACGCGGTTCGCCCGCTCTGCGGCGGAGTCGGGTGTGGACCTGATGATCGCGGCCGGCGGGGATGGCACGGTGAACGAGGTGGCGAACGGCGTCGCGGAGACCGACTGGCGCGGCCCGCTGGGGATCATCCCGCTGGGCACTGCGAACGATTTCGCGCTGGGCCTGGGCCTCCCCGAGGAGGTGGCGCCGGCGTTCGAGATCGCGCTGGGCGTGAGGGACCGGGAGGTCGATCTCGCGCGGGTGAACGACCGGTGGTTCATCAACGTGTCCACCGGCGGAGTGGCGGCCACGGCCACCGGTGACACGCCGCAGGACACGAAGCGGCTCCTGGGCCCGCTGGCGTACCTGGTCACCGGGGTCCAGAAGCTGCCCGACCTGGAGCCGATCCCCGTGGCGATCTCCGCCGGGGGCGAGGCGCGCTTCGAGGGCGAGATCATGATGTACGCCGTGGGCAACGGTCGGCGCACCGGTGCGGGCAGCCAGGTCACGCCGGAGGCCGAGCTCGATGACGGCGAGCTCGACGTTCTGATCGTCCCCGGCATGACCCGGATGGAGTTCATGGCGCTCGCCCCGCGGATCCGGGCCGGCAGGCACCTGGACGACTCCAGGGTCCGGTACTTCCGCACCGATGAGCTGGTGGTCGAGAGCGACCGTGACCTCTCGGTGAACGCGGACGGCGAGCCGGTGGCCGGCGACCGGTTCGCCTACCGGGTCGGGCGCCGCCTCACGCTGCGGGTGCCCTGACCCCGGCGTGCGGGCTCACCGGGGTCGGGAGCGGCCGTCAGCGACCGCGTTCGATCAGCGCCTGTTCGATCTCGATGAACTGCCGGGTTCCGTCGATGAACTTCGGCACATCGGCGGAGGCGTGGATCTGCTCGTACCCCTGAGCCGCCTCGAAGTACTCGAGCGCCTGCTCGAAGAGCGGGAGCGCCCGCCGGGCGGCGGCGGCCGTCTGGCCGTCGTGGATGGCCCGGGCCTGCTGGTAGAGGATGTAGCCGCGCCAGAAGTTCCGGGCGAGCGTGTGCTCACGGCTCTCGGCCACCGGTCCGGCCGCATCGAGCAGCGCGAACGCGGCGTCCAGGTTCCCGTTCTGGAACTCGTTGTTGTACGCGTGGGCGAAGATCGTGTTGAAGGCGTCCTGCGGCCCGAAGAGCCCGGCCTGCGCGCCCTCGACCAGCGTCGCGACGGCTTCCCGATCCCGGTCCATCTCCAGCAGCAGCTGCGCCCGGCGCTGGACGAGTGCAGCCGACGACTCCTCTTTCAGCTCAACCGCCCGATCGAGCGCCGCCAGCGCCTCCTCGTAGCGGCCGGCCTCCTGCAGCGCCCGGGAGTAGGACTGCCAGATGTCCGCGTTGTCCGGGTGCGACTCGGTGGCCCGGGCCCCGAGCTTCACGGCCTGATCGTAGTTCTGCAGCTTGAACAGCGCCACAATGAGGCGGTCGAGGATCTGCGGGTCCGTCTCTGCGCCCTCGGCCTGGTACACCTTCTGATACGACTCGGCCGCCGTCTGGTAGTACTCCGTCACCCTGGACGGGTCCACCGCGCCTGAGGCCTCCACGTCCGGGGTGTTCATCGCCCGCTCTGCTTCGTTCGCGGCGTTGGCGGCGAAGTGCCCGATGTAGGTCAGGAGCGTCAGGTTGTCCGGCTCGATCTCCAGCCCTTCCTGGGCGAAAGCGAGCGCCTGTGCCGGGTCGCCGGCGTTGGAGATGTCCCGCGCGATGGTCAGTCGGACCGCCACGTCACCGGGGTTCAGCTCCATGTACCGGTCGAAGTACTCCCGCGCCCGCTCGGGCTGCCCGGCCGTCGTCGCGACGATCCCGGCCAGCTTCAGCGCGTCCTGGTGGATCGGGTCCTGCTCCAGGAGCTTGTCCAGCGTCTGCAGCGCGTCGTCGTATCGCTCCATCTCCCGGAAGATGAACGCCTTCTTGTACAACGCGGAGACGTACGTCGGGTTGATCTCGAGCGCCGTGTTGCAGTTCTCGAGCGCCTCGTCCCACTGCTGGCTGTCCATGTACTGCTGGCAGAAGACGGTGTGCCGGAGCTGCGTCTGGAACCGATCGAAGGTCTGCAGGATCCGCTGCGCGGCCGCCTCCTCCCGGTCCTTGTGGACCGTGAACGGCTCGACCTTGAACTCCTGGCCGTCCTGCGATCCGACAAACCGGGCCTCCACGTACACGGAGTCGTTGCCGACCTCCTCGTACTCACCGCAGAGCACGAGCCCCCAGTTCTTCTGCATGGCGAGCTGGCGAGACCTGATGCAGTTGTAGAGGTCCTTTTCGTCCAGGTCGTAGTCGTCCCGGGCGTCATCGATGTCGTCGTCGCTCACCGCTTCGTGCGTGTGGAGCTCGTTGATCAGGTCGCGGAGCTCTTCGGCCACATCCTTGCCGAAGCCGTCATCCGCGCCGTTCGTCGGCGCCAGCCGCGGCACCATGATCAGGATCCGCTCACCCGCCGCCAGCTCCTGTGCCGCGGCCGGGTTCACCCCGACGCCAGCGGCAAGGAAGGCGACGAAGAGCGCCAGCCACACGTTCCGAACTATGAGTCGCTTCATCTTCCAGGGTCTCCGGTCTGGACGTCTTTCCTGCGGCGAGGCCACAACGGCCGCTCGTCGAATTGCTATACCCCTTCATCGCGGTGGAAGGTTCCGGCGCGGTGCGAGGCGGGATTCGGTCGGTGGAACAGTCGCCCATTGTAAAGCCCGGGCCCGGGCCGGGCAAGCGATCGGGAGAATCCTCGACGCCGTCCGGCCGCCATCCCCACCCAACACACCCCTCCCCACCTGACACCCGGACGGTCGTCGCCGTCCACAGTCCGCTTCAGGGGGTTACCGGATCATGGTACACAAACCGTACCGGCAGCGTTCCGGGCCGGCCCGGGGGAACCAGGGCGGTCAGCCGTGGTCCGGATCGGGCTCCAGGATCGACGGGTCGTCGTTCTCGGGGCTGTTCACGCGGGTGGACACCCGCCGGTGCTCCATGGGCCCCGGGTAGGGCTGCAGGAGGGACTGCAGCCGGTCGGGACCGGCATCGGGGTCCAGCCATTCCTCCCGCACCTCTTCCGGCAGGACGACCGGCATCCGATCATGCACCGGTCGCACGGCCGCGTTCGGGTCGGTGGTCAGGATGGTGCACGAGACGATCTCCTGATCGCCCTGCCGCCACCGGTCCCAGAGCCCCGCGAAGGCGAACGGACGGCCGTCGGGCAGGCGGAAGTGGATGGGGACCTTCTGACCGTCTTCGTCGCGCCATTCGTAGAACCCGTCGGCCAGGACCCAGCACCTGCGGTCGCGAAACGGCTCCCGGAACGCCGGCTTGCGATCGACGGTCTCGCTCCGGGCATTGATCATACGGTTCCCGATCCCCGGGTCATCGGCCCACCGCGGGACCAGCCCCCAGCGGAGCGCGCCGAGACGGAGCCCCTCCTCGCCACGCACCACGGCGGGGACCGGCTGGGTGGGCGCGATATTGTAGCGCGGCTCGTGCGGCTCGGTGACCGCGGCGATCCCGAACTCGGCGATCAGCCGATCCGTGTCCACACCGAGGGAGAACCGTCCACACACGGGCCCGGAGAGCTCAGCGACGCGACGCGATCAGCCGGTCAGCCGCTGGCGCCGGTTCCGGTCCTCGACCAGGTGCTCCATGAAGTTCATCCGGTCGTCGACACGGTCGATCCGGGTGTTCAGCCGCTCCAGCGCCACCGTGATCCGCTCCAGCTGCGTCTCGTCCAGGCCGGTCTGCACCGAGCCGTTCTGGCCCATCCGCTCCTTGGCCATCGCCTCGATCAGCAGCCCGAGCTTCTTGGTCACCGGCCGCAGGATCATGACACCCGCCACGCACATGAAGAAAAAGATCGGAATCAGCTCTTCCACCATTTCACCCTCTCTGTTCGGAAGTCCCGCCCAGCCCTACGACCCGCCCGCCGCCACGGTTTCACGGCCGGCGCCGGACCCACCCCCGCGCACGGCCCTGAGCCATTCCGCGAAAGCCTGGATGCAACGCTCGCGGCCCCGACGCTATCTAAAGCGGTGAAGACATTGAAACCAGAACGACGGCTCCTGCGTACTGCCGGATAGATCACGATGACGACCCGAACCCTGCCAGTAACAGAAAGGTACGGGATGAACGAAATGACGGAAGCGAACAAGGACCTGCTGCAGATTGCGGCGCGAGTGACGGCCGCGGTGACCGCCTGTGTCGGCACGGTGGTCGTGCTGATGCTGCCGGTAATCACCTCGCTGTAAGCGGACGCGACAAACGGGTCCAGCGGCACCCGCCGCTGGACCCGCGTCCTCTCTCCACCCCCTCAATTCGAGCCCGGCAGCCCGTCCCTGGGGCAGAAGCGGCAGCCCTGCCTACGCTCCCCCCACGTCGATGACCGCCGATCCCTCGAACCGCCCCGCCCGCAGGTCGTCCAGCGCCTCGTTGACCTCGTCCAGCGCGTACGTGTGCACCTCCGTCCGGACCGGCACCTCCAGAGCGAGCGCGAGGAACTCCTCGGCATCCCGCCGCTCCAGGTTGGCCACGCTCCGGACGACCCGCTCCTCCCAGAGGATGTCGTAGGAGAACGCCGGGATCTCGCTCATGTGGATCCCGGCACAGACGACGGCTCCGGCCTTCCGGACGGTCTTCAGCGCCGCGGGCACCAGCGGACCGACGGGGGCGAAGATGATGGCGGCGTCGAGGGTGGCGGGCGGCGGCTCGTCGGACGGCCCGGCCCAGACGCAGCCCAGCTCCCGGGCGAACGCCTGGCCCTCTTCGTCGCCGGGGCGTGTGAACGCGTAGACATCGCGCCCGTGGTGGATCGCGACCTGGGCGAGGATATGGGCGGCGGAGCCGAAGCCGTAGAGCCCGATCCGTCCCACCTCACCCGCCGTTTCCACCGCCGTGCGGTACGACCGGTAGCCGATCAGCCCCGCGCACAGCAGCGGCGCGATCTGGAGGTCGGGCTCATCGCCGGGCAGCGGAAACGCGTACCGGGCGTCGGCCACCGTCTGCTCCGCGAAGCCGCCGTCCCGGTGGTACCCGGTGAAGCGGGCGTCCTCGCACAGGTTCTCCATGTCGTGGCGGCAGTACCAGCACTCGCCGCACGTCCAGCCGAGCCATGGGACGCCGACGCGGTCGCCGGGGGCCACCGAGTCGACGCCGTCGCCGAGCTCCACCACCTCGCCGACGATCTGGTGGCCGGGGATGAGCGGGAGGCTCGGGTCGGTCAGCTCCCCATCGATGATGTGGAGGTCCGTGCGGCAGACGCCGCACGCGCTGACCCGGATCCGGACCTCACCCGGCCCCGGCTCCGGCTCCGACCGGTCCGCGAGCTCCAGCAGCTGCTCCGCTTCCCCCAGCACCATGGCGCGCATGCGACGACTCCTCGGGCTGTACCGGTTCCGACGGCGACGACGACGGCTCCCGTCGCCGCTTCCGTCGCTCCGTCCACTGCATCCGGAGTGCCATGAGCCCGATGAATACCGCCGCGAAGATCAGCGGCTCCCGGGTATCGGCCTTCACCCGCCAGTAGTAGTGGATCACGCCGAGGAGCGCCGCCAGGTAGACGCCACGGTGCAGGAGCGTCCACCGCTGCCCCAGCCGTCGGACCCACCCCCTGGTGGAGGTGAACGCCAGCGCCAGCAGGATCACCCACGCGGCGAACCCGACCGTGATGAACGGCCGCTCGGCGATGTCCTCCCAGATGAACGCCCACTCGAAGACCTGGTCGAGCCCGAGGTAGATCCCGAGATGGACCGTCGCCCAGAAGAAGGCGAACAGCCCCAGCGGTCGCCGCAGCTTGATCAGCTCGTTCCGCCCCGTGACCCGCCGGAGCGGCGTGATGGCCAGCGAGACGAGCAGCAGCGTGAGCGTCCACCACCCCGAGTGCAGCAGCACCTTCTCGATGGGATTCGCTCCCAGCCCGATCAGCCCGTCCCTGAGCCACCACGCCACCTGTGCCAGGGGAAACAGCCCCAGCGCCCAGACGCCGACCTTCAGCAGGACGATCCGCCGCTTCCTGTCCACCCGCTACCTCCCAGCGAGGCGAAGCCGAGCGCCCATCAGTACCACCGCTCCAGGTCCATCCCCTCGTAGAGGTGCGCCACCTGGTCGCCGTAGCCGTTGAACATGAGCGTCGGCCGGCGACCGAGCTCACCGATCCGTCGCTCCCGGGCCTGGCTCCAGCGCGGGTGGTCCACGTTCGGGTTCACGTTGGCGTAGAAGCCGTACTCCCGCGGCTGCATCTGCTTCCACGTGTTCAGCGGCATACGGTCCGTGAGCTCGATCTTCACGATGGACTTGATGCTCTTGAACCCGTACTTCCACGGCACCACCAGTCGGAGCGGCGCGCCGTTCTGGTTCGGCAGCTCTTCACCGTACAGCCCCGTGGCCAGGATCGTGAGCGGGTGCATCGCCTCGTCGAGGCGGAGCCCCTCCACATACGGCCAGTCGATGAATGCCCGGCGCTGCCCCGGCATCTCCGACGGCCGGAACACGGTCGTGAGCTTCACGAACTCCGCCCCGGGCCGCGGCCCGGCCCGGTTCAGCACATCGGCCAGCGGGATCCCCTGCCACGGAATCACCATCGACCACGCCTCCACGCACCGGAGCCGGTACGTCCGGTCCTGGATCGCGTGCGGCTTCAGGAAGTCCTCGAGCCGGTACTCGCCGGGCTTCTCCACAAGACCGCTGATCTCCACCGTCCACGGCCGCGGGTTGAACATGTGGGCCAGCTCCGAGGGGTCCTCCTTCCCCGTGCCGAACTCGTAGAAGTTGTTGTACGTGGTCACGTACTCGTACGGCGTGAGCTCCTCCTGGATCGCGTCGCCCCTCCCGGCCGGCTCCCCGCCCGCGCCATCGCACGCCAGGAGCGTCGAGGGCGCCGCCGCCGCGACGATCAGGCCGCGGGCCGTCTTCCCGATGAACTCACGTCGCTTCAGGTACACGTCCTTCGGCGTGATCTCGGAGGACGGGATGTCGTTCGGCTTGCCGATCAGCATGTGCTCACTCCTCGTGCGGTCTCGGGCTCGTCGGGTCCCGAAAGTTCTCGTCAGGTCCGCCGGAGGGGAACTACCCCCCGTCCTGTGGCGACGCTACTGTCGCAACCTGCGGCCCAGCCCCGTTGGCTCTGCTACAAGTCAATGCCAGATGTCTACTTACGGCCTTCCATCACTGGAACCCGGCTCGACCCCCCGTGTTTCATCCGGCCGCTTGAAACGTTGCAGAACCAGAGGGTTGAAACGGATAGAGACATGGTCCACGCCCGCCTGGCCCGGGGAGTCCGTTCCGGCCGGAGGCGGCCCGGATATGGCAAGCCAGAATTCCCATGAGACCGACACTTCGACAGATCCTGCTGCTGGGCCTGGCCGGCGCGATGGCGATTGCGCTGATCCCGGCGGGGGTGGTCCTGGACCGCACGCTGGCGACCCGCCTGGAGGCGTCGGCCCGGGCCGACCTGGAGCGGGCGCCGATGGTGCTGAAGGACCGGAACGCGGCGCGCGGGGACGCGCTCATGATGCACGCCCAGGAGGTCGCGGGAACGCCGGGTCTCGCAGAGGCGCTGCTCAGGGACGCGTCATCCGCCGGTGCGCTGATCCTGGACCGTCCGCAGGAGGGGGAGACCCCGGTGCTGGTGGATTCCGCGGGTCGTCCGGTCCTGGGCGCGGTGCCGGACCCGGCGCTCCTGGAGGCGACCCGGCGCGGAGACGCGCCGGTGGGGTTCGTGCGGTCGGAGTCGGGGCTGTACGTGGTATCCGTGGCGCCGGTCCTCCACGGGGGCGAGTGGCGCGGCGCGGCCGGAGTGGCGGCACCGGTGAACGAGGCCACGGCGGCCACGCTGGCGGGGCTCACGGCCACCGACGTGGTGATCGTGGCGGGCGACACGGTGATCGCCTCCACGCTGGATTCGGCCTCCGCCCTCCCGGCCCGGTACCTTCGGAGCGGTCCGCGGGACGGCCCGGTCCGGGAGCTGGAGGTGGCGGGCCAGCGCTACTGGGTGACGTCGTCGCCGCTGGACGAGGTGGGTCGAGTCCTGTTCGTGATGGACGTCTCCGAGGAGCTCGGGATCCTGCCCGAGCTACGGCGGGGCGCGCTGCTGGCGGGCGGCGTCGCGCTGGCCCTCGCGCTCGTGCTGGGCGCCCTGATCGCCACGGGCGTGTCGCGCCCCGTCCGGGGGCTGGCCCGTGCGGCCGACCGGCTGGCGGACGGCGATTTCCACGCCCCGCTGGAGCCGTCGCGGATCGAGGAGGTCGACCGCATGGCCCACGCGTTCGACCGTATGCGGGCGTCGCTGCAGGCGCGACTGGCGGAGCTCTCGGACGCCAACGCGGAGCTGGCGGAGCGGCAGGAGCGGCTCCAGGCGCTGCAGTCGGAGCTGATCCGTCGCGACCGGCTGGCGGCCACCGGCCGGCTCGTGGCGGAGCTCGCCCATGAGATCCGGAACCCGGTGGCGAACATCCGGAACCTGCTGGAGCTCCTGCACCGTCGGCTCGGGGGCGACGCGAAGGGCAAGGAGTTCGCGGACCTGGCCATCGACGAGCTGCTGCGGATGCACGAGCTGGCGGAGCAGATGCTCGACATGAACCGGCCCATGGACCCGGGCGCGTCGCGGGCGGACGCGGGCGGGGTCGTGGACCAGGTGGCACGGCTGTTCCGAGCCGGCGCCGACGGCTGGACACTGGAGACCGACGTGGAGCCGGTCCCGGACGTGGCGATCGGTCCGGACACGCTGAAGCAGGTGCTGCTGAGCCTGGCGCAGAACGCGCGGGAGGCGATGCCCGGAGGCGGCCGGGTCCAGCTCACCCTGGGCCGGGACGGTGACCGGGCGGTCCTCGAGGTCTCCGACGAGGGGCCCGGCATCGATGACGACCTCCTGGACCGCATCTTCGACCCGTTCTTCACCACCAAGGCCGGCGTGAGCGGCGTGGGGCTCGGGCTCTTCATCGCCCAGGGGCTCGTGACCCGCGCCGGCGGTCGGCTCACGGCGCGCAACGCGGACGATGGCGCCGTCTTCCGGCTGGAGATCCCGCTGGCCGACGCGGGCGGGCCGGACGACGGGGCCGGGGGCACAGCGGAGCAGGCGCGGGAGGAGTCGCATGACCGAGACGGGTGAACGGCGCATCCTGGTCGTCGACGACGACCGGGCGTTCCGCCTCTCGACGGCGGAGCTCCTCCGCCAGGACGGCCACACGGTGGTCCTGGCCGCGGACGCCTCGGCCGCCGTGGCGGCACTGGAGCGGCACCGGTTCGACCTGATGCTGCTGGATCTCCGGATGCCGGGGCTCGACGGGATGAGTCTGCTGGAGGTGCTCCGCAAGCGGGGCGAGGGCGTCCCGATCCTGATGGTGACCGGGTTCGGCAGCATCGAGACCGCGGTCCAGTCGCTGCACACCGGCGCCGACGATTTCCTGGCGAAGCCGGTCGACCCGGACCTCCTCTCGGCGCGGGTCGGCGAGCTGCTGGACCGGCGCCCCGGGGGGGTCGAGGAGCGGGTGCCGGGGATGATCGGGCGGGCGCCGTCCATGCGGGAGGTCTTCGACGGGGTCCGTCGCGTGGCGCCCACCGACTCCACGGTCCTGATCACCGGCGAGACGGGCACGGGCAAGGAGCTGGTGGCCCGGGCCGTCCACGAGCTGTCGCGCCGATCGGACCGGCCGTTCATCCCGGTGAACTGCGCCGCGCTGGCGGAGGGCGTGCTCGAGTCGGAGCTCTTCGGCCATGTGAAGGGCGCGTTTACGGGCGCCGTGAAGAACCGGGACGGGCTCTTCACCGCCGCGGATGGCGGGACGCTGCTGCTCGACGAGGTCGGCGACATGAGCCTCCGGCTCCAGCAGCGGCTCCTCCGGGTGCTGCAGGAGAAGGAGGTCACGCCGGTCGGCGCAGTGAGGGCCAGACCCGTCGACGCCCGGGTCATCGCCGCCACGAACCGGGACCTCCGGGCGGAGGTGGACGCCGGCCGGTTCCGGGAGGACCTCTTCTACCGACTGAACGTCTTCCACATCCGGATCCCGCCGCTCCGGGAGCGTCGGGGCGACGTGCCGCTCCTGATCGAGGCGGCGCTCGACCGGGTCGCCGCCCGGCTCCCCGATGGCGCCCGGCCCACGTGCTCCCCGTTCGCCGTCCGGTTGATGCGGAGCTACGACTGGCCGGGCAACGTCCGGGAGCTCATGTCGGTGGTGGAGAGCAGCGCGATCCGGGCGGAGGGCGGCCGGGTCGAAGCCCAGCACCTCCCGCCCGAGATCCGGGGCGACGATGGCGGCACCGATGCGACCGGCCCCCCCGGCGAGCGCTACCGCTCCGAGCTCTCCCCCACCGAGGAGGAAGCGGCCATCCGGGCGGCACTCGACGAGACCGGTGGCGTGAAGAGCCGGGCCGCCGAGCTGCTCGGGATGAGCCGGACCACGCTGTGGCGCAAGATGAAGGAGTACGGGGTCGACTAGGGCCCGGGAATCAGCGGCCGGAGCGGACACCGGAGCGACCCCTCACATTGGATGTCACCCCGCCGCGATTTTGTTCGAGCTCGAACGAACGATTTCGATGGCGAATACCGTACGTTGTTTATTGCCAACCGCTTACGCCTTTGGTCCCCGAAGTAGTTCGTTCGAGCTCGAACGATCTTCGTCGGATCACCCGCCTCCTGCACCGGGCCCTGGGGGGTGCAGGCGGCGATCGATACCGATTAGCTTCGGTGCTTTGCAGAACACGAGCCTGGCCCGACCCGTCATGCCCACCGCCCGACACACACTCCTGAAGTGGCTCTCCGCCGCCGTCTGGTATATCGGCGCGGGGATGCTGCTGTGGAAGGGCGCCGAGCGGCTGATCGGCGCCGCGGCCGCCCTCGGGTCCGTGGAGTGGCCCGTGACTGTCGGGCTCCTGGCCGTGGGGCTCGGCGTGATCCAGGGGCAGACCGTCTTTCGGCGGTCGTGCGTCAGGAACCTGCACCGGATCCGGGCACTCGAGTCGCCGCGGCTCTGGCAGTTCTTCCGCCCGAGCTTCTTCGTGGCGCTGGCGGTCATGATCGGTGGTGCCGTCGTCCTCTCGATCCTGGCCGACCGGGGCCCCATCGCCGCGCTCGCGGTGGCCGGCGTGGACTGGCTGATCGGCTTCTCGCTCCTGGTGAGCAGCCTCACCTTCTGGGCCGGAACCCCGGAGTCTGACTCAGAGGGTTACCAGCACCAGACCTCGTACGGCGGGCAGGCGGAGGAAGCCGCGTCCTGGCGGGAGTCCAGAGTCCAGAGACCAGAGTCCAGAACGTAGAGCTCGAGGTCCGGTCCGCCGGGCGAACTCGGTACCGAACTCGTCGAGGCGGGGAGCCCGACCCTCACGACCAGCATGTCAGGGCGCCGACCCGACCGCTCCCGCCGGCTCGTCCATGAGTCGCACCACGATCTCGTCGGCCTGTGACCACGCCTTCTCGATGCACGCGTTCATGGCCACGCCGTAGTAGGAGCTCCCGGCCACCCGGAGCCCGGGGTGCCCGGCGAGACGCGCGTGGATCGCGTCGAGCCGGTCCTGGTGGCCGACGGTGTACTGCCCGATCCCCAGCGGCCACCGGTAGACCCGGGTCAGGACCGGCTCGGCGGTGATCCCCATGGCGTCCTCGAGGTCCGTGCGGCACTGGCGGACCAGGACGTCCCCGGACTCGGAGACGGCGGCCTCGTCGTGGGCGCCGCCGATCATGCACCGGAGCAGGACCTTCCCGTCCGGCGCGCGGCCCGGGAAGATCGACGAGTCCCACAGGCAGCCCAGGATCCGGGGACGCTCGCCCCGGGGCACCAGGAACCCGAACCCGTCGGCGTCCGGGACATCCGCCGCGTCCCACGCCAGCGCGACGACGGCGAGCCCGGCCGTCTCGATCGCCGCGACCGTCCCGCTCAGCTCGGTGTCCAGCTCCCGGAGCAGTGGCGCGGCCCGGGGTGACGGGATGGTCACGACCACGGCGTCGGCGTCGAGCGTCCCACCGTCGGCGAGCGTGACGGTCCAGGGGCGTTCGGCCGGGCCGCCCCCTTCCCGACCCTCGCTCCGCGTCACCGACGCGACGGCGCTTCCCGTCCTCACGGTGCCCTCCGGCAGCGCGTCGACGAGCCCCCGGATGAGCGTGTCCAGTCCATCGCGGAACGAAGTCAGCGTGCCGCCGGGGCCCGCGGGCCCGCCCGGCGCCGTGAGCTCCTCCACGTCCTCACCCCGGGCACGGCGCGCCTCGACCTCCTTCTTCGCCGCCTTCCGCTCCTTCATCCGGGCGACCATGGCCTTGACCAGCCCGCCGTGCTCGGCCTCCATCGTCGCCATCCTGGGGAAGCTGCTCTGCAGGCTCAGCGCGTGGACGTTCCCGGCGAACACGCCGGAGACCATGGCGTCCACGAGGACGGACGCGGCCTCGGGCCCGATCCGTCGGGCGGCGAAGTCGTAGATCGTCTCATCCACGTCATCGGGGCGGGAGCGGGCGAACGGCTCGGCGAAGACCCGGAGCCGGCCCCGGAGGCTGAGCAGCCCGCTCCGGAGGAAGCTCAGCGGCCCGGTGGGCGCCTCGTGGAGCCGGCCGTTCCGGTAGATGAACCGCTTCGCGGCCGACTCGTCGGCGGGCTGGAGCTCCTCCTCGAGCCCGATGCGACGGACCAGCTCCAGCGTCCGCGGCGCGTTGTCCAGGAACCCGTTCGGGCCGTTCTCGATGGTGTAGCCGTCGGTGCGCTCCGTGCGGATGTTCCCGCCCGGCGACTCGCCGGCCTCGAGCACCACCACCTCGACCGCCGTGCCGGTGGACTCCGCCTTCTCCAGCACGTTCACGGCGGTGGTCAGGCCGGTGACCCCGCCGCCCACCATGACGACTCGCTTCACGTCAGACTCCTCGCTCCACGGTTGGTTCGTCGCGCGACGTCAGACTGTGCGGCATCGACAGGCCTCCGGGAACGTACTCCCGCCGAGCTTCAGCGTGTTCTGCGCGTTCCGCGGTGAGACCGAGCGCTGCGCCGCCACGGAGCCTCCACCCGCCGGCATCGGTACGCCCCCGTCGCCGTCGCGTCAGACCGTGCGGGAGAAGACGGGCGTCTCCTCGCCCGACTCCTCGGCATCGGCCTTCGCCTGCTCCTTCTCGGTCAGGTACCGGTCGAACTCCATGCAGACGTTCCGGACGAAGAGGCGGCCGCGGGGCGTGACCCGGAGCACGTCGTCGCTCTCCTCGATGAAGCCGGCGTCCCGGACGTCGTCGAGCCGGTCCAGCGCGTCGGCGAAGTAGGCGTCGAAGTCGATCCCGAACCGCTCGTTCACCACGGATTTCGAGACCCGGAAGTTGCACATGATCTCCTTGATCACGTACTGCCGGATCCGGTCGTCCTCGTCGAGGAGGTAGCCGCGCTGGACGGGGAGCCGGTCGTCGTCGAGCGCCTGGTAGTAGCGGCTCAGCTTCTTCTCGTTCTGGAAGAAGGCGTGCTGCACCTCGCCGATCCCGCTGATCCCGACGGCCACCATGTCGGACGCGGGCATCACGGTGTAGCCCATGAAGTTGCGGTAGAGCCGGTTCTCGCGGGCGGCCACGGAGAGCTCGTCGTCGGGGAGCGCGAAGTGGTCCATCCCGATGGGCTCGTAGCCGGCGTCCAGGAACCGGTCCATGGCCATCAGGTACAGCTCGAGCTTGGTCTCGGCGCTCGGCAGGTCGTCCGGGTCCAGCTTCTTCTGGTGCCCCTTGATCCACGGGACGTACGCGAACGAGTACGCGGCGACCCGGTCGGGCCGCAGCTCGATGATCTTCGCCAGGTTCGTCGCGAACGTCTCCGGCCGCTGCTTCGGCAGCCCGTAGATCAGGTCGACGTTGATCCCCTCGGTGAAGCCCTGCTCGCGGGCCAGCTCGATGAGCCCGGCCGTCTGGTCGTACGTCTGGTTCCGCGTGATGGCCTCCTGCACCTCGGGCGTCAGGTCCTGCACGCCCATGCTCAGCCGGTTGAACCCGAGCCCCGAGAGCCGCTCCAGGTGGTCCTTCGTGGTGACCCGGGGGTCGACCTCGATGGCCAGCTCGGCGCCGTCGGCGAAGTCGAAGTACTTCGTGATATGGCCGAAGAGCGTCTCCAGCTGGTCCGGCGAGAAGTACGTGGGCGTCCCGCCGCCCCAGTGCATCTGGACCAGCGTTCGCCGGTCCGGCAGCTCGGCGGCCAGGAGGTCGATCTCCCGGTGCAGGTACTCCATGTACTTCTCGGCCACCGGCATGTGCGGCGTGATGACCACGTGGCAGCCGCAGAAAAGGCAGCGGTGCTCGCAGAACGGGAGGTGGACGTACAGGCTCAGCGGCTCGTCCCCCTCGGCATTGGACGCCGCCAGCTTCTCGAGGTACGCGGCTTCCCCGACCTCCTCGGTGAACTCCACCGCCGTCGGGTAGCTCGTGTACCGGGGACCCGGCCGGTCGAACCGCTGCACCGTCTCCAGGTCGACGTCGATCCTGTGCTCGCTCATTTACTCCACCCTCCCTCTCACACGTCCTCCGCGACTCTCTCTGGACTCCAGACTCTAGACTGCCGTCGTCTCATGGACCTGATCCACCAGGAACTTGACCTGGTCCGGGTCGGTGCTCCGCTCGATCCCGTGGCCGAGGTTGAAGATGTGGCCGGGCTCGGGGCCCGCCTCCTCCAGCACCCGGTCGATCTGCCGGCCGAGCTCCTCGCGGGGCGCGAACAGCGCCGTAGGGTCCAGATTACCCTGCACCGCCACGTCCGGTCCGAGGGTGGCCCGGGCCCTCGAGAGCGGGAGCCGCCAGTCGATGCCGATGACGTCGGCGCCGGCGTCCCTCGCGAGCTCCAGGAGCGTGGCGCCCTGGTTCGGGAAGTAGATGAGCGGCACACCGTGCTCCCTCAGCAACGCCGTGATCCGCTGGACCGCCGGCAGCGCGAACTCCTCGTACATCCGCGGGCTCAGGGTCCCGGCCCAGGAGTCGAAGATCATGAGCGCGCGCGCGCCGGCCTCGGCCTGGGCGCCGAGGTAGCGGGCCGTGGTGTCGGCGATCTTCGCCATCAGTTCCCGGGCGACTCCCGGGTCGCTGAACATCAGCGCCTTCGCCCGCGCGAACGTCTTCGACCCGCTCCCCTGCACCGCGTAGCAGTACGTGGTGAACGGCGCGCCCGCGAAGCCGATGAGCGGCGCGGAGGCCGGCAGCTCCCGGCTCAGGATCCGGATCGTCTCCAGGACGAACGGGACCGTCTCCTCGGGGTCGGCGACCCGGAGCGCGTCCACATCCTCGCCGGTCCGCACGGGGTTCCCGATGACCGGCCCCGGGGCGAACTCGAGCTGGAGCCCCATCCCCTCCAGCGGCGTCATGATGTCGCTGAACAGGATCGCCGCGTCCATCCCGAACCGGCGGATCGGCTGGAGCGTGACCTCGGCGGCCAGATCCGGCGTCTTCGTCAGCGTCAGGAAGTCCACGTCCTTCCGGATCTCCCGGTACTCGGGGAGGTACCGCCCGGCCTGTCTCATGATCCACACAGGGGTATGGGGCACGGGCTGCCCCCGGCACGCGGCCAGGAAGGGCGGTGCCTCCCCGGGGGTGGGGGTGGCACCGGGGCCGGGTCCGACCCCGCCTCGATCGTCCGGTATGGTGCCCGTCCCGCTCATCCGAACACCTCCCCGAGCACGTCGGCCGCGGCGTCCACGGTCCGGTCGATGTCCTCGTCCGTCAGCGCCGCCGACAGGAAGAGCGCCTCGAAGGGGCTGGGCGGGAGGTAGATCCCCCGGTCCAGCATGCCGTGGAAGTACGCGCCGAACTTCTCCCGGTCCTGCTGCGACGACGTGCCCCAGCCGGTCACCGGCTCCGGCGTGAAGAAGAGCGTCGCCATGGAGCCGACCCGGTTCCACGACAGCGGGTAGCCGCCGTCCTCGACGACCTTCTTCAGCCCGCGACTCAGCCGGGCGCCGGTGCGCTCCAGCTCGTCGTAGACCTCGGGGTGCTCCCGGAGTCGCGTCAGCGTGGCGAGCCCGGCGGCCATGGCCAGCGGGTTGCCCGACAGTGTGCCCGCCTGGTAGACGGGGCCATCGGGCGCGACCTGTCGCATGAGGTCCTCGCGGCCGCCGAACGCGCCCACGGGGAGCCCGCCGCCGATGATCTTGCCGAGCGTGGTC
>JBPRGE010000083.1:0-4930 GCA_051418035.1 Candidatus Longimicrobiales bacterium M2_2A_002
GATCCACCTCCAGCGTCAGCTCCCGGAACTCCACCTCGCCGGTGATGTACTGGACCGGCTCCCGGTCGGCCCGACGGCGCAGCGCCTCGCGGTAGGCCTCCACCTCCGACGGCTCGAGCGGACGCTCGAACTGCAGGTAGAGGTCCAGCCGACGGATCCCCAGGACGGGCGCCAGCAGGAGCTCGGCCTCGAGACGGGCCTCCTCGATCCCCTTCTCCGCCAGGTGCTCGGCCGCGAGCTTCGTCAGCTCCAGCGGGCGGGGCGGCGAGGTCCGATCGGGCGTCACGCCAGCGCTTCCTCGGCCAGCCGCTCCTCCTCCCGGGCCAGCTTCAGCGCCTCGATCAGCTCGTCCAGGTCGCCGTCGATGACGTCATCCAGCTTGTAGAGCGTCAGGTTGATCCGGTGGTCGGTGACGCGGCCCTGGGGGAAGTTGTACGTCCGGATCTTCGCCGACCGGTCGCCGGTCCCGACCTGCGCCTTCCGCTCCCGGCTCCGTTCCGCCTCCCGCTCGGCGATCTTCCGGTCCAGCAGTCGGCTGCGGAGCACCTTCATGGCCTTCGCCTTGTTCTTGTGCTGGCTCTTCTCGTCCTGGCAGCTCACCACCACGCCCGTCGGCTCGTGGGTGATCCGCACGGCCGAGTCCGTGGTGTTCACGCTCTGGCCGCCCGGGCCCGAGCTGCGGAAGACGTCGATCCGGAGATCCTCGTCCCGGATCTCCACGTCCACCTCCTCCGCCTCCGGCAGCACCGCCACCGTGGCCGCCGACGTATGGATCCGGCCCTGGCTCTCCGTCTCCGGCACCCGCTGCACCCGGTGCACGCCCGACTCGCTCCGCAGGTCGCCGTACGCGTTCTTCCCCCGAACGATGAAGCTCGCCTCCCGGTAGCCGCCCATCTCGCCCTCGCTGACGTCCACCGTCTCCGTCTTCCACCCCCGCTTCTCCGCGTACCGCAGATACATCCGGACCAGGTCACCGGCGAAGAGCGCGGCCTCGTCGCCGCCCGTCCCCGCACGGACCTCCACCACCGCCGCGCGGTCCGCCAGCGGGTCCTTCGGGATCAGCAGCCGCTTCCCCCGCTCCAGCAGTCGCTCTTCCTCGGCCTCCAGCGACGCGACCTCCGACTCCGCCAGCTCCGCCAGCTCCGGGTCCTCCGACGACTCCACCATCTCCCGGGCGTCCGCCAGCTCCCGCCGGACCCGCTCCAGCTCCTCGTACACCTCGGCCACCGGCGCAAGCTCAGCGTGCTCCTGCGCCACCTTCCGAAGACGATCCGGGTCGTTCAGCACCGCCGGCTCCGCCAGCTGACGGTTCAGCTCCGCGTGCCGCTCGACCGCCTGTTCCAGCCTCGTTTCCAGTGACATGGCCTCATGTGAAAAGAGCCGGGGCAGCCCCGGCTCTGAATACTACTGGTTCCATCCCCGCGACGAGCTACGAGGTCAGGACTCCTTCTCCTCGTCCTCGCCCTCGTCCTCCTCCTCAGCGCTCACCTTGGCCTCCGCTTCGACCGCTTCCTCGGCCTCCGCTTCGACCTCGGCCTTCGCCTCTTCTTCCTCCGCCTCGACCTCGGCCTTCGCCTCCACCTCTTCCTCGGCCTCGACCTCTTCCTCGGACTCCGCCTCGTCCTCGCCCGCCTCGACGACCTCCGCGACCGCGGCCTCCATCTCGTCGGTCGGCGCCTCGGCCTCGGCCTCCGCCTCCACGGCCTCCTCCGCCGTGCTCTCCGACTCCTCCTTCTCGCCGCCGCCCCACTTGCGACGGAACCGCTCGACCCGACCGGCCGTGTCCATCAGCCGCTGACGACCCGTGAAGAACGGGTGGCAGACGCTGCACACGTCCAGGTGGATGTCGTCCTCGGTGCTCCGGGTCTGGAACGTGTTCCCGCACGCGCAGTGAACCGTCGCCAGCTTGTACTCGGGGTGGATGTCCTGCTTCATGATCGATCCTGTTTGTGTTCGGTTTCGCGCCAGCCTGTAAGTATACCCGTGAGGTGTGGATCCATCAAGGGCGGGACTGCGGAGCGAGAGTGCATGATGCAAGAGTGCATGATGCAAGAGTGCACGATGCAAGAGTGCACGGATCCACGAGCCCGGAGGACGCAGCGCGGACGTCGAGGACCACTTCAGGCCACCGTCGCTGCTCCCTTGTCCGTCCCTTGCGTCTCGTGCCTCGTGCCTCGTGCCTTCGTGCCTCGTGCCGCGAGCGAGTGGCTGAAGCCGCCCTCTTGCCCTCTTGCCCTCTTGCCCTCTTGCACTCTTGCATCTTGCACTCTTGCACTCTTGCATCTTCCTACGTCCTCACCCTCGCCGCCACCAGCACGATCACGGCAGCAATGGCGACCCCCGTCCCCACCCAGTCCCCCCATCGCGTGAACAGCGTCAGCTCGTCGCTGGTGTAGACGGTGTCGACGCGGACATCGGGCTCGAAGAGCGGGGTCCGCTGGTACGTCCGGCCCAGGGGGTCGATGAACATGGAGATCCCGGTATTGGCGGAGCGGGCGACGCCGATCCGGTTCTCGATGGCGCGCAGCACCATGTGGGCGGGGTGCTGCCAGAGCGCGTTGGTCCGGGCCCACCATTCCTCGCGGCCGTACCACGCGTCGTTGGTGATATTGACCAGGAGGTCGGCCCCATCGCGCCGGTACGACCGGGACAGTCCGGCGAAGATCGACTCGTAGCAGATCAGCGTTCCGAACGCGGCGCCGCCGTCCAGCGGGATCGGCGTTCGATCGGTGCCCCGTCCCAGCGCGCCGAACTGCCCGAGGTCGACGAGCCGCTGGAGCCAGGCGGGGTCGATGAACGGCACCCGCTCGACGAACGGGACGAGGCGGCGCTTGTCGTACCGGTCGTCGCCGATGCCGGCGGCGTCGATGACGAACGCGGAGTTGAAGCGGGTGCCCGGCTCCCCCGGGTCCTCGCGGTCGTGGCCGTAGGCGCCCACCAGGATCGGCGCGTCGAGGCGGGTGCTGAGCGCCCGGATCTGCGCCATCGCTGCGGGCGTGGCCGTGAGCGATACGGGGAGCGCCACCTCGGGCCACGCCACCAGGTCCACCGGCTCGCCCTCCAGCCGGCCGGTGAGGGCGGTCAGCGCCGCGAGCGACGTGTCCAGCGCCAGCGCCCGGTCGAGCTTCAGCTCTTCGGGGATGTTCGGCTGGACCACGGCCACGCGGGCCACGGGCCGCATCTCGAGGGTGTGGTAGCGGACGAGGCCGTACGCCGACGGGACGAGGAGCAGGGCGGCCAGCCCCGCAGCCGTCGCCCGCACGGGACGCCCGTCGCGGTACCGGAGCAGGAGCGTGGCGAGGACACCGTTGGCGGCGGCGATCCACACGGTCAGCCCGCGGGCGCCGACCAGGTCGGCCGCGCCGGCCAGTGCGGGGAACGGCGCGAGGGCGGCGCCGAGCCCGAGCCACGGGAACGCCAGGTCGCCGAGGTGGCCCTGGGTCCACTCGAGCGCGGGCCAGAACAGCGTGGCCGCGAGCGCCAGCGGCAGCCCGAGCCGCTCGCGGGTGTAGTGGACGGCCCAGGCGAACGCGCCGGTCAGCCCGGTCAGCACCGCCACGATCCCGAGGTAGGCGGGCACGGCGAGGACCGAGTGGAAGACCAGCGCGACGAAGAACCAGTACAGCTGGATCCCGAAGTAGACCGCGCCGGTCAGGAGCCCCGCCCGGGTCGCGGACCACCGTCCGGCGGGCCCGGGCGGCCGGTCGGCGATGAAGACCAGGAGCGGGACCAGCCCGATGAAGGCTGGCAGCAGCAGCTCGACCGGCGGATGGGCCAGCGCCAGGATCCCGCCCGCGAGGAGCGGGAGCGCCCGCTCGCCCTTCGGCGGGGCGAGCGTCACACCCGCAGTTCCTTCCCCTTCTCGCCGGCCTCGTAGACCCGGGCCACCACCCGCATCAGCTCCACCTGCTCACGGGGCAGCTCCGCCTCGGCGGTGCCCAGCGCCGCGCTGATGAAGTACCGGAGCTCCTCCCGGTACGACGCCGTGTACGCGTTCTCCGCGCCCCGGCTGATCTGGGGTGTGGCGTTGAGCATCCCGTGCCCGCTCTCCTTGCAGACGGCGAGCGGGTGCGTCGACGCGGAGCCGGTGGTCCCGAAGACCCGGATATGGTGCCGGTCCCGCTCCGCGTGGAGGTTCCAGGTCACCTGGATCGACACGGTGGCGCCGGTCTCGAGCCCGAGCAGCACCGACGCGGCGTCCTCGACCTCGAACTCCTCGCCCGGGTGCAGGTGCGCGCTCACCCGCTCCACCGCCGGGTAGTCGAGCGTCCACATGCACAGGTCGAGCACCTGGAGCCCCAGGTCCATGAACGCGCCGCCGCCCGCCGTCTCCTCGTGATGGCGCCACGTGAGCCGCTTCGGCCGCACCTTCCGGTTGAACCACGTCCCGTGGACGGAGAAGATGTCGCCCAGCTCGCCGGACTCCACGAACGACTTCACGCCCCGGATGTCCGGCCGGAACCGGTTGTTGTACGCGACGAGGAGCACCCGGTCGGCCGACTCGGCGGCGGCGATCGCCGCCTCGGCCGACTTCGGGTCGATGGCCAGCGGCCGCTCCACGAGGACGTGGAGGCCGGCCTCCAGCGCGTCGATGGCCTGGGAGTGGTGCAGGTGGCTGGGCGAGCAGATGACCACGGCGTCCACCGTCCCCGACTCGAAGAGCGCGTCGGGCTCATCGAACACGTGGGGGATCGCCAGCCGCTTCGCGATCGCGCCCGCCTTGGTCTCGTCGATGTCGCACACCGCCCGGACCTCCACGCTCGGCAGGCTCTTCAGGAGCGGCAGGTGCACGATCTGGGCGATGGCCCCCGTCCCCAGCACGGCGACCCGGAGCGTCTCGCTCACGGCGCCCTCCCCGTCACCGGCGGCGCCGGCTCCGCGGCCCCGACCTCGACATCGCCCCGGGAGAACATGATCTGCACGCCGCCCC